>DATMFE010000428.1:0-61893 GCA_035556295.1 Ureibacillus sp.
CTGATCGAGTTTCCCCTATGTATCCTTTTCTTATTTTGAAAAACATCTCTTGATATTTTGGATAATCGATATCACTTTCTGCTAATCTTCGTAGTACAACCTCAAGCAATCGCAATTTACTAGGCATTACTCGTTCAAGAACAATCAAATTTCATTCCCCCTTTTCTCATATTCTAATTTGAGAAACTTATAATGGCGAATTCCGAAATCCTGATTATGACTACTTTTCATACCGTAAATCAATATTTTTGCATATTGTGAAAACCCATAAAAAAAGAAGAAACCCTTATGCTCTGTGGGTTTCTTCTACAGCCTAAAAATATTAATTTCTTAGTTTTTTTAATGAATTTGATTAACTCCCCAACAACGCCTTATCCGATGCCATTTTTTCGCCGCGGATGTGCTCGAATTCTTGCATTAGGTCTGGGATGGTTAAGGTTGGTTTCTTTTCATCATCGATTTCTAGAATGATTTGACCTTTATCCATCATAATCAAACGGTTGCCTAGGTCGATTGCTTGTTGCATGTTGTGGGTAACCATTAATGTCGTTAGGTTGTTTTCCTCAACCAGTTGCTTCGTTAAGTTTGTAATTAACTCCGCCCGGGATGGGTCAAGTGCTGCTGTATGTTCATCCAACAATAGAATAGACGGTTGGGTAAATGTTGCCATTAATAAAGATAACGCCTGACGTTCCCCACCTGATAAAAGTCCAACCTTCGCATTTAAACGGTTTTCTAAATTTAAATGCAATTTCTCTAATGATGTTCGGAAGAAGTCTTTCCGCTCACGGTTTACACCAAAACGTAAACTACGCTTTTTATTTCTTGAATAAGCAATTGCTAAATTTTCTTCTATTGTCATCGTTGGTGCTGTTCCAGCCATAGGATCCTGAAACACACGACCAATGTATTGGGAACGCTTATACTCAGGAAGTTTCGTTACTTCTTTCCCATCAATGGTAATTGCCCCAAAGTCGGGAGTTAATGCTCCAGAAATCATGTTAAGCATCGTTGATTTCCCTGCACCGTTACTTCCTATCACTGTTACAAAGTCACCAGGTGCTAGTTGCAAATTAATATTATTTAAAGCTGACTTTTCATCCAGTGTACCTTCATTGAAAATCTTATTAATTCCTTCTAGTTTAAGCAAGGTCATTCCCTCCCTGCGCTGCTAATTCTCTTTGCTGTGCTAAACGCTCAACACGACGTTTTTCCTTACGCTTTTTCTCACGTTGCTTGCTAACAAGTTGTGGAATGATTAAGGCTAAAATAACAATGATTGCTGTGATTAATTTCATATCGCTTGAATCTAACCAAGGAACACGTAAAGCTAGCGCATAAATGATACGATAAATAATCGCACCAAATACAACAGCTAGTGTTGCTCTAAAGATTGTTTTCGTACCAAAGATCGCTTCACCAATAATTACGGATGCAAGACCAATTACAATCATCCCAATCCCCATGTTTACATCGGAGAATTTAGAATACTGAGCGATTAAGGCTCCAGAAAACGCAACTAATGCGTTGGATAATCCAAGACCTAAAATAATGTAACGATCTGTATTTGCAGAAAAACTACGAATCATTCTTTTGTTATCACCAGTTGCGCGAATTGCTAACCCAACTTCTGTTTTTAAGAACCAATCCGCAATGAATTTAATAAGGATGGTAATTAGTAATACAACAAGAATAGTCCCCCACGTTCCAGGAGCTGTATCAGAACCTAGTGATTTCACAAAACCAGATAATGCATCATCGATACCTAGAGAACTCCAAAAACCTTGGAACTGCGTAAATATTGTTTCATTACTTGGTAACTGTATATTTGGTTTTACAATTGAATTTTCTGAGGATAACCCCATAATTCGAAGATTAATAGAGTACAATGCAATCATCATTAGAATCCCAGATAGTAGCGGGTTGATTTTTCCTTTTGTGTGTAAAAGACCAGTCAAACATCCAGCAATAAATCCAGCAACGATTGCTGTTAACGTAGCCAAAATTGGGTGATAACCTAACACAATCATCATCGCTGCTGTTGCTGCCCCTGTTACAAAGCTTCCGTCAACCGTCAAATCTGGGAAATCTAACACTCGGAATGTTAAATACACTCCGAGTGCCATAATTGCATAGATGATTCCTTGCTCGACTGAACCAAAGATTGCTATAAACATTGATGAATCATCTCCTTGCTTGCTTCTTTAAAAATTTAACACCACTTCGTCACTTCACACCATTAAAGTGTAAAGTGTATAAAAAATGATCTTTTCTATTATTCTACTAACTCCGCGTTCCAAGAATCTTTTACTTCAATACCGATTGTTTCAGCAGTTGATTTATTAACTACTAATTTTAAGTTTGCTGGGTATGCTGCTGGAATATCAGCTGGCGTTGCTTCACCTTTTAAGATCTTCACTGCCATTTCCCCTGCTTCATAACCGATATCATAGTATGAGAATCCAAATGCAGCTAAACCACCGCCAGCTACAGAGTCTAATTCACCAACGATTAATGGAAGTTTGTTCGAATTTGCAACATCAACTACAGAAGCAAGTGCTGATACTACCGTATTATCAGTAATGATGTAGATTGCATCTACTTTACCTAATAAAGATTCAGTTGCTTGTTTCACTTCCGCAGATGTCGTTACAGAAGCCTCAACTAATTCTCCACCCTTTTCTTTTAACAACGCTTTAACTTGTTCGATTTGAACTACTGAGTTTTGCTCGCCAGTGTTATAAACTGTACCTACCTTTTTCACACCAAGCTCATCAACAATGAAATTTACAGTGTTTGCAATTGTTTCAGGATGTAAATCTACAGTTCCAGTTACGTTTGCTCCAGGTGCTTCCATAGAACTTACTAACTCAGCTGCAACAGGATCCGTTACTGATGTAAACACGATTGGAATATCCCCTGTTGCACTTTTTGCAGCTTGTGCAGATGGTGTCGAGTTCGCAAAGATTAAATCAACATTTTCACTTACTAAGTTTTGTGCAATTGTAACGTTCATACTTTGATCGTTTTGTGCATTGTTATCAACAAATTCAACTTTTAAGCCAGAATCATTTATCGCATCTTTAAATCCTTGAGTAGCTGCATCTAACGAAGGGTGCTCTACAATTTGTGTAGTCCCTATTTTATATGATTTTGTTTCTTCTCCACTTGAACCATTTGCATTTTCTGCAGGTTCATTAGAGGATCCATTACTGTTTCCGCCACCACATGCAGCAAGAAGTAAAATGAGTCCAAATAATAAAATTGACAATTTTTTCATATCTTGTTCCCCCTGTTTCGATCTTCCTCACATTATTTTAATAAATTGTAAATTTTGAATTTTCTAAACTAGTGAGTTTATCGCTATCTTACAACCACAAAGATTGATAGTCAATAAGGTTAAGCGCCCGTTGATTTCATACAAAACCTAAATGTTACTCGTAGTATATTAATTTATCGCTTTAAAGTGCTAAATTACTGTTTATTTTTAAATAAAATCCTATACCAAAATAATTTAAATTTTTTTCACATTTTCTAGTGCATGAAATTTACATCTTATCCCCACTTCTTTAATCAATTTGACCTATTTCTACTTTTCTGTTAATATACTAACTTGTGCGTTTATCTATAGAAGAATGATTTTTAACTATTTAAGATCGAAAATGAACCTTTTATAGTTGAAAATTACAATAGTAACTCGCGCACCGTGGTTCGAAAACCTCCCACGAAAACAAAACTAAGGAGAAATGAATATGAAGGTAAAATTTATAGCAATTACAGGTATTATTGCAGCGCTTTATGTTGCGGTTACCCTACTTGTTGCACCGTTTGGATTTACGGAAATTCAATTCCGTGTTTCCGAGATTTTTAACCACTTAATTGCATTTAGCCCAAGCTTTATGCCAGGTGTTGTCATTGGTGTATTTATTGCAAATTTATTCTCACCACTTGGCATGTACGATTTAGTGTTCGGTGTTGGTCATTCTATTATCACACTTACAATTTTTATTTTAATTTGTAAATTCGTGAAAAATGTTTGGGCACGCTTGATCATTAACTCATTTTTATTCACTTTTACAATGTTCATCATTACATTTGAGTTGCACTTAGCCTTTGAAATTCCATGGAAATTGTTCTTATGGACATGGTTTACATGTGCAGTTGGTGAATTTGTTGTATTAGCAGTTGGGGCACCAATTATGTACCTTTTAAATAAACGTTTGAATTTCAAAGACTTAATATAACGTTTTCAACGATAGGCTCACACCTATCGTTTTTTTATTTCCAATGAAATCCTCTTCAACTTTTCAGAAAACATTGACAAAATGAAATACTATGACTACAATACTAGTTAACTAATTGTTCGGATACGGAGAAAGGTTGCGGTAGCGCGACCACCGTTAGAGCAGAGCTTAGATGAGTTTAGATGAGAATAGCCGAGTAAATTGATGAATAAGAATAGTAGCGAAAATCGTATGGTTTAGAGAGCTAGTGGCCGGTGTGAACTAGTGCATACCTTTCGTGAATGGGTCTTATGAGAGCAGCAGGCAACAGTTTGCTGACGTTTTTCCTACGTTATAAGGAAGTGTTAATGTAATTTATAACATTACATTAACACACCAAGGTGGAAGTATTCATTTACTTCAACAGAGGTGGCAACGCGGTATCGATCGTCCTCTACAAAGAGTTTTCTTTGTAGAGGACTTTTTTTATTTTCATCTAACCTCCAAAAACACTTTAGGAGGATGTAATTATGCCAATTCAACAATTCATAAATCGAGTAAGTAAAGGTGAAGACCTTCCCTATGAAGAGATGCTCCAGGCCGTAGAACTTGTATTTAATGAAGAAACACCAAAAGATGAAATTGCGGATTTTTTAATTGGTTTAAGTATGAAGGGTGAAACGGCTCAAGAAATCGCAGCATTGGCAACAGTTATGAAATCAAATGCAGTAACAGTTCCTGTTCCTGAAGGTACGTATATTGATAACTGCGGTACCGGTGGTGATGGTTTGCAAAGCTTTAACATCAGTACCACATCCGCATTTGTATTAGCCTCAGCTGGTGTACCTGTTACAAAACATGGTAATCGTAAAATTTCAAGTGCATCAGGGAGCAGTGATGTATTACTAGCTTTAGGCATTCACACAGATTTTTCGATCAATGATTCAGTGGACCTATTAAAGCAGGAGGGCATTACCTTCCTGTATGCACCAAATGTTCATCCAAAATTAAAGCGTATTGGTGAAGTAAGACGTGCCATTGGAAAACCTACTATTTTTAATTTAGCCGGGCCTCTTACAAATCCAGTTGATTTAAAATCACAAATTGTCGGCATTAACCGTCCGGACTTTGTAAAGGAATACGCAGAAGTTTTGAACATCTTAGGACGTCGACGTGCAATTGTTGTTTCAGGCACACAAGGAATGGATGAAGCATCCCTTACAAATGACAATACATTTGCTCTGTTAGAAAACGGAAAAGTTACACCTTTTGAACTTCAAATTGAAGACCTTGGGCTTTCCCCTGTTTCTGTAACTGCTTTACGTGGTGGTAACCCTGAAGAGAATGCTGTCATTTTAAAAGATTTGTTAAGTGGAAAACAGAGTGCTTACTTTGATGCGGTTTTATTAAACTCAGCATTAGGTTTCTATGCATACGGTACTGTTGGCTCGATTAAGGATGGTGTGGAACTTGCCCGTGAAACAATCTTGTCGGGTCGCGCTCTAGCGAAACTACATTCCATCGTTGAATTTAGCCAAGAGATTTTAAAGGAGCGAGTTGCGCAATGACCATTTTACAAAAAATAATCGACTATAAAGCAACGCTAATTCCTACCTTACTAGCAAATGAACCACAGTTTGACGTCGTGAAAAAGGATCGCCCCTCTTTATATGAAGAATTACGTAAATCCGATACTCTTCAAGTCATTTCTGAAATGAAACGTGCTTCCCCATCTAAAGGATTGATTAACGAAGGGGCTAATCCGATTGAACAAGCAAAAAAGTATGAAGCTGCTGGAGCAGTTTGTATTTCCGTTTTAACGGAAGATAAATATTTCAAGGGATCGCATCAGGACCTGGCCGATATTGCAAACCATGTTGATCTTCCAATATTAAATAAAGATTTCATTATTCATGAAGTTCAAATTGATTATGCAAAAGCTGCTGGCGCATCAGTTATTTTATTAATCGTTGCTGCCCTATCTGATGAAAAGTTAAAGGGATTTTACGATTATGCAACAGAGTTGGGGCTTGATGTGTTAGTTGAAGTTCATAACGAGGAAGAACTAGACCGCGCTCTTAAGATCAATCCAAAAATTATAGGTGTTAACAATCGGGATTTAAAAACATTTCGTCTTGATTTAGCTCAAACAGAAAAATTGGCTGAGAAAATCAATGCCATTCCCGATATCGCCTTTATTAGCGAAAGTGGTATATGGGATAGTAAAGACGCAGTCCGTGTCGCACATGTTGGCGCTCGTGGCGTTTTAGTAGGCGAATCTTTAATGAGAAGTGGAAATGTGGAAGATGCACTTCAAGCATTACAAGTTTCCCTTTCAAAAGTGAAGGTTGTGAAATAAATGGTAATGGTAAAAATTTGTGGACTTAAAGAAGTGGAACATGTAAAAACAGCAGTTAGTTCAGGTGCGAGTTTTATAGGGTTTATGTTTGCGCCAAGCAAACGTCAAATTACTATTGAACACGCAGCACAACTTGCAAAAGTGGTACCTCCCCATGTTAAAAAGGTTGGTGTTTTCGTTAATCCAACTGAACAACAAGTTCACGAAGCAGTTGAGAAAGTTGGACTAGATTTCGTTCAATATCACGGAGATGAAACCTCAGCATTCATTCAAAAGCTTGGTTATCCTTCTATTAAGGCGTTTTCGATTCGAGCGTACGAAGATGTAGAGAAGGCTAGTAAATACAATGTAGATTACTATTTATTCGATGCCCCAGGAACTGATTTTGCCGGTGGGAGTGGTCATGTATTTGATTGGTCATTACTCGACCAATTAGCCATTTCAAAAGATCGTGTGATATTAGCGGGTGGTTTAAATAGCCAGAATGTGCACCAAGCCATTGAGCAAGTGAATCCTATCGGTGTAGACGTTTCAAGTGGAGTAGAAAGTGATGGTTCTAAAGATTCCAATCTTATTAGACAATTTATAGAGGCAGCTAATGGAAAAAGGAGTGTATATAAATGACAACGGCAACTAAAGGTCGATTCGGCCGTTTTGGAGGGCAATTTGTTCCTGAAACATTAATGACGGCATTACAAGAGCTTGAAGAGGCTTACGACAACTATAAAGATGATGAAGAATTTAGAAACGAGCTATCTTATTATTTAAAAAATTATGTTGGTCGCGAAACTCCGCTTTATTTTGCAGAACGACTTACAGCGCATTTTGGTGGAGCTAAAATTTATTTAAAACGTGAAGATTTAAATCATACTGGCGCACACAAAATTAATAATGCTTTAGGTCAGGCGCTTCTTGCAAAACGTATGGGCAAAAAGAAAATCGTTGCCGAAACTGGTGCTGGTCAACACGGAGTTGCAACTGCTACTGCATGTGCTCTTCTTGGATTAGAATGCATTGTTTATATGGGAGCTGAAGATGTGAAGCGCCAAGCATTGAACGTATTCCGTATGGAGCTACTTGGTACAAAAGTGGTTGGGGTTGAAAAAGGCTCAGCAACTTTAAAAGATGCCGTAAATGAAGCGCTTCGCCATTGGGTAACGAATATTGAAGATACACATTACATTTTAGGTTCAGCTATGGGGCCGCATCCCTTCCCTACGATTGTTCGCGATTTCCAACGTGTTATTGGAGATGAGACTCGTAAGCAAATCCTAGAATTAGAAAATCGTCTGCCTGATGCTGTCGTTGCTTGTATTGGAGGTGGAAGTAATTCCATCGGTATGTTCTATCCATTTGTGGAAGATCAGGAGGTTGCATTATATGGGGTTGAGGCTGCAGGACATGGTATTGATACCGGCAAACATGCCGCGGCCATTCAAGGTGGTCAAACAGGTGTATTACACGGTGCCTTTATGTATCTTTTGCAAGATGAAAACGGCTTTGTTCAGGAAGCCCATTCCATCTCTGCTGGGTTAGATTATCCTGGGGTTGGACCTGAACATTGTCATTTACATGAATCTGGCCGTGCCACATACGTCAATATTACAGATCAAGAAGCGTTAGAAGGTGTGCAACTACTTTGTCGTACTGAAGGAATTCTACCTGCCCTAGAAAGTGCCCATGCCATTGCCTACGCTGCAAAACTTGCAAAAACAATGGCTCCTGATGAGCTCCTTGTTATTTGTTTATCAGGTCGTGGTGACAAAGACGTCCATACTATTTCTGCTGCGCTTGGGGGTAACTTAGCATGAGTGAATTAAAAGAAGCAATATTAAGTACGACTTCAAATGGAGACAAAGCATTTATTCCTTACATTATGGCTGGTGACGGTGGATTAGATAAGATCAAACCTACTATTTTAAAGTTACAAAAACTAGGAGTTACAGCAATTGAAGTCGGTATTCCTTTTACAGATCCTGTTGCTGATGGTCCAACAATCGAACGTGCTGGTGAACGCGCTTTAGCTAACGGCACAACATTGAGAAATGTAATCGACATCTTACAAGGCTTCGCAGATCAAATTACAATTCCTCTTGTGGCAATGACTTACTTAAATCCTATTCTAGCCTACGGTATCGAGGAATTTGCAAAGGATGCAAAAGCTGCTGGTGTTCGAGGCGTTATTATCCCAGATATGCCTTTAGAAGAAAGTAATATTGTGCATCCTGCATTCAAGTCGGCAGGCATCTCTCTTGTCCAACTTGTATCATTAACTAGCACACCTGAACGTATTGAAAGGTTAACAAAAGCAAGTGAAGGATTTATTTATGCAGTTACGGTGAACGGAATTACCGGAGCACGACAAAGCTTTGCCAATGAATTAGGTGATCATTTTAAGAAGCTACAATCTTATAGCGACACCCCTGTTTTAGCAGGGTTCGGAATTTCTACTCCAGAACACGTAAGAAATTTCGGTGCGATTTGTGACGGTGTCATCGTTGGTAGTAAAATTGTTGATAGTTTAGTGAAAGATGATTGGGCAACGATTGAAGATTTAGTGAAGGCTTCCAAAGTTGCTCCTGTGAAATAATTGAAGGCTAGAGAGCTGTTACTCTCTAGCCTTTTATCAATCTCTTACTTAATTTATCTAGCATATCGACGGTCATTTTTTCCAAATCATACTCCACTTTAAAGCCCCATTCCTCAATTGCTGCTGATGAATCGATGGAATTTGGCCAACTATCTGCGATTTTTTGCCTTGTTGGGTCTACAGCATAATCCATTTCAAAAGTTGGTATATGCTTTTTGATTTCTGCTGCAATTTCTGAAGGATCAAAGCTCATAGCGGATATATTAAATGCATTTCGATGCTTCAACTTCGCTGCATCTGCCTCCATTAAATCGACTATTGCTTGTAGTGCATCTGGCATGTACATCATATCCATATAAGTACCTTTTCCAATATACGAGGTATACCGACCCTCTTCAACTGCTTTATAATAAATTTCCACTGCGTAGTCTGTGGTTCCTCCACCAGGTGGCGTTACATATGAGATTAGGCCCGGGAATCGAACACTTCGCGTATCAACACCGAAACGTGAAAAATAGTAATCACACAATAATTCTCCTGCTACTTTATTTACACCGTACATCGTCGTTGGGCGTTGTAATGTATCCTGAGGTGTATTGTCTTTTGGCGTTGTAGGGCCAAATGCACCAATCGAACTTGGCGTAAAAAATTGCAGACCTAATTCACGAGATACTTCAAGTGCATTCATTAGCCCGCCCATATTTAAGTTCCATGCAAATAAAGGATTCTTTTCGGCTGTAGCAGAAAGTAATGCTGCCAAATGAATCATTGTATCCGCATTAAACTGTTTTGCAAGCTCATACATTTTTTGGGCGTCCGTTACGTCTAATACTTCAAATAGGCCCTTACTGTCATTTGGCATCCGAATATCTGTTGACAATACATTGTCTTCCCCATAAAGACTTCGCAGTTTCTCAACTAATTCAGAACCAATTTGTCCAAGCGCCCCCGTAACGAGTATTTTTTTCATCCATTCGCCTCCTAGATTGAGAGTATGTTAGGTAATTTACGTTCCATAAAAACTCAACCTATTCTATGCGACGAAGTCTACAGATGTACTAGAAATCATAATAATTATTAGGCTTTTTCGTATCTTGCTCGAAAGATGTGCTTCATGTATTTAATAGACATTGCTATTCAGTTGTTTCATACGTTATACCGTAGATCGACTGAAAAGGAAACGCCCGCCCATCTTCTAAATAAAGCATTCCGTTTGTAGCGTTTAATTTTGCGATGACACCCGTTGCTTTATACAACTGCTTTTCTTCCCAGACTTTTAGTTCCACTTCCCGTTTTTGCATATAAGCTATTTGCATTTGCTCGCTTAACTCTTGTTGCGCCCATTCATCTAGCTCTGGTCTTTTGACGTACTGATCTTGCTCCTGCCACTCACGCAATAGCTTCACGTGCTCAGGAAGCATCATAGCCGTCCACTTAATATTTCCCCTATCTCGAATCATCTTAGCTCCCCTTTCTGTGCAGGCATTTTAAATGCCAAGTCTTTTAGAAGACTTACAATTTATCAATAAAATTTGTGGTGTCCTTTACTTATTTACTAGGCTACAATGAAGGTAGATTATTTGGAATAATTTAGGACTCACTATTAAATCTAGTGAAAATCAGGGGTGAATCGTACTAATGAAAAAAATAGCAATTATTTTAGCCATATGTCTTTTTCTTATTGGGTGCTCTCATGAGCCAATTCCTCCGAAATCTGTTGAAGCAGAAGTGCCATTAGAAAACGTAACAGACAATCAAACAACAAATTATAAATGGTTTAATATCGTTTCAGAACATGTTGAGATTCCCATTTACCCTATACAAGGCATTGAGGAAAATTCAATCCTAGATTTGTATGACCATAAAAGGTATCTTCGAGCTGCATATGGCACTACTTTTGATGCCCATGATGAAGCTAGCTTACAGAATGCAATTCGCTCCGCTTTGCAAAATCTTGATTATTACTTTGCCATTCTCTATACCGGTGATTTAAATGATGTTCAGGAGGTTGTCGCAAAAGCATATTACAGTGACCCCATGATTCTAGGGACAGTGTCTTATTTACAGTACGGCATCCAGGAATTGGATAATGGTTACTTTTTGCATTTCGAAGTTGACTATACGATAGATAAAATTCAGCTAACTACCAAGGTGAAACCAAAGTTTGAAGAATTCTATGCCGGACTAGATTTAGATGGAAAATCCGTTGATGAAAAAATTTCTATTATCCATCGAGCAGTCATCGAACAGATAGAATATGTTGACAGTGGCTACTTATACGCTCATTCACCTTATGGTTTCTTCGTTGTTGGAGAAGGTGTTTGTCAAGCTTATGCCATAGCTATGCAAATGCTGTTAGAAAAGGCGGGTGTTGAAAGTTACTACGTCGTCGGCTATTTAGTCGGTGAAGAAGACGGTTTTGCACATGCATGGAACTTAGTGAAAACAGAAAACGGCTGGCGACATATTGATGCAACATGGGATGATATGGGTGCCCAGTACGAACAACAGGTTAACTTAACCTTCTACAAACTAAAAGATGAAGTGGCACGCCAATATTACGTATGGGATGAAAGCTTTTATCCTAAAGCTGAATAGATAAGTGACACAAGAATCCGGTACGAAAAATTATCATCGTACCAGATTTTTATTTTTTATGTCCGCCTAATAACTGAGCACGTTTCATTGCTGTTCCTGCTGTCGTGTAAGATACTGCACGCAATACAGACGTTGTTCCATATTTTGAACGCAATCTGTCCATTGTTGTCCCCAGTTTACGCTTTCTCCATCTAGATTCATCAAACAAACTAAGCTGCATAGAGCGCTCAGATTCTAATTTTGTTAGGCTAATATCAATATGTCTTACAGGCCGCTCAGCATAAAATTCATCTAATAACTGCTGGCATACTTTAAAAATTTTCATCGTGTCATTGGTTGGTTCATCGATGGTACGTGCGCGATGAAAGCCACCACCAAAGGCATCTTTACTATAAGTAACGCCAAGGGTAATTGTTCTACCGACTTGATGGGACTCCCGCGCTCTTCTAGCCACGTCCTCACACATCTCTAAAATTACCGTCAAGATTTCATCACGATTGCGATAATCACGCATGAGCATTTGCCCTTTTCCAAAGCTAATTTGTCCTTGAACTAGAGGTGGTGCACCTAGTGGAGATAAATCAATTCCCCACGCATGATGGTAAAGCTGATTGCCCATAATGCCAAATCGTTTTTCAAGCATTTGCAAATTGGCATGAGCTAAATCACCCACTTTAAAAATGCCCATATTGTTTAAAGTTCGCTCTGTTCGCCTACCAATTCCCCACATTTCTGATAACGGTGCAATTGGCCACAACTTTTTCGGCACATCTTCATATGTCCATTTCGCAAAACCCGTTTTCTTGGCATCCAAATCAAGGGCTAATTTCGCCAACAACATATTCGGTCCCATTCCAACAGCGCTTGGAATCTGAAACTGACTATAAATACTGTCTTGAATATATTTTGCTGTTTCTTCTGGTGGTCCCCAAATTTTTTCAGTACCCGTTAAATCCACAAAACTTTCATCCACACTATATACATGAATCGCTTCTTTCGGGACAAACTGATTAATTAAATTAGTGATTTCCATAGAAGTTCGAACAAAAAATTCCATTTTTGGTTCAAACAATTTAATATCTGGATGCTTTGGAATTTCGTAAAGTCGTGATCCTGTTTTAATGCCAAAACGCTTTTTCATCGGTGGTGATGCAGCAAGGACAACACTTCCCTTTTGCTGAAAGTTCCCGACTACTGCAATCGGTACTTTTAACGGATCAAGGTTTTCAAGCATTGCCATACAGCTTGCATAAAAACATCGCATATCAATACACATAATCGAACGATTCGGCAGTTTTTCATAGATAGACTTCATTTCGGCTTGATTCAAATCGACCTCATATTCACTTAAGCTACTTGCATGCATCCTTAACACCTCCTCCAAAGTGACATCATTTCATCATTTAGTATATGCGAACATTTGTTCTTTAATTCATTTTAAAATGAGACAGTTGAGACGGCAAGTGGGATTTTTTGGGGGTTTTAGAGTTATTAAAGGGGATTATTCAAAAATAGCTAAGTTGGTAAATGATGGATAATATTTGAGAACAGGAATCCAAGACACAGAGGGATTTGAACAGTATCCATCCTAACTCAAAGTCGAACATGAGAAAGGAAAATATAAAAGCAGTACTCGCATAAGTACTGCTTACTGACCTTAATTTATGCTATTTACAACACTTGGATGGATGCTTTCAATTAATTCATGTACTTTTATTTTTTCTAAGGAAAGAAGTTTGTCTAAAATATCCTCTTTTTGCTCTTTTTCAAGTGGCACAAGGTCAAGGAATTTTTGAACAAAATCTTCTTCTGTTATCGGATTTTCTGGATCACCCTTTGGATAAGCGCTAACTAATTTTGAAGTTGAACCATCAGCCCAAGACACATGAAGTTTTGCGCCCCATTCATTCGGATACTTTTCATCCACTTCCTCATCTACATACACTTCTAGCTTCTTCATTACATCACGAATTGTTTGATCTTGAAGTGATTCATCATTAAACTCATTGAATCCACCTTTACCTTTTAATAATGCCAATGCTACACAAAATTGCATACTAAATTTTGCAGCGTAAATGGTCTGTGGATTCGGATCATTTGTAATGTCCAAAGCAACTTTATATGCGCCCACCTCAATCTTACTAATTTGATCAAAACCTTTTTGAATACCAAGATCATGAAGCTGCAAAGCTAAATCCATTGCTGCATGAGTATGCCTGCAGGAAGCATGAATTTTAAAAGAATTCTCCATAATTTTATACTGTTCACCGAGCTGATGTGTCATCTTTGTCACATCGTACTGCTCACTCAATGCATTAAAGAACCCTCTACGTCCTTCAAAGATTTCTTTTGCACCTGTAAATCCTCTTTCAGCAAGTAAACAGCTGATAATCCCATTCAAACCTGCTTTTCCAGGGTGAAGCTGCTTACTCATTGCACCATCTTCAATAAACTCCCAAAGACCAGCAGCTTGTGTTCCTGCAGAGCCAAATGCATCAACAATTTGCTCGGCAGTTAAATTTAAAAGTTTTGCCACTGCAGCAGTTGCCCCAAATGTTCCACAAGTAGCCGTATTATGGAAATAATAATAATGAGATGGAGAGACTGTTTCCCCGACACGGAAAGCGACCTCATAGCCGGCGATGATTGCTTCAATTAGCTTCTCACCTTTGACATCCTTCCATTCTGCAACAGCAATTGCAGCTGGCATTATAGCAGTTGCTGCATGTACTATAGATGCTTTATGGATGTCATCAAGTTCAATAACATGACTTGCCCCACCATTGATAAAAGCAACATTCGTTATATTTGTCTTTAATCCTGAGATTGCTGTGGCTTGCTGTTGTCCTCCTAGAACCGCTGCTACATCATTCATGATTTGTGGTGGTGCTGCTTCATAGCCCTTTAACAACGATGCATAATAATCTACAATACAAAGCTTTGTAAATGCTACAACATCTTTCGGAATATCTTCAAAACGTAGGTTTACAATATAATTCGCAAACTGCTCACTATAATTCATTAAATTCGCCCCTCTATATTTTTTTTGAGCACTTCTTCTGAATGCTCCCCATACATAGGTGCAGAGACTTTAGGCGTTATATCACAATTTGAGAAAGTAATTGGAAGACGTGTAACAAATGACTCTCCATCCCGCTCATGTGGAAGCTTCACAATACATTCATTTTCAATTTGTTGTGGGTCAATAAGAACATCGGTCATTGCTTTCACCTTAGCAACAGGAATACCGAACGTTTCCAATTTCTCTACTAATTGATTACTAGATTGCTTTAACGTAATTTCTTCAATCCTTGCATTTAACAAGCTTCTATTTTTAACGCGATCAGCATTTGTAGCAAACAATTCATCTTGAATCCAACTTTCCACTCCTAACGCAGTACATAGCTTTTCAAAAAGAGAGTTATTTGATATCCCAATCATTATAGGTGCATCCTTTGTTCGAAACGCACCGTATGGAGAAAACGCTCCATGATTCGACCCTAGCTTTGACGGGTTATTTCCTGTTAGATTAGTAGAAAGCAAATGATAATTAGACCAGAAAATCCCTGTTTCATATAATGAAGTCGATACTTTTGCGCCTTCACCTGTTTTTACTCGATTAAGTACTGCCGAAACCACACCTAGTGCTCCCCACATTGCACTTCCTTGATCGACAATCGAAACCGGGATACGAGCCAAATCTTCACTTCCTGTAATACTCATTAAACCTGTCTCCGCTTGAATAATTGCATCATAACCTGGATAATCACGTTTTGGTCCATTCACTCCATATGCCGAAAGTGAGCAGTAAATTAAGGAAGGATTGATTTCCTTTAATTTGTCATAACCTAACCCAATTTTATCCGCGATACCTGCACGGTAATTTTCAACAAATACATCTGCCGTTTCAATTAAACGATAAATAGCTTGAAGGTCAGATTGTTCCTTTAAATTTAAAACCACTGATTTTTTTTGGCGGTTTATATTTAAAAAATAGACACCGTCTTCATTTTTCTTTGGCTCCATTTTTCGAGCCTCATCCCCAGCAACAGGTTTTTCTACCTTAATAACCTCTGCACCAAGATCACCTAAAATCATCGTTAGCGTTGGGCCAGAAATATTTGTTGTGACATCAATGACTGTTATTCCACTTAAAGGAAGCATCTTTTTTCACTCCTCTTTCAGACTAATCCTTTTGCAAATATCCCAATTTCAGAAAGCTTATTTTGTTCGATTCCAGTTTCGATGTTCATTGCATGTAGCATTTCCACTACCTTCTCTGTGGCCACATTCCCCGTTGCACCTGGCGAAAAAGGACAACCACCTAAACCACCGATAGAAGTATCAAACTTTGTAACACCTGCTTGTATTGCAGAAACGATGTTTGCTAGAGCAAAACCACTTGTATCATGAAAATGACCAACAAATGTTGTATTTGGGAAGTCTTCTTTTAGCTTTGAGAACCGTTCAAAGACAATCCGTGGATTTGCACGACCATTTGTATCCCCTATGGAAACTTCATCTGCTCCATTTTCAACAAAACTAGTAACTACTTTTTCCACTTGTTCATAAGATACGGAGCCTTCATAAGGACAACTAAATGCCATTGATACATAGGCACGTATAAATACACCATGTTCTTTCGCAATCAAAAACATTTCCTTACACTCTGCTAATGATTCATCGATTGTTCGGCGGATATTATGTTCGTTGAACGTATTCGATGCACCAACAAATACAGCTATTTGTTTCACATTTGCTTCAAGAGCACGTTCTAACGCTTTTTTATTGGGCGTTAATGCAATATAAGTAATTCCTAATTCATTGCAGTATGAAACAATTTCTGACGCATCTGCCATTTGAGGTACGATTTTGGGATGTACAAAAGATGCAGTTTCAATTCTTTGAATCCCACTATTCACTAACTTTTGTATAAGCACTTTCTTATCCTCTGTTGCAACAAACTTCTTTTCATTCTGAAGACCATCTCGTGGGCCAACCTCAATAATTTCAACACTTGTCGGAAACTGCATTTACCATCTTCACCTTCTTCTTTAATATGATTTTGGTAATCCTAAAACGTGCTCTGCCACATACGATAAAATCAAATTAGTAGAGATAGGTGCTACTTGATATAGTCTTGTTTCCTTAAACTTACGCTCGATATCATATTCAGCTGCAAAGCCAAATCCACCATGAGTTTGAAGTGCCACATTCGCAGCTTCCCAAGATGCATCAGCAGCAAGAAGTTTTGACATATTTGCCTCTGCACCACATGGAGCACCTGCATCATAAAGTTCCGCTGCCTTAAAGCGCATTAAATCAGCTGCTTCAATATGAATATGTGCTGTGGCAATGGGGAATTGAATCCCTTGGTTTTGACCGATTGCCCGATTAAAGACAACACGTTCATTGGCATAATTCGTAGCTTTTTCAATAAACCAGCGACCATCGCCTATACATTCAGCAGCAATTAGAATACGCTCTGCGTTCATACCGTCTAATATATAGCGGAACCCACGACCTTCTTCACCAATTAGATTTTCTGCAGGTACCTTTAAGTTCTCGATAAAAATTTCTGTAGTTGCATGATTCATCATTGTTTTAATTGGACGTATTTCTAATCCATTTCCTTTTGCTTCATTTAAATCCACAATTAAAACGGATAAGCCGTCACTTTTCTTCTTACATTCTTCTTTTGGTGTTGTACGAACGAGTAAAATCATTAAATCGGAATGTTCTGCTCTTGAGATAAATACTTTTTGACCATTCACAATGTAGTGATCACCTTCACGACGAGCAAAAGTTTTGAGGTTTGTTGTATCTGTACCTGTATTAGGCTCAGTCACACCAAATGCTTGTAAACGCAATGATCCATCTGCAATTTTAGGTAAATACTTTTTCTTTTGCTCACTAGATCCGTGGCGTAAAATGGTACCCATTGTGTACATTTGTGCATGGCATGCACCAGCATTTCCACCAGAACGATTAATCTCCTCTAAAATAACGGAAGCCTCCAATATCCCAAGACCAGAACCACCGTACTCTTCAGGAATGAGCGCACCTAAAAATCCTGCATCGGTTAACGCTTGAACGAACTCTGTCGGGTATCCATTTACCTCATCTAATTGACGCCAATATTCATTATCAAACTTTTTACAAACTGCACGGACCCCTTCTCGTAATTCCTGAATGAATTCTTGTTTCTCTGAAGTTAAGAGCATCCTATTCTCCCCCTTACATCCCTTTAAATTGTGGTTTGCGTTTTTCATTAAATGCTAGAATCCCTTCAAGACGATCCTCAGATTCTATTACTCGATTGTAAACATCTATTTCAAAACGACGCGCATTGTCCGTTTCTAAAGTGCTCGCATCTGCAACTCGTTTTACGCCTTGTACGCCTAAAGGTGCATTTTCTGCAATTGTCTTTGCTAATTTTATGGACTCATTTAAAACCTCATTACGTGGAACTAACTTATTTAATAGACCGGCTTCATAGGCTTCATTTGCTGAAATGATTTTCCCTGTAAACAGCCATTCCTTCGCAATATGAAGAGGAACACGTTTAGGTAATAGTCTTGCACCACCGCCACCTGGCATAATTCCTCGAAGCACTTCTGTTAAGCCAAACTTCGCTTCTTCACCAGCAATAATGAGGTCAGAGTTAAGCGCTAGTTCAAAACCACCTGCTAAACAATATCCATTTACTGCAGCAATCGTTGGTTGTTTTATTTCCGCTAGTGCTTGATACATATCTTCTATTAACTTATGTTGTTGTTTCCACTCATCATCTGTCATTCCATTTCGTTCTTTTAAATCTGCCCCTGTACAAAAAGCGTCTTCCGTAGATGATGTTAAAATAACCACTCTAACCGTTTCACTCTGTTGAAGTTCTCTAAATGTATCTAGTAAAAATTCAATTGTTTCTGTATTAAATGCATGCTTTACTTGTGGCCGATTTAAGGTCAAAACTGCTATATAATTCAATTCATCTATATAATTAATTTTCACCAGACTCATGTTGATTCCCCCATTTTAAGCACTTTGTTTAATAAAGGATTTTCCTTTGTTGGTGCATAGTCTTTTTTATACACCATCATTGTACGAAGAAATTCAATCACTATTTTTGCTTCCTGATTATAGCCACATGTTTTGACTGTGATAATACCAACATTTTCTCTAGTAGCTGACGGACGCTTACTTAATACCTCGCTATAAGAGTAAATTGTATCTCCTTCAAAAACTGGGTTTGGTAGTTTAATATCATCCCACCCTAAGTTAGCCATAGCATTTTGTGAAATATCTCCTACTGATTGCCCTGTAACTAACGCCAAGGTAAAACAGGAGTTCACAATTGGTCGACCAAAATCAGTTTTCCGTGCATATTCCTCATCAAAATGAATTGGATTTGTATTTTGAGTAAGCTGAGTAAACCATATATTATCGTTTTGTGTAATAGTCCTTCCTAATGGATGTGGATATATGTCTCCTACTTCAAAGTCTTCATAAAATCGACCATTCCAACCTTGAATTACATTGTTGGTAACCATCATTGAACACCCCTTTATTAATTTTTATTGAATGATTGTTCACTTTATTGTATATTGTATCCAATATACATTTAAAAGGTCCCCCTTAATAAAACAATTAGAGGATATGGAGGATTCATATGAAGTTTGAAACGATTCAACATGAAACGCTACCACAAAAAATTGCCAGGATGATTAGAGACGCTATTATTCAGGGTCAATTTAAACCTGGCGAACGTTTAATTCAGGATGAACTTGCGAAATCCCTTGGTGTAAGTCGGATGCCTATTCGTGAAGCATTTAAACAATTACAAGCTGAGGGCTATGTTACGTTAGAACCTCATAAAGGCGCTGTTGTAAAAGAGTTTTCAATCCAGGAAATCGAAGAAATTTACTTATTAAGATCGAAACTAGAACCATTAGCGGTAAGAGAAAGTTTAAAACTTATTAACGAATCGACAATTAAGCAAATGGAAGCATTTCAAGAACAAATGAAAGAAACAATATCGATACATGAATATGTAGATCTTAATATTAAATTTCACTCATTATTAATTAAAGATTGTAAGTTGGAAAAGCTGAACTCCATTATCCAAAGTTTATGGACAGGTTTTCCTCAACAAACGCCACACCTATTACCTGATCAAATTAAACTATCACTTCAAGAACATGACGAAATGCTTCAAGCAATAAAACAAGGAAGAATGGATGAAGCGTGTACCGTTTTGGAGCAACATATTGTTCGAGCAGGTAACAATGTATTAGAAAACTTAAAAAAGAAAAAGTAATTCCATCTTTAAATAGATGATATGATCTGAAAACGTTATAAGAAGGAAATGTGACCGGCTGTTTCATAAATGAACTACCGGAAACATTTCCCTTTTCTATTAATCTGCCATTTTAATAATAATTCTGGAATTGTCACCTGTTGCAAGTAAGTCAAATCCTTCATTGATTTCGTCTAAAGAAATAATGTTAGATAATAGTTGATCAACAGGTAGTTTTCCAGTTTTCATCATGTTAATAAAGTTCGGAATATCACGAATTGGCACACAGCTTCCTACGTAAGATCCTTTAAGCGTTTTTTCTTCAGCTGTTAAAGTTACATAAGGAAAAGCAAATTTATGCTCTGGATGTGGAAGCCCAGTCGTAGTTGTAGTGCCGCCACGTTTTGTAATCGCGTAAGCAACATCCATCGCAGGAACTACACCAGCAGTTTCAAAGGCATAGTCTACGCCGCCTGCCGTATACTCTTTAACAAGTTGCACAACATTTGGATCTTTTGAGTTAAATACTGCAGTAGCACCAAGGGACTTCGCTTGTTCTAGTTTCTTCTCATTAATATCAATTGCAATCACTTCTCTAGCTCCAGCAGCAATTGCTCCAAGAAGTGCACTCAAGCCAATTCCTCCAAGTCCAACGACTGCCACTGTAGAACCAAACTGAACTTTAGCAGTATTAACAACAGCACCAACTCCAGTAATAACTGCACAACCGAATAATGCTAACTTTTCAAACGGTAAATCTTCCTCAACTTTCACTAAAGAGTTTTGAGAAACAACTGCGTACTCTGAAAAGGCAGACACACCAACGTGATGACCAATTGATTCATCACCAGCATGAAGACGAATTCCTCCACTTATCAGAGTACCCTCTCCATTTGATTTAGCGCCTGGTTCACATAAAGCAGGTCTTCCCTCTGCACATGGGATACAGTGACCGCAACTTGGAACGAATACGCAAACTACCTTGTCACCCTTTTTAAAATTCACCACTCCTGGACCTACTTCTTCAACCACACCGGAAGCCTCATGCCCTAATGCCATTGGAAGTGGACGAGGACGACTTCCATTAATAACAGATAAGTCGGAGTGGCATAGACTTGCAGCTTTAATCTTGACGAGTACTTCACCTTCTTGAGGTGGATCTAAATCAATTTCTTCAATATGAATTGGTCTACTTTCTGCATATGGCTGCGTAACACCGGATGAACGTAAAACTGCTGAACGAATTTTCATATTCTGGCCACCTTTAAATTAGTTTTACACCAATAAATTTCAAATCCGACATTCCTTCGATTGCGTAACGAACGCCTTCTTTTCCGATTCCGCTACGTTTTATCCCACCATATGGGAAATGGTCATAACGACGAACGGATACTTCGTTAATCCAAACGCCACCCATTTCTAATTGGTCAGCAATGTTAAATGCACGATTGATATCACTTGTAAACACACCCGCCTGCAATCCAAATTCCGTATCATTGGCCTGTTCTACTACTGCTTTTTCATCTTCGAATGGAATGATTGCAACCATAGGCGCAAATACTTCCATACAAACGACATTCATGGAAGGTTTCACATTCTCCAAAATGGTAGGTTCTAAGAATGCCCCATTACGTGTTCCACCAGTTCGAATGGTAGCTCCTTGTGCCACTGCTTCTTTAATCCAGTCTTCCGCACGTATCGCAGCATCTTCTGTAATCATAGGACCAAGTTGTGTTGTTTCATCAGCTGTGTCCCCCATTTTTAACCCTTCGAGTTTGTCTTTTAGAAGAGATACAAACTCCTCATAGACGTCTTTATGAACGAAGACTCGTTGTGCCGAAACACATGCCTGACCTGCAAATGTAAATCCACCCATAGCGATTGCATTTGCTGCATGTTCGATATTGGCATCATTAAATATGATGTTTGGTGCGTTTGACCCAAGCTCTAACGTTACAGGCTTTTCTTTAGCTAGCTCTTTAATATGCCAACCTACTTTATCACTACCTGTAAAGGATACTTTTTTCACTTTCGGATTCGTGACAAGTGGTTGAACTAAGTCGATTCCGTAACCGTTAACGATATTTACTGCCCCTGCAGGTAAACCAGCTTCTAGAAGTAGATCGTGTAACAGAACGGACGATATCGGCGTTTTTTCAGCTGGCTTTAGCACTACAGTATTTCCAACAGCAATTGCTGGTGCAATTTTATGTAACGCTAAGTTTAGTGGGAAATTAAATGGTGTAATCGCAGCAACTACTCCTAGAGGTACTCTTTTAGTAAAACCAAGCTGTTTCTCGCCGCCGATTGCACTATCCATTACAATCGATTCCCCATTTAGTTTTTTAGCTTCTTCACTAGCAAGTTGTAAAACTTGGATTGCACGCGTTACCTCTCCTCTTGCTTCTACAATTGGTTTCCCAGCTTCTTGACTAATTGTTCTAGCAAACTCTTCACTTTTTCCCTCTAGTAAACTAGCAGCTTTGCGCAAAATTTTGCTTCTTTGATGTGCTGGCAAAGTGCGCATAGTTTGCAGATAGACCTCGTGAGCATTGTCAACCGCATTGTCCACATCTTCTAGTGATGAGCTATAAATAACCGCAAGAATCTCCTGATTATAAGGATTTTTTACCTCGATTGTTTTTGTCGATTCATTAATTTTGTGTTCACCAGCAATTAAGCTCCCGATTCTTTGCATACGTATTACTCCTTTCTCAACCATAACACCCTAAATCGATTAACTTAGGGTGTTATGTCAATTTTATTTATTCATAATACCCTTCAGTTGACTTGATGAATGTTTTAAATTGATTTGCATCGTGCCCAAACCAGATTTCTGAATTGTTCTCCGATACGAATTTTCTTATTCTTTCAACCGTTGCATTGTAACCGACAGAATCATATATGATTCCAGGTGGTTTTACCGGAGGTCCATAACTTTCTTTAGTGTAAAGCGCATCAGAAGCAAGTAAGACATTTCCATGTCCAGGTAACTCAACATGTAATCCTAACATGCCATATGCATGCCCTGGTCCAAAATTAATGATTTTAATACCATCTACTAATGGCACTTCTTTTTCGTGTGGCTTAATTGTACGCCAGCGTAATTCGTTTTTGATCCACGCCATTACATCGCCCCAAATGTAGGCACCCATATCACGAGTTAAGGCAAAAGTTTTCATAACATTAGCAAGTTCTGTGTCGTGTACAATAATTTCAGCATTCGTAAATAGTTCTAAACATCCAGCATGATCTAAGTGTAGGTGTGATGCGACAACATATTTAATATCTTCAGGACGAACTTTTAATTGTTCTAAACGGTTAATTAAGTAGCATTCTTCACTTTGGAAGGCAGGGAATAAAGATTGAATTCCTGGTGACCATCTTCCTTCTTCTCCCATACCATCTGGATTACAGCCTGTATCAAACAGAATTTTCCCATCAGGATGATCAATTAACACAGCATAGACTGGAAATTCAACAAATTCAGCAGGTGGGTTTGGATTATTAATACTTGCTGGATTATGCATTGCAATCATATAATTCTTATCCATTTTCATCGTACCAGTATCTAAGACATACACCTTTTTCGAATTACACATTGTTTTTTCCCCCTATTTACGAATATTGAAATTTCAAACACTTTCCCTATAAGTGTCTGTTTACTACCAAATTCAAATGACTCTCCCCTACTCACGACGGAACAATTGTTGCTCGAGTTACCTCTCTATTTGCTGACTTATCTAAAGCACCTTTAATATCATCTAAAGTAAACTCTGCATCTAGCAAAGTTTCGAAAGGATATTTATCTTTATTTCTAACTAAAAAGTCTAGTGCCTTTTTTAGATACCAAGGGTTATAGCGTAATACTGGAATAATTGTTATTCCCTTACGTGTCAAATAACCTGGGTCAAATGCGACTGTTTGACCAGGTGAAATATTTCCAATTACAACGTATCTACCACCTGCACGAATTAAATGTACCCCTTCATTAAATGCTGCTGGCACACCGGCTACTTCAAGGGCAACATCTACTCCAGATCCATCAGTTAACTCCATAATTCGTTCAATGCGAGATTCTAAAGTTGGATACTCAGTGAAACTAATTACTTCATCAGCTCCAAATTGTTTCGCTTGCTCTAAACGACTACTCACCGCATCAATAACAATTACTTTTAACTGCTTTTCTTTAGCAATGGCGATTGCATTTAATCCTAGGCCACCTGCACCTTGAACTAAAATAGTCTCACCTGATTTAACTTGTCCCGATTCAAGACCAAAGTAGACTTGAGATAGCGCACAGTTCGCACTAGCTGCAACATTATTTGGAATCTCATCTGGTACTCTATAAAAATATTGGTCTGAGTGAATATAATAATGCGTTCCAAAAGTACCATGGAAATGAGGTGCCTGTTCTGTTGGTAAACGCCAATATTTATATGCGTTTTCACAAAGATTAAATTGCCCCTGTTGACAAGGCTTACATTTTCGACAAGTTAAAAAGTATGCACTTACTATTCGGTCCCCTACTTTCACAGGTTGACCTGCGAAGTCAGTTGTAACTCCTTTACCTAAAGCAAAAATTTCACCAATCATTTCATGACCAAGCGCTCCACTTCGGATGACAGGGTGATGTCCCTTCCAAATATGTAGTTCAGAACCACATATGTTTGTTTGTAGAATTTTAACAATCACTGCCCCTGGTTCTGGCTCAACAATTGGATATTCTTTAAACTCCAATTGTAGTGGCTCAGTCATTTCAGCAACTATTCCTTTTGTTTGCTGACACAAAATTTCATCCCCCTTTTTATGGGATTGTATCCAATATCCCATTAACTTCAATTTATCAAATTTTCAGATAAATGTAAATAAGCATATAAAACTAATACTAGTTCAGTTCATATTTAGTCTACAAAACTATTTTCAGTTCATATGTTTATTATTTATGAATACAATTTATATTATTTCTATCATTTCATAGACATGCATAATACCTTGAAAAATAAATGCTAAACAACCATGTAGACTAGTAATTAATGTAATACCTTTATAAAAAAGAACTCCAGAATCTATGAGAATCTGGAGTTCTTTCATTGCATAGGTAAAATTTACCTAATATTTATTCAATAATTTCTGTAAAGAAGCACGTCTTCATTTGGTTAATAAATGTTTCCCCTAAATCTGTGAATGTAGCGGATCCTCTTTTGTGAATTACCGTTTTAAATCCTTCTGCATCCGCACCCGCAATTGTTAAATAGTTACAAATGTCCGTACATACGCCAACTACATGGACTTTCTCAACACCCTTTTCACGTAGTTTCCCGGCTAAGCCCGTTTTAAAGAAGGCATTATAATTTTCTTTTGGTTGGAGTATCACGTTTGAATTTACTTCATTTTCTTTAAACCACGCCATTAAATCCCCATATAGTTCTTGCCCTTTTGTCCCGATGACATTATGTGCTGGCCATAACTCGAAATGTGGATCATTTTCTTGGTGAGCATCCATCGCAACAACAACTACTTGCTCTCGCTCTAAGAAGTCAGTCGCCAAATTAACAATATATGGTACAATCTCTTGTGCTGGTTTTCCTGCAGTTAATCTCCCATCATCCGCAACAAAATCATAACTCATATCAACAATGATTAACGCTTCTTTCACCATATACATCTCCCCCTTTAATCCTTATATATCCATTTTAAAACAAAAAATGAATGAGGGAAAAGTAAACCCTTTACTCACTCGGGAAGGCGATAATATTTACAAAGAGAATCACCTTTACTCCTTGTATATTTTATGTGAAGTTATGAGCCAATTAAATTATCTAACACATTATGAAAATAATTATCTACAAATAAGAAACCCCCCGAAGCTGAAAGCCCCAAGAGGTTAACTTTATGATATGTGAAAATATTAATTTGTTGTGGGGTACTATAGAATTTTTTATTTACAAAACAAAAAATGGTTATGGAGAGTATCAGTTTCCTCCAAAGTTCCCTGCCCATCTCAAGCCTTTAGGGTAATGATTTTTCATGGAGTTTCCTGCAAGTTTTCCCCATCCAATGGAGTGGTTATTTACTTCTATTAAATGCCATCCCTTTTCGCCAGTCGCTTGCAGGACCTCTCCTTTTAAATAAGATAGAAGATCACTAGAATCTAATGTTAGATTCAATTTATGTTTTACTTCTTCACCTTTTAAAGATAATGCCAGTGCATGAGAAGGCTCGAAGCGATTCTTTTTAAAGGTACCTAAATGCCATCCTGGACGCACAACTTTTAGTTTGTTTAAAGATAATGCTTCATCAGGTAAAAGATATAATTGGTCATTGAACGTAATAAATTTGCCTGTAGGAACGATCGTTAAAGTTTCATTTGCAAATTCCTTGTAATGCTTTAGCATATTTGAATCTACTTTTGATTGATCTTGCTTCAACCGTGGCTCAAAATCACCGTCTATCTTTTTTAATACCGCTATAAAATGCCCTTCACCTTTCATTCGGTGTGGCCATAATCTGATTGTCTTATTTATACCTTCTGCAGGATTCTTTGCCCATTCTTTTCTACCAAAACTGAAATCCTTATATGTTTGTACTTCTGAAATTTTAAAGTTTGCGTTTTGCTCTAAGAAACGGCTAATCGTACCTTCATTTTCTTCTGGGGAAAATGTACAAGTAGAATAAACTAAGCGTCCTCCAGGTTTTAGCATTGTCGCTGCGCATTTCAATATATCGACTTGACGAACGTGGCATAGCTCAACATTTTCAGGACTCCAATGTTCCCGCGCTATCTCATCTTTTCGAAACATTCCTTCCCCAGAACATGGTGCGTCAACCAAAATGCGATCAAAGAAACTTGGATATCGCTCTGCTAAGCGCTCAGGTGTTTCGTTGGTTACCATTGCATTTTGGATACCCATTCGTTCGACATTTTGAGAAAGGATTTTTGCTCTTGTAGGATGAATCTCGTTGGACAATAAAAACCCTTGCCCATTCATTTTTGATGCTAGATGTGTTGTTTTCCCACCAGGTGCAGCACATAAATCAAGTACTTTCTCGCCAGGCTTTGGATCAACAAATTCTCCTACCACCATCGCACTTGGCTCTTGAATATAGTAAAGTCCTGCATCATGATATGGATGCTTTCCTGGTCGATCATTTGTATCAAAGA
The DNA here is from genome assembly GCA_035556295.1 of Ureibacillus sp. Lineage (GTDB taxonomy): Bacteria > Bacillota > Bacilli > Bacillales_A > Planococcaceae > Ureibacillus. The sequence goes on from DATMFE010000428.1 coordinate 27,232, forward strand.
AAAATCCCGTTTCTACCCAAGGGATTTTCTCGATTGTAAAAGGACTCTTCTGTAAAAAATCATCAATGGAAACTTTTAAAGAATTAACACGAAATGCTAAACTTTTTTCATCTTGATAACTTTTAACAAAATCATCATATTCATTTTGTAATAGATTCTCCATTTTCGTTAAAAAGCTTTCTGGAAGATTCATGCTTTCACCTCAAACAAAAAATTACATTAGGAAATATAACACTAGAAAAATAGCGTTGTAAATATATCTAATGAAAAATATATTAGGTGAAAAAAAGACTCTCTTTTTCATAACAACTAAAAGAAAGTCTACAAAAATAAGTTACTATTATTCTTCTATTACTCTGCTTGAATAGTTTAAGGATAAAATTTTAATATTGGAAGAAATACGATTTTCCTTTTTTAAGCAAACTATTTTTACTATTCAATCACACCTGTATACAAACTTGGTCTACGGTCCTCGTAAACCGGGATTCTTGTACGCACTTCATCAACTTTCGAGAAATCTACATCAATAATAGCAAGTTCTTCATCTTCTGCACCCGTCCACAATACTTCTCCCCATGGTTCAATGATCATAGATTGTCCATTGAAGTTTTGTGGTTTATTTGAAATTCGATTCACTGCAACAATAAAACATTGATTTTCAATTGCACGGGCTTGTAATAATGTTTTCCAATGATCGATACGTGGCGTTGGCCATTGGGCAGAAACAAATAACACTTTCGCACCAGCTAATGCATGCGCTCGTAACCATTCTGGGAATCGGATATCATAACAGATGACCCCACCAGCTTCAACGTCATCCAGTGTAAAACGATTCATTTGATCGCCAGCTTCCAAAAATTTCTCTTCATTCATTAATCTAAATAAATGAACTTTACTGTACTCGTTTAGAAGCTCCCCTTCTTTATTGACTATATACATGGTGTTATAGAATTTCCCATCACGTTCTATTGCGACTGAACCACCTACAATATGTACTCCTAATTCACTAGCTAATTCTTTTAAAAATGCCTTCGTGCGAACCCCTTCCTTATCTGCTAGCTCTGGTAGTTTCTCTAATGCATAACCTGTATTCCACATTTCAGGAAGCACTACAATTTCAGCCCCACCCGCTTTTGCCTCTCGAATGAGTTTTTCCGCGCGTTCATAATTCTCATCCACCTTACCAAAGCCCACATTTAGTTGAATAGCACCAATTTTCATATTCTCCATCTCCCTAGACATTTCTATTTAAAAGTTTTATGATTTGCTATATTAATTGTAATTATATTCTGAATACTATGCAAAGGGGACGTCTGTAACTCCCTTACACCCTATGGTAATGACATATACATGTTACCACAGCAGAGGAATAGATCTTTCAAAATATTGTTCAAACTTAAAACAAACTATTTTTATAAACTTTATATATTTAAGAAAAGAGGAATAACAATGGAATTATCGAAAAAGCTCCAAAACCTTCCAACTCAATTCTTTGCTTCGCTTGTGCAAAAAGTAAATGCTGCTATTGCTGAAGGTCGTGATGTAATTAATTTAGGTCAAGGTAATCCTGATCAACCAACCCCACATCATATAGTTGAAGCCCTGCAAACAGCTGCTGCTGACAACCAAACACATAAATATTCACCATTTAGAGGATTGCCAGAGTTGAAGGTAGCGATTGCTGATTTCTATAAGCGAGAATACGATGTTGACATTGATCCACACTCTGAAGTGGCCATTTTAGGTGGGGCTAAAATCGGGTTAGTTGAATTACCTATGGCGATTTTAAATCCTGGGGATTCCATGTTATTACCCGATCCAGGGTATCCGGATTATTTATCGGGTGTAGTTTTAGGTGATGTCCACTTTGATACAATGCCGTTACTTGTAGAAAACTCATTCCTTCCGGATTACAATTCCCTCTCAGACGAGGTGGTATCTAGAGCAAAACTTATGTACTTGAACTATCCAAATAATCCAACTGGTGCTACAGCAGATATAAACTTTTTCAATGAAACTGTAGAATTTGCAAAAGAAAATGACATTACTGTCGTGCATGATTTTGCCTATGGGGCATTTGGATTCGATGGTGAAAAACCAGTTAGCTTCCTTCAAGCTGATGGGGCAAAAGATATTGGGGTTGAACTTTATACGCTATCAAAAACCTACAACATGGCTGGGTGGCGGATTGGCTTTGCAGTAGGAAATGCAACGATTATTGAAGCAATCAATTTATTACAAGATCATTTATTTGTAAGTCTTTTCCCTGCTTTACAACGGGCAGCAATTGAAGCTTTAAATGGAGACCAACTGTGTGTAGAAGAACAAGGTGCCATTTATGAAAGTCGACGCAATGCATTAACTGAAGAGGCACACCGTATTGGTTGGGATGTCACTGCACCAAAAGGTTCTTTCTTTGCTTGGTTGAAAGTACCTGAAGGATACACAAGTGAGGAATTTGCAGACTTACTATTAAATAAAGCTAATGTAGCTGTAGCAGCAGGTATCGGCTTTGGTGAATATGGCGAGGGTTATATTCGAGTTGGTTTATTAGTTAGTGAAGAACGATTAAGAGAAGCAGTTCGACGTGTGGAGAAACTTGGGATATTTAATGAATCGGTGAAACTTTGATTTTTACATGTTTTGTCCGAAGAATTTGTAAAAGTGTCCGATATATTACTGAAACTGTCCGATAAAACTAAAAAACTGTCTGATAAATCATCGAAAGTATCCGATAACATTAAAAATCTGTCCGATAAGTCACCGAAACTGTCAGATAACATTAAAAATCTGTCCGATAAGTCACCGAAACTGTTAGATAACATTAAAAATTTAGTATGTAATTTTTCCCCATTGAACATCTTTATAGAAGAAAGGATGTGTTGAAATAATGGAGGAAATAAAATTTGCAGAATTAGATGTAGAACAACTTGAAAAAATTAATAGGTTACAAGAGGAGCTAGGTGTAGTCTTGATTGCTTACGATAAGAGAATGAACTCATTGCCAGATGAGGAATTGGCTAATCATGATGACCAATTATCCTAAATAGAGAATCAAAAAAAAAGCTTGAGTAGCGGATGTTAGCCTCTCTCAAGCTTTTCATCATTTAAGTTAGTATCTTCAAAATCATTGGAATAAATGTTCTATACATTCATTCCATTTTTCTTCAATAATACTGCTATCTACGATTTCACGTAAATTCCTTTCAGCTTCTGCATAAAGATTACAATATGCAACTGCATCGTACATTGCAGAACGATATTTACCAACTATCACTTTAATATTTTCCTCTTCCAATTCAGACGGGTGACAATGCTGTGCAATATCAAAGATTTGATCTCCACTACGAGCAGGATCTGGGAAATACACATGCGGCTCTGTACTATCAAAAATGCAGAAATTCAATTCTGGAATGATCACCATATCAATCGAATTTGCATCTAGACCACACCATACTTTTTGCACATCATAACCGCGATTTAATGCCTCACCTGCAAGTTTTTTCATCATGGAAGACTTTCCTGTTCCTGGATAACCTTTGATGAAAAAGCGGTTTTCCACATTTTGAGTAATGCTTTGTAGTGTATCTCTTGCGCCTGCCGGTGTTAACGTCCCAAGAAGTCGATGTGTTTCATTTCCCTGTTTATTCAATTGATTTTTTCCAAAGAGATTTTGTATTAGCTGTTCAATTTGCCCATTTAAGCCCGCCCAATCCATATGTCTTCTTGTTTCAATTTCCCAATCATCATGAATCTTAATAGCCCTAGCCAGGGCATAAAAACATTTATCATGCCATTTTTCTTTTTCTTTTGTTAATTGTATGATTCTATCACTGTGTACTTTTATTTTTTCTTCATCAATACAATCATATAAAGAAATTACTTTATCTCGGCTACCATAAAATTGCGGTTCAAATGAAGGAGTAGTTGCTTGAAGGAATAAAATATTGTGAGGCTCTTTAACAAATAGCGCTTCAAATGTGTTTTCGAACAAAGGATCATGGAAATATTCAATTGCCGCACCTTGACTATTATAATGCTTTCCAATATTGTGAAGTACTTCTGATAATTTAAATCCATGGGCACCTTTTAAGAAATAAACTGTTTTCGCCTCATTCATGACGTCTTTATATACATTTTTCATGCCTTGCCCAGTTAACGCTTTCCCAAAGAAATGTAAGATCGTGCTGTTCAAGATGTCATCCTTCCAAGAGTTTCTTACTTTATTTCTATGTGAGAAAACACAAAAAAGTGCCTAGGACAAATTAATTGCCCAAGCACTTCTTCATTTTTTACTACTTATTAACATCCTAAGTCACCTTTTTTAGATGACGAACTAACTGATCATAATGGCCCTCTATATGTTGTACGATTAATTGGTCAATTAAAAAGGATAATGGTTTTTTATCAAATTTTTCATTGTAACTTGGTGCTGTTTTCTCTAAATCTTCAATTGACACTTTAGAAAAAGACCTTTCAACTCGTTCTGCCAATTTTTTAAGTTTGGCAATGGCGTCATCCTTCTTAGTGTCTAACACTACGGCTTCATCAATAGCTGCTAAACGACGAACATGCTCATGATTTCGTCCCCACTTTGCACCAGGCACAATGAGCAGCGCTTCTAAGTCAGTTAGCCAAAAATTTGCAGCTTCTAATATATGTGCAACAATTTGCATACCTGACCATTCTTCTTTAGAGGGCTTAATATATAGAGTTATTTCATCTGTTTCTTCTATTACATGGATATAATTATTAATACTCCTTTGAACTCTGCCTACTTTCTCACTTAATACTTCGGATAACATCTAAATCCCCCTTTCCTCACACTCCACTCAAATCACACCCAATTCCCTGCCTACTTTTTCATAAATACTAATTGCTGCATCTAACATTTCTTTTGTATGTGCAGCTGTAGGCATATTGCGAACACGACCAGTTCCTTTTGGTACCGTTGGGAACACGATTGCTTTAGCATAAACGCCTTCTTGTATTAACCTTTTTGAAAATTCCTGTGTTAATTTTTCATCACCAATCATGCATGGGGTAATTGGTGTTTCGGAATGACCAATGTTAAATCCTAATTTTTTGAGCCCAGCCTTTAAGTAGTTACCATTATCCCAAAGTCGATCAACAAGCTCTGTTGAATTTGTGATTAATTGGATTGCGGCAGTTGTTGCAGCAACATCAGCTGGCGTAAGTGCAGTAGAAAATAAAAATGGTCTTGAGCGTACCTTTAGCCAATCGATTAATTTCTTCTTCCCAGCTACATAGCCACCCACTACCCCTACCGCTTTTGATAGAGTTCCAATTTGAAAGTCTACTTCACTTTCTAATCCAAACTGTTTAACTGTTCCTTTTCCTTCTCCAGTAACGCCGGATCCATGGGCATCGTCTACATAAGTGATGAGGTCAAATTCCTTAGCAACCTCTATGATTTGAGAGAGTTTTGCAATATCCCCATCCATTGAAAATACTCCATCCGTAATGACCATTATTTTTTTGTACTGTCCTGAATTAACAGCATCATAAGCTTTTTTTCTTAAATCTTCTATATCCGAGTGATTAAAGGCAATTATCTTTGCCTTTGAAAGGCGACATCCATCAATAATAGATGCATGGTTTAGTTGATCGGACAAAATTGCATCGTGCTGGTCCATCACTGCTGAGATTGCAGCCATATTGCAGTTAAACCCGGATTGATAGGAAATCGCTGCTTCTGTCCCTTTAAAGTTCGCAAGTGTTTTTTCAAGTTCCACATGTAGATCTAGTGTTCCATTGATCGTACGAACCGCTCCTGCTCCTACCCCATACTTGTCTACCGCTTTAATTGCAACCTTCTTTAATTCTTCATTGGTTGCTAATCCTAAATAATTATTTGAAGATAAGTTAATCAATTGTTTGCCGTTAATCTGAATAGTAGGTCCATTCGCACCTTCGACTGTGTCTATCTCGTTATATAATCCTTGTTCTCGCAATGCTTGTAAATTTTCATCTAAAAACGTATCTAATATCTTTGCCAACATAACCCCTCCCCTTATTTTCCATGCTAATTTATTACAGCTGATTCTTCAATTACAAATCTATAACATGCCGTCTCAAAATTCTAATGCTACAACACGAGTCATTATGACAGTCTCCATAAGAAATAAAAAAACTCGCAAAAGAATAATTCTTTTACGAGTCTATTAATTTTAAAAAAATGGTTTCATTTCTTCTACATCACCAATAGCCTTCATGAGCATTTTTCGGCAATATGGTAGTGAAAATTGCACAACATACCCTGAGAAAACAGCAATGATTACCGTTCCCACTCCTAGTGGCCCACCTAGGAACCAGCCAATCAGCGCAACGGCTAATTCAATACTCATTCGAGCAACTTTAATTGAACCACCGAATCTTTCAACAATCCACATCATCAATGTATCCCTTGGTCCAGCGCCAAGATTCGGAGCAATGTACATCCCACATCCAAAGCCTAAAACGAGCAATCCAAGGAGGAAGTAAATGATTTGAAATGTCATGGATGATGCATTTGGCAGAATCCAATAATAAAAGTCTATCAATACCCCACACAAAATCATATTGAGCCAAGTTCCGATTTTCGGAAATGATTTGACCATAATAGCAGTAAATCCTACTATAAGTAGCCCTGTGATTATGTTCCATGAACCAATAGATAATCCAAAATTTTCAAATAACGCAATATGAAGAACATCCCATGCACTCGTTCCCACATTTGCACTTTTAATAACCATTGTAAACCCTAATGTCATAACGATTAGACCCATTACAAAAAATGCCCATCGCCATGAATAAACTCTTCTCATTACCCATTTGCCTTCTTTCTATTTATGTACCTAGATTTTAGAATTGTAACCAATTGGATTGTGCTTTGTAATCCACCAATAGTATGAATCTCTCTATTGATTTTACTTAATCAGATCAGCAAACTTCCCTCTTGTTACACTTAGCAAATCATTTGGTGCAAGTTTAATTTGCATTCCTCTTTTCCCAGCACTAACAATGATAGTATCAAGTTCACTTGCCCCCTCATCTATGAAAGTAGGAAAAAGTTTTTTCATCCCAAGGGGTGAACATCCACCACGTATATATCCTGTTGTACTGAGAAGTTCGTTTACGTGAATCATTTCGACTTTCTTTTCCCCAGCTACTTTTGCACACTTTTTTAAATCGAGCTCATTTGAAACAGGAATAACAAAAACAAAAAACTTTCCTGGCCCAGATGTCGTCACAAGTGTTTTATAGACATAAGAAACGGAATACCCAATTTTCGATGCTACAGATATCCCATCAATATGTTCATCCACTTCGTATTCGAGTAAATCATAGTCAATCTTTTGTTGGTCCAATAAGCGAACTGCGTTTGTTTTTGAGGATTTCTGCTTGCCCACATCATCACAACCTTTTTGGATTGAAATTAATAAGATAATTCGATAATTAATCATATCAGATTTCCCATTCTTAACACAGAAATAAAAATTCATTCCATATGATTAATCTTAAGCTGAAAATAAATAAAACCCCCGGTAAACCGAGAGTTTAAAATATCAGGCAGTTAAAGTGTAGTTGGAATGTTCTGCAACGAATCCTGTTTCTGCCATTTTCATTTGAAATGCATAGGTAGAAATCGCCTTTTGGAATCTGTTTGAAATATATCTATTTTGAAAATGATCATAAGTAATGTCGCCATTACGTTCAAGACTTAATAGTTTTTCAGGTTGATTAATGTTAATAGTAAATGATTTCTTTGGTAAATTGTGATCTATATTGTTTTTTGTATCCTCAAGATGTATTCGATTAATTGAGTATGGATTAGATACGTGTTCACTTAATGGATTGTTATTGATATTCAAACCTTGGATATGGGAAAAACGATGCTGCTCAAACTCCTCATTTTGAAAGTCGCTTGAACTTGCCACTTCTAATTCTGCTTGTATTAAGTTTGGTTCAGTTTGATCTTGAATATCTTGATTTAATAATTGAGTTGATGAATCCTTGTCAGATTGAAGTAAGTCTTTGATTAAATTTATAGCAGGATTTTTACTAGCTTCTATAAATGTAGATGATCGTTTATAGGCTTTAGCCATTTCTTTGCGTTGTGCCTCAAGCTTACGATCATCAAATTTATAATAACTACCATTTAATAGACTTGAAATTTTCATAGTTTTCACCATACCTAAAGTTCTATTGATATATCAGTAAATTTAAAAATATTTTACCACTCTATGAAATTATGTCTATAAATTTCTATTTTTATACATAAAATACCTGCAAAAAAGGGAAATTTTTCACAGGTATGAGCTATTAAATCGTATCTTCTAAAATTGTTTGAGCAATATTTACTGCATGATCTCCAACACGTTCTAAGTTACTAATGATATCTGCAAATACAATACCAGCTGAACCAGAACATTCTCCATTGTTTAAACGATAAATATGGCGCTTACGGAAAACACGCTCCAATTCATCTATTCGATTTTCAGCATCCAACACTTTTCTTGCTAGATCTTTGCTTTGTTTATCTAATGCTAAAAGTGATGTGCTGACAGTATCAACTACCAAATTATACATTTCTTCTAATTCTTTCTCAGCATCCTCACTAAATTTCACACGGTTTGTTTGCCTAAATTGAGTTAATTCTACTAGGTTTTCTACATGGTCCCCAATCCGCTCAATATCGCGGATATTTTGGAAGAGACTATGATGAAGTTTTGAATCTGTACCAGAAAGTGATTCCTTTGATAGCTCTACTAAATAGTCAGTGGTTACACGATCTAAATTATTAATTGCATCTTCTAATTGTTCCGTTATTCCAACATGTTTGTTATCTAAAGTGTTTAGAAATTCATGTGATTCTTGTAGCCCTCGTACAGCAAACTCTCCCATACGTAATACTTCCTCTTTTGCTTGGCCTAAAGCAATTGACGGTGAAGTTTCGATTAATGAACGATCCAAATGTTTTGGACTATACTCAATAGCTGTATCTTCACCAGGTACTATTTTTGTAACAATGTAAGCAATTACTGCAACAAATGGTAGTTGAATAATGGTATTGACTACATTAAATGATCCATGAGCAAAAGCGATTTGCATTTTTTCATCAAGATTCAATATGTCAGAAATCCACTCCACATAGTTCACAAATAGAGGTAATATTAACATGAATATCACTGTTCCAATAACATTAAAAAGTACATGGGCTGCTGCTGCACGACGAGCTACAACTGTTGCCCCTAAAGCTGCTAATACTGCTGTAATCGTTGTCCCAATGTTATCTCCAAATAATACTGGTAAAGCCCCACCTAGAGGAATCAATCCCTCGTCATATAAACCTTGTAAAATCCCTACTGTAGCTGATGACGATTGAACAATTAGCGTAAAGACTGTACCAGCAATTACTCCTAAGATTGGAAAGTCACTAAAGCTTACCGTTAAATCTATAAACCCTTGAAAGTCTCGTAATGGTTTCATTCCTTCGCCCATCATTTCAAGTCCGATAAATAAACCGGCGAATCCAAATAAAATTTGTCCAACATTTTGGATTGAGTTCTTTTTAAAGAAGAACAATAACACTGCACCTAATGCCATGATGGGGTAAGCATAAGTTCCAACATCAAAACCAATGATGAAAGCTGTTATTGTTGTACCGATGTTAGCACCCATAATCACGCCAATCGCTTGTCTAAGATTCATAAAACCTGCACTAACAAGGCCTACTGTAATAACCGTCGTTCCCGAACTTGACTGAATTAATACAGTAACCAATATTCCTACTAATACCCCCATTAAAGGATTTGTTGTAAATTTATCTAAAATTTCTCGTAGACGATCTCCTGCTGCTTTTTGAAGACCATCGCCCATATATTTTATTGCAAATAAGAATAACCCCAATCCCCCTAGGAATTGAAATAACATCGACTGCCAATCCATACTTTAGGTATCACCCTTTCATTGTCTTTCGACACTATTATTCAATTATTTGCAGTACGTGTAAATTGACTTTACAAGATTGAAAAGTAAAATTTACACTACGTTTACAAAAGCTAAATAAATTCTACATAATTTTGATATTGCAAAATTATGATCATTAATATTCAGAAATTAATCACCTTGATGTTCCTTATCCTCCAAATTAATCCTAAAAATTGGCTCCTCCCCTCTACCTCTTCACTATTCACATTCACTGAAACTACACTCAACCTGTGCTATATTAAGTGTTATGGAAGTTAGAAAGGATGTTTGAAGATGGCAAAAAGCTTAGTTCTTGCTGAAAAACCATCCGTAGCACGAGATATTGCACGGGTTCTAAATTGCAATAAAAAAGGAAATGGGTTTTTAGAAGGAGATCAATACATTGTAACTTGGGCGCTAGGACATCTTGTCACTTTAGCAGACCCTGAGAGTTATGATGTGAAATATAAAACGTGGAATTTAGAAGATTTACCAATGTTGCCTGATCACTTGAAACTGACAGTTATAAAACAATCAGGTAAACAATTTAATGCAGTAAAATCCCAACTAACTCGTGGTGACGTATCTGAAGTTATTATTGCAACTGATGCAGGCCGAGAAGGTGAACTTGTTGCCCGTTGGATTATTGAAAAAGCGAAAGTTCATAAACCAATTAAACGGTTATGGATTTCTTCTGTTACTGACAAAGCAATCAAAGATGGTTTTAAGAACTTAAAACCTGGAAAAGCATATGAAAATCTCTATGCATCTGCAGTTGCCCGTTCTGAAGCAGATTGGTATATCGGATTAAATGCAACTCGTGCTTTAACGACACGATTCAATGCACAGTTAAATTGTGGCCGTGTCCAAACCCCAACTGTAGCGATCATTGCAGCTAGGGAAGAAGAAATAAAACATTTCAAACCACAAACTTACTATGGCATTGAAGCAAGAACTACTGAGAATTTGCATTTAACATGGCAAGATGCTCAAGGTAATACCCGTAGTTTTAATAAAGAAAAAATAGATAAGATTGTAAAAAATTTAGACCGCCAACATGCAATTGTTACAGAGATCGAACGGAAAGCCAAAAAATCTTTTGCACCTAGTCTTTACGACTTAACTGAGCTACAGCGTGATGCAAACAAAATTTTTGGTTACTCAGCAAAAGAAACTCTTAACATTATGCAAAAACTATATGAGCAACATAAAGTGTTAACGTATCCACGAACTGATTCAAGATTTATTTCTAATGATATAGTTGCAACAATTCCTGAGCGATTAAAGGCATGTGGAATTGGTGAATATCGCACATTGGCTAACAAAATCCTAGCTAAACCGATTAAAGCAACAAAAGCATTTGTAGATGACAGTAAAGTAAGCGACCACCATGCAATCATTCCAACTGAAGGCATTGTACAATTAGCAAAATTTACAGATAAGGAACGTAAAATTTATGACCTAGTTGTTAAACGGTTCTTAGCAGTTCTATTCCCTCCATTTGAATATGAACAGTTAACACTTCATGCAAAAGTTGACAATGAAACATTTATTGCGAGAGGAAAAACCATTTTAGCGAGTGGTTGGAAAGAAGTATATGAACATCACTATGACGAAGATGATTCAAATGATGAAGTGAAGGAGCAAATTTTACCACGAATTGAAAAGGGTCAAAATTTAAAAGTCTCATTGATTACCCAAACTTCTGGACAAACAAAACCACCTGCTCGATTTACAGAAGCAACCCTTCTATCTGCAATGGAAAACCCAGTAAAATATATGGGGACTCAAGATAAAAAGCTTGCTGAAACATTAAAATCTACTGGAGGACTTGGAACTGTAGCGACACGTGCTGATATAATCGAAAAGCTTTTCAATTCATTTTTAATTGAAAAACGTGGCGGTAAAGAAATTTACTTAACTTCTAAAGGTCGTCAGCTACTTGACCTAGTTCCTGAAGATTTAAAATCCCCTGCACTAACAGCCGATTGGGAAATGAAACTAGAGCAAATAGCGAAAGGACAATTAAAAAAAGAGGCATTTATATCTGAAATGAAAAACTATACAAAAGAAATCGTTTCAGAGATAAAGTCTAGCGATAAAAAGTATAAACATGATAATATCTCTACAAAATCATGTCCAGACTGCGGAAAGCCAATGCTTGAGGTGAACGGCAAAAAAGGAAAAATGCTCGTTTGCCAAGATCGAGAATGTGGTCACCGCAAAAATGTATCGCGTGTTACAAATGCACGTTGTCCTAATTGCCATAAAAAGCTCGAATTACGTGGTGAAGGTGATGGCCAAATTTTCGTATGTCAATGCGGTCACCGTGAAAAGCTATCTGCTTTCGAGGCTCGACGTAAAAAAGAAGGTGGAGGCAAAGTTGATAAACGTTCTGTACAAAAATATTTGAAACAACAAAATAAAGAAGAAGAACCCGTTAATAATGCACTTGCAGAAGCATTGAAGGGTCTTAAATTTGATTAACTAACTTTGCAACGATATTTCAAAACAACAATAAAAGCTGGGGCTAACATTACCCCAGCTTTTACTCATTAATATTCACTACTAAAATATCGAAGAGTTGGTCATCTACATATAATAGCAATGCCCAATCTCCTTTATCTGTAAATTTCACTGCTGATGGTACATGTGCATCTGCACCATTATTTTTTCCGCCTAATGTGATTGTCCAGTCATTGTTAGCATTCATTAAGATTGGATGAACAGTTTGAGTTTCCTTATGATAGCCTACCACTGTTAGTTCATTACTAATTACTTCGTCAATTCCCCATAAATGCCACATCCACTTTTGTCCATTTAAACTAGGCATATTCGCTCCAATTACTCCGACAATATTTTGATTACCAAGCATATCATCAAAATTAACTGCTTTACGTTCCCAATCAATCATATTAAAGTCATCTTCTAAAACATACTCGGGAAGACCATCTGGTAAAGCCATTTTCTTCTCTTCAGAACAACTTGAAAGGAAAATTCCCAAGATTAAAATAGAGAAAATTAGAATAAGATACCTTACTTTGCTCATGCAATACTTCCCTTCTCAAAATCTCTATATAAGTTATAGTAAACAACCCCCAAATATTCCTTGGTTTAGGTCAATTTATTGCAAATATTAGTGTTATTCCTCCCTATCATAATGATTCATAGATTAGTAACTTAAAAGTTATTAATTCAAGCAAACTTAAGGCATTTAACTAACTATTTCACAATCTCTGGAATAGATTAAAGGGAAAGGAGGTAATATGTTGGAGGCACAAATTTTAACAACTTTTATCAATCCAGAGTCCTATGTTTTCATTCCAGTATTTTATATATTATTACTTTTCCTTCGACAGACTCCTCGACTTGAACCATGGACACATGCATGGATCATCACAGGTATTAGCGTAATATCCTGCTTTTTATATTATGGTTATACGATTCAATCATTTGTAGAAGGAGTACTAGTCGCAGGAGCGTCAATTCTTTTAAAGGATTTAATCCATATCAACTTAAATAAAAGAAATAGGAAAAAGTAAAATATATTTCTAAATAAGGGGAAAAAGCTGATTTATACACTCCAAAGGTTTGTATAAATCAGCTTTCATCTTAAACTAATACTTTAGCAGTTACATCGTAGAGGATTTTTCCTAATCGTTGAATCCCCTCTTCAATAACTTCAGGTGACGAATTCGTGTAGTTTAAACGCAATGTGTTCACATTTGATTTATTTGTATAAAATGGATCACCTGGAACAAAAGCAACTTTTACTTCCATCGCTTTATGGAATAATTCAAGTGCCGATATGCCTTCTTCTAAAGTGACCCAGATGAACATACCGCCATCAGGCTTCGTAAAAGTAACAGTAGGTGGGAAATACTTCTCCATCGCTTGTAGCATTGCGCTTGCCTGAGCTTGATATAAATCAGTAATTTTTGAGATATGCGTTACTAAATCATTGTTTGCTAAATACTCATAAATAACGATTTGAGAGAAAATATTCGTATGTAAATCCGTAGCTTGTTTCGCTGTATTTACATGGTCCATCAATTCCTTATTTTTCGTAATCATATAGCCTATACGAAAACCTGGTGTTACAATTTTTGAAAATGACCCAAGTAAAACTGAGTTCTCTAATCGTCCTGCTCCAATGTAAGGAAGCTTTTCACCGTTCCAACGAAGGTCACCGTAAGGATCATCTTCAATTAAAACAATATCGTATTTTTTCACCACTTCATAAATTGCTTCACGATTCTCAGCAGTATATGTAATACCTGTAGGATTTTGAAAATTCGGTACTACATAGATAAACTTAATCGATGGATTAGTTTTAAGTGTCTCCGCTAATTTATGGACATCTAATCCCTCTTCAGTTAGTTGAACTGGATAAAATGTTGGTTCAGTTAGATAGAATGCCTGTAACGCACCTAAATATCCTGGTTCTTCTACAACGATTCCTTCACCTTTATTCACAAGCACTTGCGAAATCATTTCTAATGCTTGTTGCGAACCTGATGTAATTAAAATATCTTCAGGCTCTATTGATAAACCGAAATTATTATTATATTTGTCTGCTATATATTGGCGAAGTGGTAAGTATCCTTCTGTAGTAGAATATTGAAATAATTTCGGACCATGTACCTCAATCGCGTTATTAATTGTTTCTTGTAGTGCATCTATTGGAAATGAAATCGGGTTTGGTAATCCTCCTGCAAAAGAAATTACATCCTCCGCACCGGCTACTTTTAATATATTTCGTGTAAATGAGGATGGTGTATTTAAAATCTTATCTGAGTACTTCATTCATATATCCCTCTTTTTTCTAATATCGCTGAAAGGATTCTCTATTCCCAAATCAGTGTCATCTGATTTTATCAGACTATTTAAAAAACTTCAAAGGAATATTTAGTAAAATTGAGTGAATTCATCCCACTTTTAGAGCTAAATATTGCATTCAAACAAATATTTTCCCGTTTTTTCTTGTTACATTCTAAGTTAATTGAATTTATGCTATTGTTGTAAAAAAATTAAAAACGGTGCTACCTAGAAAGAAACTTTTCTAGGTAATACCGTCTCCCCTTTTCCTTACATATCAATTTCCTGGGCTCATTTGAACGTGAACGTAACAATAGCTATAGAAAGCTAAATTTTACTTTGCTGACAATTCACTTTCTTTAAACCATTTCTGATACATCGTTCCATCTGCATCTACATACTGAACCATGTACACAATTGTTTTCTCTGCCGTATCGATTTCACCTTCAGCACCCTGCATTCCTTCTTCCTGATCTGTATCAATAATGACTTCAGAACCAGGTGCTAACATTTCCTCATCAAGTCCTTGTAATTCCTCTTGAACTACCCATTTATGATTTTCTTCTCTATAATCCCCGGTTGTTGGCGTAAAGGAAACAGAATAGACAATTGTATCGTAAGCTCCCAATATTTCCCCTTGAGATCCTTTCATATCTTCTTCATGCTCTGCATTAATGATCACTTGATCGCCAACTTTAAACTTCGGATTTTCTGCCTCTTTGATGCCTTCTGGTATTTCAGATGGTGTTGCCGTTGTATTCGTATTTGAATTGGAAGTATTTTGATCATCGTCGTTCGTCATATTTGTACTTGTCTCTGTAGCGTCACTTGGTTTGTTACTGTTCTCTTCGTTTGCACCACATGCCGTAAGTATAAACAATAAAAAAAGAGACATCGCTCCTAAATGTAGTTTGTTGGTCATTTCCATCCTCCTAAATGTAGTCATGTTGATTATTCAGACACTTTTCTATATTAAAAGGATTTAACATTCCATCACTTTCTATGCATCAGGATTTTGTTCATTTTTATATACAAAAAAAAGATGAGAGTCTTTAAAAGATTCTCATCACTTTTTCAATTTGATTTTTTACTTTTCTAGCTTTACTCGTTGGAGTCTTAATGCGTTTAAAACAACCGATACTGAGCTAAATGCCATAGCTGCACCTGCAACCCATGGTGCTAGTAATCCTACAGCAGCGATTGGAATACCTAGTATATTATATCCAAATGCCCAAAATAGATTTTGTTTTATATTTCGCATTGTTTTGCGACTCATTATTATGGCGTCTGCAATACTGTTTAGATCACCACGAATTAAAGTAATATCAGCTGCTTCCATTGCAACGTCAGTTCCTGTTCCAATTGCCATACCGGTATCTGCTACTGCTAGTGCCGGAGCATCGTTTATGCCATCGCCTACCATCGCAACTTTTTTCCCAAGTGCTTGAAGTTTTTTTACTTCGTCTGCCTTACCTTCTGGAAGTACTTCTGAAATTACGTGATGGATACCCACTTCTGATGCAATTGCTTTTGCAGTCCGTTCATTATCCCCTGTCATCATGATTACATTAATACCCATATCTTGTAGGCGTTTAATTGCAGTTTTAGACGTATTTTTTATAGTATCTGCTACTGCAACTAAACCAGCATAATTACCATCAATACTTGCAAGCATTGCAGTTTTCCCACTAGCTTCAAGTTCTTCCATTAAAGTTTTCACATTTGAAACATCCACTTTATATTGCATCATTAATTTACGTGTTCCTACTATTATTTCTTTATTGTTCACTGTTGACTTTACGCCATACCCCGGAATTGCCTCAAAGTGTTGAACCGCTTCAAGCGTAATACCTTTGTTAATAATCCCTTGAACAATCGCTTCTGCTAGAGGATGTTCAGATTGCTTCTCGCTAGCTCCGATCAGTGCAAGGAATTCATTTTCATTTAGCCCATCAGCTACAAAAACATCTGTTAATTCCGGTTTACCATTTGTAACCGTTCCTGTTTTATCTACGACAACCGTATCAATCAGCTGAGTTTGCTCTAGATGCTCTCCACCCTTAAATAAAATTCCATATTCTGCTGCGCGACCCGAGCCTGCCATAATACTAGTAGGCGTTGCAAGACCTAATGCGCACGGACATGCGATTACCAATACCGCTATTAAAGCCTCTAGTGCTTTAGTAAAGTCACCTGGTGAAACTAAAGTTAACCACACAATAAATGTAATGATTGCAATACCTATTACAATTGGTACAAAGATTCCCGAAATTTTATCTGCAAGTCTTTGAATCGGTGCTTTTGATCCTTGAGCATCTTCAACAACTTTAATAATTTGCGCTAACGCTGTGTCACGGCCAATTTTTGTCGCTTTCATTTTAATAAATCCATTTTTATTAATGGTTGACCCAAATAGCATTGAACCTTCTGCTTTATCGACTGGGATACTCTCGCCGGTTAACATTGATTCATCCACGGCAGTGTTCCCTTCAATAACCTCACCGTCAACAGGAATTTTTTCTCCAGGCTTTACAAGGATTGTGTCACCAATAACTACTTCTTCTACCGGAACCACGACCTCAACACCATCACGAAGTACTAGTGCTGTTTTTGCCTGCAAACCCATCAATTTTTTAATTGCTTCTGAAGAACGTCCTTTTGCTCTTGCTTCAAATAATTTACCCAATAATATTAAGGTAATCAAAACCGCACTCGTTTCAAAATAAAGCTGTGGATAATGTGTATGACCATATGTGTTTATTGCTTCATATAAACTATAAAAGTACGCTGCAGATGTCCCCATTACAACTAATACATCCATATTGGCACTACCATTTCTTATAGCTTTAAAAGCACTCACATAAAATGAATATCCAATAATAAATTGAACCGGTGTTGCAAAAGCCAACTGTACCAATGGATTCATTAAAAAATCAGGTACATAGATAAATGAAGTAAATGAAAAATGACCAACCATTGTATAAAGTAAAGGCAGTGAAAGGATAGCTGCTAAAATAAACTTAATCGTTTGTTTTTTAATTGCGGTTTCACGGTAATCATCTGTTGTGCTATTTTCCTTTTTAAGATGTGCACCATACCCTAACTTTTCAACTCTCGAGATGATATCTGTAACGGAAACCTCTGATGGATTAAACTCTACAACCGCATTCTCAAGAGCAAGATTTACACTTGCAATTGAAACACCTTCGATTTTATTTAATCCTTTTTCAATTCGACTCGAACAAGCAGCACACGTCATTCCCGTTATTGCAAATTCCTTCTTTTCCTTTACAACACCATAACCAAGATCAATAATTTTCTTTTCAAAGTCTTGTTTGGATACCTTACTTGGATTATATTTAATAACCGATTTCTCTAGTGCAAGGTTAACGTTTGCCTCTTCGACACCTTCAATTTTATTAAGCCCTTTTTCTATACGATTTGCACAAGCTGCACACGTCATACCTGTAATTTGTAGACTCGTTTCCTTTGTATCATAGCCTTCTCTTATTTCCGAAGACATAAGTGATCACCTCATTCGTTAAATCAATTTCATTTTTGGTGAATCGAATTATACGACCCAGGGGTATATAACAATGAAAGAAATAGAGTGCAATCGCGCACTCCTTCTACCTTGTTGAATATTTAGCTCGGTATTACTCCACATCATATCCTTGATCATCAATTGTTTCTTTAATTTGTGTTAGTGACACTTTTTCATTATCATAAGATACTTCAACTTGACCTAATTCTAAATTCACTTTTACTGCTTCTACACCAGTTAGTTCACCTACACTACCTTCTACAGCTTTTACACAATGTCCACAAGACATACCTTTTACGTTTAAAGTTACATTTTCCATTATAGTTCAATCTCCTTTGTTTTCAGATTAAATACTCTACAGGGGTATATTTTAAATAAAAAAAATTAATTTTTGAGGTTATGCTTCTACAAAATAACCTTTACTTTGAATAGCTGATTTGATTTCGTCTACATTCACTATAGTTTCGTTAAAGCCTACTTCAACTTTTCCTGTTTCTAGCTCAACATTTACATTTTCAACACCATTAAGAGAAGAAACACCGTTTTCAACGGATTTTTTACATCCTCCACAAGTCATACCTTTTACCAATAATGTAATTTCACTCATATAGTAACCTCCTTTTTATTTTTTCATTAATTTTTGGATTGTAACAATTAGTTCATCAAGCACTTCTTCTTCACCGTCAGTTAAGCGATCTACAACGCATCCTTTTAAATGCCATTCAAGTAACACTTTTGCAACACTATTTAAAGCAGATTGAGTAGCAGAAAGTTGAGTAATAATGTCATCGCAATATACATCACGCTCAACCATTCCCTTAATGCCACGAATTTGACCTTCGATGCGATTTAGGCGATTTAACAAATCCTTCTTGATATGTTCTGGATGATGACTTTTTCGGTTAGACGAATCTGAGTGGCAATGATTTTCAGAGATATTGTCCAGTTTAATCAACCTCCAATTCTTAACTCCATATTATTATACCCTAAAGGGGTATGTCAACTGTTGGATTTTTTTCTTTTTACACAATTAAAAAAGATGTTCAGTCATTAGAAAATCACGAGTTGAACATCTTAACCTAACAGGATTAGTTAGTCATTACAGCAAGTACCATCATCGTTTAAATGTCCTGATCGATTGATTTTTGTTTCTAAATAATTTCGGTTATATTCAGAAACATCACCCCAAATCGGTTTTCTGCTTAAAAGCTCAAGACCAGCTTCTTTTAATGCTTCGACCTTCTTAGGATTGTTTGTCACAAGGGAGACAGGTTTTGATCGAAGAGCCTTTAGAACATGAATGGCATCATCATAATTTCTTGAATCATTAACAAATCCTAATGCATAATTTGCATCAACAGTGTCATACCCGTTTTCTTGAAGTATGTAAGCCATCGCTTTACTAAATAGACCAATGCCTCTTCCCTCATGATTGGCTAAGTAAAAAAGTGCTCCTGTCCCATGCTCTACGATTCTTTTCATCGATTCCTTTAGTTGATAGCCACAATCACAACGTTTACTACCAAAAATGTCACCTGTATGGCAGATCGAGTGCATTCGAATAATGGCATCCTCTTCTTCTTTAAAATCACCATAAACAAGTACACTGGATTGTTGCATTTCAGCTAAATTTAAATCGGTCAGTTTTTCTATAATTTTTTCAAAGTCATTCGTTACTTCTTTACAATCTAACCAGCAATACCATTGGAATTTTACTGTCTCACCGTATAAATTAACCGGCAATTTAACTGGACCAACTAAATATATTCCACCTTGTTCTGTACGGATTAGTTTAATTTTCTCTTCTAAGATCGAAACAACCTTGTGATCTAATTTTGCATTACTCATAAAAAACTCCTCCCTTCTTATAGTTTGTTTCATTACTACCGTTTTATGAACTTATGGACCTATTTTTTAAAGAGTATCTAAACCATTCCGAACTATTTCGTAATAGAGCATGTTTTTTATGAACGGAATAATTTATCAATTAATACAATAAAATATGGTTTTCCATTTAATGATAGGGGTGCTTAAATTGGGAGCAATCAACGGGAAAGCATTTATTGACAGAATCAACGGACTTAAGCCAGAAATTTGGTTTGATGGGGAAAAAGTTGAGGGATTAATCTCTGAACATCGTGCTTTTAAAGGAATTATTCAAACAAAGGCTTCACTTTATGACCTACAACAAGATCCAAATTTACAAGATGAAATGACTTTTTCGTCACCATTGTCTAACGAAAGAGTTGGATTATCCTTTTTACAACCTAAAACAATTGAGGATTTAAAGAAAAGACGTAAGATGATGGAGCACTGGGCTCGACTTACTTGCGGTATTATGGGTAGGACACCAGACTATCTAAACTCGGTATTAATGAGCTTTGCTTCAACCGCTGATTTTTTAAAAGGAAAAGAAAGGTGTTTCCCAAACAACCTCCAAACGTTTTTTGAATATGCAAGAGAAAACGACTTATCCTTTACTCACACTTTCATAAGCCCCCAAGTAAATCGCTCACAATTATATATCGAAAATTCTCCAGAACCAATTGCTGCAAAAGTAGTTGATGAAAATGAAGATGGAATCATTATAAAAGGTGCACGCCTTCTTGCAACACAAGGAGGTTTAACAGATGAAGTTTTAGTATTTAGTGTTGGTCGATTTCTCTTTAATGAAGATGAAGCCTTTGCTTTCTCCATTCCATCTAATACAAAAGGTTTACGGTTTATTTGTAGAGATTCATTTATCGGTGGGGATTCTACCTTTGATCATCCATTAAGTTCTCGCTTTGAAGAAATGGATTCTATTGTCGTTTTTGACAATGTATTAGTTCCTTGGGACCGAGTGTTCTTTTATAATAATGGAGATGTAGCTGAAGAATTCCCGATACAAAGTTCATTTCATCATCACGCTAAACATCAAGTTGTTATTAGGCAAATTGTAAAATTAGAATTTATATTAGGTATTGCTGAACTTTTGGTCGATACGATTAATATTAGCGAATTTCAGCATGTCCAGGAGAAACTTTCTGAACTAATTATTGGATTAGAAACGATGAAGGCTTTATTAGATAAGGCAGAGAATGATGCGACTATAGACGAATGGGGTTTTATGCGTCCTAACATTGTTCCTCTTAAAGTAGCAAGTAATGTTTTCCCGAAAATTTATCCGCGCTTTACTGAAATTATTCAATTGCTTAGTGCTAGTGGGATCATTACATTACCAACAGAAAAGGCTTTCCATTCTGAAATTCGCAAGGACTTACTTCAATATTTGCAAGGGACAAATAAACCAGCAGATGAGCGAGTCAAAATCTTTCGGTTAGCTTGGGATCTATCAATGAGTTCATTTGGAACAAGGCAAACGCAATATGAACGATACTTTTTTGGTGATCCCATTCGAGTGGCAAGCGATTTATATAAGACTTATCCAAAAGAGGATTATTCGGGTATGGTAAAAAAATTCTTAAACTTATAAAGGTAATAATAAAAAGGTTCGGCATTTGTAGATGATATCCGAACCTTTTATTTTTATAGTAACTGTAATGTCGTTATACATGTTCCGTCTTTTTCAAACGAAGAAAAAGTTGATTCTACCTTTTTCCCCTCATGCTCTATTGAAATTTCGAATGTTTTGTCACGAGCTACCCATAAGTCGATAAATCCGTTTGCTTGTGTTTTCATCTTTTCATCAACGATTACATTACCTTCTGTGTCTTTAATGGTAACATCAAATTCTTTATTAATCATTTCACCTTGGCAGCTAGTTAAGCTATGGTTTGTGCAAGGATGCGTTTGTGTTATATAGGGCGCAATTGAAACAAAAAATTCATCCTCTGGAAGTTCAAAAACTTCTTCATTTCCATTAAGGTCTTTTGTTATTAATTGTGTAGAAGTAATAGAAGCAGATTCTGCTTTAATGTTACCTACGCTATAATCATTTACCAAATCTTTAATATCTTTTTGTTCCGACGCGGTTGATATAGTAGTTTGTGAACTTTCACTACTACATGCAACTAATGTAGTCATTGCAAGTAATGATATGGCTAATAATTTTAATTTCATAGTCAAAATCACCTTTCCTGTCTGTTAACACGAATATATCATGTATGTCATTATTTTTTTTCATATTTTGATTGTTGACACAATATAGTCATTTATTCATAATTGGGCAATTTTTGGATTATTACATATAAAAAAAATGCCAATCATGACTTTCATGACCGGCATATTTACTATTTTGAGCTTTGATTTTTTTAAGTTACATTAAAAGATTGCTCCGATTTGGTAACTGATTGATACCTACCCCAGAGCTTAAGGTTCGTCTAAAATCACTTTTTGACGACCATTAGTTACGGATTGTTTTTAAAGCAGTTGCCCAAGGAATCACTTGGTCTAACATATCGTTTACTGATTTTACTTGGTGTTCGCTTGGTTTGAATTCATTGCCATTAACGAAATCTGTAAATAATGATAATGCAGGGTGTACACGTACATCAGCAACTAATAGTTCACCTAAGATGCCACGTAAATGTTCTGCTGCACGAGCTCCACCAACTGAACCATAAGATACGATACCAGCAGCTTTGTTATTCCACTCTTCACGTAAGAAGTCTAAAGCGTTTTTAAGTGCTCCAGTAATTGAGTGATTGTATTCTTGTACGATAAATACAAAACCATCTTGTTTCGCAACCGCTTGAGACCAAGCTGCTAATCCTGAAGTATCTCCGCCTGCCTCACCTAAAAATGGTAACTTGAAATCTGCAATATCAATGATTTCATATTCCGCATCTCCGCGTTTGTCAGCGATTTCTTTCACCCATGCTCCTACTTGTGGACTTACTCGTCCTTCACGTGTTGACCCTAAGATAATACCGATTTTAACCAATGTATTTTCCTCCTAATATTGTTTTCTCTGTGATGATGATTTTTAATTCGAATTCAAATATACTGAATTCGAGATAATAGTAGCACCTATACGAAATGTGGTCAATTATTTTGATTTCAAAGTAATGTATCTTATACATACATCACTTCATACATTTTAAATATTGATGTATTATTTTTTATAAAATTATTATTTTGACTTATGAATAAAGGAAGCTTACTATTTTCCTAACAGAGGCATTCGTTTGATTTAAATAAGATCTGTTTTAAATGAGGTGCTGGAGATGTTTGATTTCTTTTATGAGCTAAATTCGCTTCAACAAGTTATTTTAGCAACTATTTTTACTTGGGGTATGACTGCTTTAGGTGCTGCTTTAGTATTTACAACAAAGAAATTTAATCAACGTTATTTGGATTTTATGTTAGGTTTTGCAGGTGGCGTAATGATTGCAGCAAGCTTTTGGTCACTTCTCTCACCGGCACTTGAGATGGCGGAAGGCGGCAAGTTCCCTGCTTGGGTTCCAGTTGCCATTGGATTTTTAATGGGTGGTATGTTCCTATTTTCAGTTGATAAGTTACTTCCTCACCTCCATCCCAATGCACCAATGAGACATGCAGAAGGAATTCATGCTAAAAAAAGAAGAAGAAGTACATTACTTGTACTCGCAATTACTCTTCATAATATACCTGAAGGTTTAGCAATCGGAGTATCCTTTGGTGCTGTTGCAATTGGCTCCCCTTCCGCTTCACTAGCAGGAGCGTTAGCTCTCGCAATTGGTATTGGTATTCAAAATATTCCGGAGGGAGCTGCTGTTTCAATGCCATTGTTACGAGATGGAATGTCTCGTAAGAAAAGCTTTCTATTTGGACAATTTTCTGGAATGGTAGAACCAATATCTGCTGTAATTGGATTTTTAGCTGTTGCATTTATTGAACCATTATTACCATTTGCCTTGGCCTTTGCTGCTGGTGCAATGATTTTTGTTGTCGCAGAAGAAGTTATTCCTAGTTCTCAAGAAAATGGAAACCAAGATCTTGCAGTTATTAGCTTAATGCTTGGATTTACAATTATGATGATTTTAGACGTGGCGTTAGGATAAATTGAAAGGGTGTATAAAAATGAAGTCATTTTTATACACCCTTTCATTGATGCATCCTATAGATGGTCTGGATTTCCTTGTCTTGTAAAGTAATGTACTGTTTCCTTATCAGTAGTGGTAGGATACTGGTATATTTCTTTATATTCTTCATGACCTTTACCAGTAATACACACCCAATCTCCTTCATCTACTGCTTCTAATACGCGTTTAATGGCTAAGGTACGATCAAGTTCTACTTTATCATGTAAGCTATGAAGTGTTGCCTCCATAGTATCTTTAGGTATGCCATTTAGATCATCCAGTGTTAGCAATGTTTCATCACAAAATTCTTTTGATATTTCGACCATTGGTTGTCTTTTACTTTCATCTCGATTCCCTCTGAAACCAAAGATGTGAAAGATACGTTTTGCTCCTTGCTCTTTTATCGTCTGTAAACAATGGGAAAACGCTTCGTGAGTATGTGCATAATCAATAACAATCTTTGCACCTTTAGGATGGGTGATTAACTCGAACCTACCTGGAACACCTGAAAATTCAAAGAGCGAGCTAACAATTAGTTCTTTAGGTATGCCTATTTCTATTGCAGTTAAAAGTGCCATACTGGCATTTAGAATGTTATGTTTCCCCAATACTCTCAAGTGCAGTTCTAATTCATCATCATCATAAAAAGCTAATTTCGCAAAAACAGATTTCCATTCTTTTATTCGTAACCTATGCCCCAATAGTATCGTGTTTCTTTCATTTGCTTTAAGTTGTTCCGACAATCTCTTTCCCCAAGGATCTAGTGTATTAATAATAGCCTTTCCAGTAGGTTTTAACTGTTGGAACAAAGTTGATTTGACATGAAAATATTCTTCCATATTACGATGATAATCGAGATGCTCGTGGTCTAAATTTGTAAATAAACAGTAATCAAATTCAATCCCTTCAATTCTATTTTGTGAAATGCCATGAGAAGATACTTCAATGATGATAAAATCATCACTTGATTGTGAAAGTTGTTTCTGTAACTCAAGTGCATCAGGAGTTGTATTTAATGATGGCATAATATGTCCATTCACTTCATTTTGTACAGAGCCAAACAAAGTACAGGTTTTACCTGCATCTTCAAGAATCTTTTTCAACATAAAAGAAGTAGTGGTTTTTCCGTTAGTCCCTGTTATACCTATAACAGTTTTATGCTTTGTCGCATTGCCATAAAACTGACCGGCAATGATGGCAAGTGCCCTTCTACTATTTTCCACTCTTATATAAGGAATTGACAGTTCTCTATTTTCAACCATTCCTTCTGCGTACTGTTCATCTTCTAGACTTTGAATGGCTAAATCATTTATGTCCTTCTCACCAACAATCGCTGAGGCACCATTTCGAATGGCTTCCTCTATAAAATCATGACCATCAGCGTTCGCTCCCGAAATGGCAATGAAAAGGGTATTTGGTCTTACCGTTTTTGAATTAATAGATATTTCCTCAATTTTAAGATAGCGAAGTGTTTCATTTATTTTCTTTATTGGTCTAGTAATTTTGATAAGTTCACTTTGGTGTTCACTCCTAGGATGCTAGTGCGGAGAAAAATTTTGCCCGAGATAATCTAGTTTGTTTTATTCTTATTCTTCCCTTTCCTTTTCATACTCAATTAAATAACTATAGAGAGTTGAAATAATTTACGGTTAATCCATAATCATTCACATTTCAACTGATTTGTGTGGTAATATAATTTTATTTTTACATTGCGAAAATAAACTATGTTTAGAAAGAGGAAACTCATGTCGGAAACAGTTCAACATCCTACGAAAAAGCTCAGCTTATTTCATTTAACTTGGCCTATATTTTTAGAGATTTTCTTGTTTATGTTAATGGGGGTTGCAGACACTTTTATGCTAGCATCAGTTTCTGATGATGCAGTGTCAGGTGTCGGTACAGCAAACCAATTTATACAGATTGCAATTTTAATATTAGGGGTTGTAGGTAGCGGGGCTTCCATTGTCGTGTCCCAGTATTTAGGATCACGCCAATTTTTAGAGGCATCAAAAATATCAGCATTGGCAATAACACTTAATATTTGTGTTGGATTTGTTATTTCAATTATCTTCATTTTGACATCAAATTATTTAATGATCATGATGAATTTACAAGGAGACGTTTTGGAATATGCCGAGAGTTACTTGATCATTGTTGGTGGAGCAATATTTTTACAAGCAATGATTACTTCCCTAGCTGCTATTATCCGAGTTCATGGATGGACCCAACAAACGATGTATGTTTCTCTTGGAATGAATATCATTCATGTCGTATTAAATTACATATTAATTTTCGGTAATTTTGGAGCTCCAGAATTAGGTGTGCAAGGAGCTGCCATTTCAACTATCGTCAGTCGTTTGCTTGCGGTATTTGTGTTCTTTTGGTTATTCTATCAAGCGTTAGAAGTAAAAATTCAATTCAATGTCTATTTTTCATTTTCTAAAGAATATGTACGTAAAATCCTGTCGATTGGAATCCCTAGTGCATTAGAACAAATTATGTATCAGGTTTGTCAAATTGTATTCTTATATTATGTTACGTATTTAGGTGCTGAGGCTCTCGCAGCTCGCCAATATGCTGTGAACATCTCAATGTTTACCTATCTTTTTGCCATGGCAATTGGTATGGGGACTGCTATCATTGTAGGTCGTTATGTAGGTGCTGGAGATCAAGATGCTGCCTATAAACAGCTATGGGTCAGTGTTCGTGCTGCTATGGTCTTTACTTTAGTCATGGTAGTACTCGTCATTGTTTTCAGAGAGCCTTTGATGGATTTATTTACAAATAATCCTGATGTCATAAAGATTGGTGTTTCCGTACTGTTACTAAGTATTTTGCTCGAGACTGGACGTACTATTAATATCACAATTATCAATACACTTCGTGCAACTGGTGATGCACGCTTTCCAGTAAAAATCGGATTCATATCAATGATTTGTATGAGCTTACCACTAGGTTATTTACTTGTATTTGTATTTGATTTGGGATTAGTGGGAGTATGGTTAGCAATTGCAGCAGATGAATGGTGCCGCGCGATTCTCGTATTCTTTAGATGGAAGAGTCGTAAGTGGGAGCGTTATTCTCTAGTATCGCCAATAACAGAAAAAGAGGTTGAAAGTTAAGAAGCCCTTAACAAACTCTAACGATCATTTAAAGATAAAAAAGCCCTCTAAACTAACAGGTGTTTAGAGGGTTATGCTTCTTTCCGATCTTCTTCTTCGCTATTCATTATTTCTAATGTTGACGGCTGGATCACATTACTTTTTACTTTTTGAATATAGTTTACTGCCTGTTGATATACTTTCTCCATTTTCTCTTCTAGATAATTTGTACGTTCAAACAATACAAATCGTACATGGTCAATTTGATGGATTATCTTATCAATAATCCCTTCTTGACCATCCACACGGTCGATAACTTCTTGTTGAGTCTCCTCAATCGTTGTCATTTTATCAGCAATTTGATGTTGTAATTCAGTTTGTTCATTGATTTTATTAAGTATTTGATCATTTGATGCATTGACCAATTCGAATTGACCCATTACCTCATCTTTCATGGAAGCTAGGAATTCTAAACGTTCATTTAATAACCTTTTTGCCTCATTTATTTCATTTAATTGTGTAAAGATCTCTTGTTGAGATTTTGCTAAAGCTTCAACCTGCATTGTCATTTCTTTTTTATCTTGTTGTTCATTTTCTATTAATGCTTGCATGCTAGTTTGTTTACTATCTAACTTTTGTAACCATGCCATTACTTGTTGTTCAACGTTTTCATGTTCTTTATGGAGTCTTTTAAGTTCAAAAATCCGCTGTTCTAATTCTCGCCACTGCAGATTTTGTTGTAACTGATACTTTTCCTGCGAATAACTTAAACCATCAATTGCTTTATTTATCGTTTTATTGGATTTCTTTTGATCCTTCACAAACTCCGTAAATGCATTGATACAATATTCAACTTGATTTGGCTCAATAAGTGCGCCAAGGTTTTTATATACATCTGGGTGCTGTTTTTTATTAATAAACAATCCCACATCATACACCCCCTGTTTTTCTATTCTATAGTATGCAATATACGGAGGTTTAGGCACTCTTAAGGGTAGGTATAAATGATTTAACCTTATCTAGGCAGGTTTTAATTTGGAACATGAAAAAAAACGGGCTTACTAGAAAACTCACTTTCTAGATAAACCCGTTTTTATTATTATTTTCGCTTCAAATCCATTGCTTCACATGTCGTAACTTCAAACCAATAAGAATTTTTTTAGCTCAACCTTAAGGATTATCAACAGGCTGCTTCGGTAGTGATTGACTTAGTTTACAGTACTGTACAAATACTCTTGCCAGTTCTCGTAGACGATTTTGTATATCTTCATCGATAATGACATCATTTTCATCGAAATGATTTGTGTGTAAATAAACAAAGTTTGGCGTCACTAGACAACGGAAGTAATCAAGGATTGGTTTAAATTGATTCTCCACTACTAAATGATGTTGGTAGGTACCGCCAGTTGCAACAATTGAAGCTGGTTTATATCGTAAAGCCTTTGGTGAAATCATATCTAATGCATTTTTCAATACACCTGGAATGGAAGCTTGATAAATTGGTGTAGCAAACACATACCCGTCTGCTTCTTCAATTTTTTTTATCATCATTTGCATATCGTCATTTAGTGGACTGCCATCTAGTATTTGATGTTTTAATTTTGAAAAATATAATATTTCAATCTGTAAGTTAGGATCATATTCCTTAATATATTGCTCAACTTGACGTAGTACCGCGCCGGTTTTAGTACCAAACACTGTACCATCCACAAGAAGAATCTTCATGTTGTATTTCCCCCATCTATCTCTTATCCATTTAGTTATTTTAACAGATGCAACAAGCTAGGAATAGGAAACAGGTTTCGAAAGAAATAAAATTCAGTCTTTTGTCTTAGATTATACATTGTTCACTTTACCTAATGCCTTATCTATTTTTCGCGATGGAGATGTTAAGCTGACAATAGTTGATCCTTCATCCACAGTATCTTTATTATCATCTGTAAGGAATTTCAAATTTTTTTCTTTATCTACCGCAAAAAGAGGTATTGTTTCATAACCATCATCATTAAGAAACTTTTCTACCGAATATTGTTCTGTTATAAGCGTTTTTCGTATGATATATCCTCTTTCAACTAAACTGTTTAATGTGTGAATATCATACTTAGATGAAAAGAGTTTCTTCCCACCAATAGACTTACTATAGTCATTTGGATCGCCCTCATGGATTGGTGTTTGGTAAATATGTTCCCTACCCAATTCTGGAACAAATCTTTGGCATACTAGTGCATTATAAGCATCGCCTTCAGTAGCAGCAATGAGTATCTCATATGGCGTTAAATCCACGTGATATTCAGTATGCTCACTTAAAATATCACCTACTAAAGTCTTTAAACCAAGCTGTCGAGCGTTCAATAACATCCCCCAGGATCTGTCCATAATTAGTACTGGTTTATCGAATGATTGAATTGCCTCACCTAGAAGAGCACTAAATGGTGTACCACCAACTATTAGAACTCCTGCTTCCTCCGTTGCTTGTAATCCTAATTTTTTCCCTAACCATCCAATCGAGAAACCATGAGCTAATACGGTTGCAAATACTAAAGCAAGTGTTAGAGCTGTTATGATATCTGCTCCCTCAAAGCCTACTTCACCTAATTCATAGGCAAAGAAGCCAGATACTGTTAATGCAACAATACCTCTTGGTGCAATCCATCCTATAAGTGTTCTTTCCTCTATTGTTAACCCGACGCCGAGTGTTGATATCCAAATTGAAATAGGACGTACAATAAACATCATTCCTAATACGAACAGCAATATACGCCAATTTAGTATTTCTAATAATGTATCAATTGTTAATGAAGCTGTTAACATGATAAACACACTAGAAATCAGTAGAACAGATATATTTTCTTTAAAATGAATCAAGTCACGCAAAGAAGTTAAATGCATGTTTGCCATGACGATTCCCATTGCAGTCACAGCTAACAATCCCGTCTCATGCATGATAGCATCTGAGAGAACGAAAACTAATAGAACGCATCCTAGCACAATTGGGGATTTTAAATACTCTGGAACATAACCGTGCTCTATCATACGACCGAGTCCCCAACCAACTAGTGCGCCTATTCCTGCTGCAAGAAATGAAGAACCAAAGAATACTAATAAGGATGTTCCCGTTATAAAATCATTTGTCCAAAGTACTACTTGGAAGGCAAATAAAGCGAGTAGAGCTCCAAATGGGTCAACTACGATCCCTTCCCACTTTAAAATAGCTGCTGGTCGCTCCTTTAATTTTGCTTGTCTTAATAGAGGCAATATAACGGTTGGTCCTGTAACAATAAATAGTCCTCCTATTACAAATGCCACATCAAGCGATAATCCTGCTAAGTAATGGGCAGCAAATGAGCCTAAAATCCAAGCAATGAAAGCACCAATTGTTGATATACGAAGAATTGCACGAGGAAAGCCTTTAATTTCTCTAAAGTCTAAACTAAGACTACCTTCAAATAATATAATGGCCACTGCTAAAGAAATAAGTGGATTAAACACTTCACCAAAACTTTCTTTTGGGTTTATCAAGTTTAGAAACGGTCCTACGATTAAGCCAACAAGAGACATGATTACAATTGCCGGCATTCTCATACGCCATGCTACCCATTGTGAAAGTACCCCTAAACCTACTACTGCAGCGATTTGAAAGAGTGTAGAATCTAGCATCATTTTTTCCCCCTTCTTTTTGATTAACTGCTATTTGTAGAATTACTAATGACTGATAAAAGTTGCTATTTCAACAAAGAATTAGTTCTCTAGATGTAGTATTTGCTTACTTTGGTCATTCATTCTACTAGAGATATAATTTCATTTCCAACGTTAGCACTCTATTTCCACAAAATTACAAATCAATATCCCTTTTACTTCAGTTCACTTAAATGCTCTAAGATTTCCGTTAATTCTTTTCATTTTTATTAGATTCATAGCATACATTTGGTTAAATAAATCAATTAAATAAAAAACTATTTTCTATTCATACTTTAGAAGTTTTCACCATAACTTAGTATGGATTGGAAAGGATGGGATACTCTTGAACAACGAACTAGTGAGATTAACAGAAAAAAAGAAGATTGCTTTTATCGTAGAACATTGCCAAACGAAAGGCCTTTATCCTCTAGAGCGCGCAGCTACTCTAGCAAAATTGTTGGACAAAGAAGAAACTGTTTGGGTTTTCTTAAAAACTACTAATGATATAGGAGTACAAATCTTTACTGACGAGCAAATTTCACCAATATTATTTGATAATCATAGTGAATTAACAAAACAAATCCGCAACCTTCAACCAGATTTAATTGTTCAAGATGGGAAAGACACTCTGATTGAGCATGTGGAACAACTGAAACCGTATTGTAAAACACTTGTGCATTTTGATGACTTTGGAGATGGTGCACAATTTGCAGATTGCAATATTATTGCATTATTCGAAGAAACAAAAGAAAATATGGCACAGAATACCCTTGCAGGACCATATGCATTTGCCGTTACTGATCCAATACGTCAAATTGCTGAATCTCGTGCATCCAATGAATTGTCTAGCCCACCTCATATAGTTGTCGCTTATGAAGATGGGGACGAAAACAATTTAACGTATCGAACTTTACGTCATTTAACACAATTAAACATCCCGTTAAAGGTAACGGTTGCTATTGACCGAGAATATAAACATTCTGTAGAAGATCTGCAAATGATGGTATTAACTCGACGAAATACAAAAATCTTTAAGCATGAACGTGCTCTAGAACAATTATTAACAGAAGCGGATATCGTTATTTGTAATGCGAGTTACACTCCATATAAGGTTGCTACAGTTGGTGTACCATGTATTACAGCGGCACAAAATGATATGGAATTAAATAATAACTTCCCTAGAGAGCATCATGGATTTATCCATTTAGGTCTAGGTAGAAAAATGAAGCAATCCAACATACAAAATGCAGTCATGGAGCTTTTACTCCATGAAGCAAGACGTGAGCGTGCAGTTCGTAAACAGTTGGAACTTGAAATAATTGATAATAACGATGTATTAAAGTCTCTATTATTAGACTTTGCTTACGAACGCCATAATATGGTTTCGTTATAATAAACTATATATTTTCTATAACCAGCCGATCCTCTTTTGAGTGTCGGCTGGTTTTCATGGTGGCTAATTATTCTTCGTTTAAGTTTATTCTTTGGAGGAACATGTATTACGTCGTCCAAGGCTCTTGAAAAGTAATATTCTTATCCCTATCTTTTCCTATAGATTAATTAATGAAATCCTCTCCCCACCTATGTTACAATGATGGATGAATATTTTTGTATATGATTGATTGGTGAAATTTGATATAAAGGGGCAACAAACTATGCTTACTAAAAAAGAACTTGAACAACAAATTGCCGAATTAAAAATGGATTATATGAACTTACAAGGTGATATGGAAAAACTTGAACAAACTGGTCACGCAGGCTCTGTTGCCCAAGCTCAAGAGCGCCTTGAAAGAATGGAAAAGCAACTGGCAGAACTGAATAAACAGCTCGCGGCGTTGTCATAACCCGCGTTTTTTTATGGATATAAAACCCAGATTACGGAATATATAAAATGAACATTTGGAGGAACTTAATTATATGGCAATATTAACGGTTGAAAATTTAGGCCATTCCTTTGGCGATCGCACCTTATTTAAAGATGTATCCTTTCGTCTTGTAGAAGGTGACCATATAGGACTTGTTGGGGCAAACGGTGTTGGTAAGTCAACGCTGATGGGGATTATTACAGGCCAAACTATTCACGATACTGGCCGTGTTGAATGGTTACCTGGTACGCATTATGGTTATTTAGATCAACATACAGTCTTAACTCCTGGGCGTACAATGCGCGATGTACTACGTGATGCCTTTCTACCACTCTATAAAAAAGAAGAAGAAATGAACGAAATTACTGGTAAAATGGCAGATGCCACTCCTGAAGAATTGGAAACATTATTAGAGCAAATGGCTGACATTCAGGATGCTTTGGATGCTGGAGACTTTTATTCACTTGATATAAAAATAGAGGAAGTTGCGCGTGGTTTAGGTTTAGATGCAATTGGCCTTGATCGTGATGTTGCTGCTTTATCTGGTGGTCAACGTACGAAGGTTTTATTAGCAAAACTATTACTTGAAAAGCCAAAAGTATTGTTATTAGATGAGCCTACAAACTATCTAGACGAAGAACATATTACATGGTTATCCAATTACTTAAAAAACTATCCACATGCATTTTTATTAATCTCGCATGATACGGAGTTTATGAATGGCGTTGTCGATGTTATTTTCCATTTAGAATTTGCAAAAATGACTCGCTATACAGCAACATATGAAAAGTTCTTAGAATTAGCAGAGATTAACAAACGTCAGCATATCGATGCTTATGAAAAACAACAAGAGTTTATCAAGAAGCAAGAACAATTTATCGCAAAGAATAAAGCACGTTACTCAACAACTGGTCGTGCAAAATCTCGTGAAAAACAACTTGATCGTTTAGAACGTATTGATCGTCCGGAAACTGCTGTTAAACCTGAATTTGGATTTAAAGAAGCTCGTACACCAGGTCGTTATATTGTCGAAGCTGAGAACTTAAGTATTGGGTACAGTAAAGATAAACCATTATTACCTCCACTTACATTTACCATTGAACGTGGAGAGAAAATTGCCATAGTCGGCATGAACGGTGTTGGGAAATCAACTTTACTTAAAACGATGCTAGGTAAAATCCAACCTTTAAGTGGAAAAGTTATTCTAGGTGATTACTTAGTACCTTCATACTTTGAGCAAGAAGTAAAAGCAGATAAAATCACACCGATTGATGATGTGTGGAATGCTTTCCCAAGTATGCAGCAAGCTCAAGTACGTGGCGCATTAGCAAAAGCAGGTCTGAAAACGGATCATATTACGCGTCCATTAAACTCACTTTCAGGTGGCGAGCAGGCAAAAGTGCGTTTATGTAAATTAATGATGGAAGAGTCCAACTGGCTTGTATTTGACGAACCAACCAATCACTTGGACGTTGATGCAAAAGCTGAATTAAAACGTGCGATGCAAGAATACAAAGGTACTATTGTTTTAGTATCCCACGAACCGGAATTTTACGAAGGACTTGCAACAAAAGTTTGGAATGTTCAGGATTGGTTTACAACAGGAAAAACAGATTTGTAATATAAATGAAGTTGATCGCGGCGGCGCAAACGGAGACGGGTGCACGCTGCGGTTTTTT
>DATMFE010000429.1:0-1624 GCA_035556295.1 Ureibacillus sp.
TGCTTTATTAAAAGTATTCATCGATCAATTTAAAGGATCTGAATTAGAACGATCAGTGAAAGAAATCGCGAGCCTTATTTGGTATGATGTGCGTGCTAAACAATTGCGTCAAAAAAATCGAACATAATATTAATTACGGTAAATTAATTTCAATAGAAAGTAACATAGGAAACATACTTATCCAATATAAATGAGCTATTTTAGAAGATAGGTAATCTACTAAAATAGCTCAATTTTTTTATGAAAATGCCTTATGTTCCTGTCTATAATTTTGAATGTTGTTTATTGACCTTTGAACTTAGAAGGTCTTGATAAACCTTATCTTTTACATCTTCAAATACATAACCAAAGCCAATCTAAGCCTATGAAAAAACAAAAATCCCTTCTTTTGAAAGTAGGGATTATCTTGATCCAATTATGAGATTGAGTGGATCAACACATTCAAATTTTGGGTTAATTTTAGGTACAATTAAAACTTTTCTCTACTCCCGGTAATAGTTAAACAATTGCCCTAGATATTATTTTGCTTCTTCCTCGCCAACAGAATAGCCCCTTGTATAGCTAATAATGTTCCTAGGAATGTTAAAATTGGGTTAACCCATCCTGCTTCAGCACTAGTCATTTTAAAACTCAATAGAAACGTACCTACTAAAATTATGAGTATTGCTAGAACTTTCACGTTCGTATCACCCTTTCGGAAGAAATCCGCCTAATTCCGATCTATCCCTACAACCACTCTTCAATACATACGACCTGTTTTGTACCTGCATCCAATTTTACTGTTTTCCCAATCGCTAATGGATGCATTGGATGGGTATGACATGTATCAAAATCAGCTAATATTGGAATGTCTATTCCATCTAACTGTTCAATCAATAAGTCTAAAGGACGTTTTCCTGTGCCTAAATCATCGTAACGTTCATGTTTTCCTAGGATGATGCCGGCGACTTTAACAAAAACTCCATGTAACTTAAGCATCGCGAAGTTTTTCTCAACGATAGAGGCATCTTTTGCACAATCTTCTACTAATAAGATGTCACCTTGCTCAATTGTTGGAAAGTACTGCGAACCTATAAATCCATACATGGCATTGACATTACCACCTATTAATCTACCTTCTGCTACTCCAAATTGCCCCGTTATCCACTCGTTCCGATAAAGTGTTTTATCCGTTGTTTTTTCAAGCCAATTCACTGGTTCATCTGACCAAAAAGCTGGCATCGGTACTTCGTATGGAAGCGTCGTTTCATCCATAAAATACTGTTTAAAATAACGATATGTATCATTTACCAGAGGTTCAAACTCGCCAAAGGATGGGATTAGCGCTGGACCATAATAGGTTGTGATTCCTGTTTTCGCAAAAAGCGCAAGTAAAACAGCAGTTGCATCCGAATACCCAACAATCAGTTTTGGACTATTTTTAAATGTCTCATAATCTATATATGGCAACAGGCTATTTGAATTTGTACCACCAATAGTAGACATAATCATCTTAATATCAGGGTTTCGTAATAATCCATTCAGTTCCTCAGCACGCTCTTTTGGTGTACCTGAACGATACACATCTGATTGTCCTGTTAATTTACCTTCAACGATTACAAATCCTTTTTCCTCCAGAAAAGCT
>DATMFE010000430.1:0-10013 GCA_035556295.1 Ureibacillus sp.
TCAAAGGATCTTAATTGAAATTATGTAAATTGTTTAAACAAGAATTCTGCATCATATCTATCACTCCTATAAAATTGCGCTCAACCATTATAGTCTAGTATCTTCATTTTTTCAATATTTTTTGTATGATAGTTCTTGATGGGTGCTATTGTTGAGAGCTATAGCTTTTTACAAATCAACAAATTGTGGCGTTATATAAAAGGGTTAATGTCCATTTTTGTTGAAATGATTGTAGTATAGGAAAAGGTTAGTGAGGCAAAAAAATAAAAAACTTAAAAAACAGTCACTCGTTTTCACAAAAGGAGCAGTATTGTTTCAATATCGTAATTTTTGGGGGAGTAAATTTGAAACTAGGACTAAAAAAAGATGAAGTTAGATTAGAAAACTATACATCAGAATGGACTGAAGAATTTAATAAAGTGAAGAAAGAGATAGTGGAGAACACAAATTTAGAAGAATATTGTATTGAGCATATTGGCAGTACAGCTATTTTGGAAATGTCAGCAAAACCAATAATAGATATTTTAGTAGGTGTGGATGACTTAAATAAGATAGAAAAATCCTTTTTTAAAGGTTTTTCTAAAGTTGGTTTTTTAAGATTGAGTGTTCAGAGACCTGGAGAAATTGTATTGGCAAAGTTTACTGATGATAGCTATGAAGAAAAGACACATTTTATCCATTTGGTCGAATACCAAAAAGAACTATGGAACAATTTAATTTTTTTTAGAGATTACTTGAATTCAAATGAAATAGCTAGAAAACAGTATTTAGATATTAAGATGGAATATTTAAGAAACTCATCAATCGGAGTAAATGAATACACTGATTTCAAGGAAGAATTTGTTAAAAGTATTTTCAATAAAAGAAATAAAACAAATTAAATTTTAGTCTATGAAAGCGATGATCCTTGTTACAAATTACTTTTGGGAGGTGTTGTAAATGGGGGTGGTGATACTGCCAATCCTTATAATATATGGTATTTTAATTTGGACCTATTTCAAACCTAAAGAAAGCTTATTATTTGGAAGAAAAGACATATATAAAGAAGAACCTGAAATAACGGAAAGTGCAATCATTAACACAAAACTGAAAGCCTTATTCAGTATTATCGTGATAACGCTATTAATTATACTTTTAATCGTTACACATATATTTATTAGGCCAATTTTTTAATAAGTAAATTATAACTGTGCACTTTTCCTGATTTGAGACAAGTGAAAACCATCAAAACTGCAAAAAAAACCAATGGGGAGCTGTGATCGACAACTCCCCATTGGTTATAGTAGCTATTACTTCTCTTTTTACATTATAAAATTCGAATAAGTTTTTTGTCTTTTCGGCCATGTAACACAATGTAAAGTGCTAGAGAGAATAATGTCACGCAGCCTAGTACGATAAATAAGTTGCCATAGCCAATCGCAGGCTGGACGGCACCTAAAATGGAAGGACCGAAGCCAAGACCAGCATCTAACGCGATAAAGAATGTAGACGTAGCTAAGCCTGATCGTTCAGGTGGCGTAAGTTTTATCGCAATAGCTTGTGCACCAGATTGCAAGTTACCATAACCAGCTCCGACAATTGCAGCAGCAATTAATAATAAACCACCTGTATATGCTGCACTGACTAAAAATAATCCAATAGCAAATAAAATAAAGCAAGGAATCATGACAAAATTTGAGCCTTTTGTATCCATGAATCGACCGCTAAATGGACGTGTTAGTAAAACGGCAATAGCATATACAAGGAAGAAGAAGCTTGCTGCTGTAATTAAATCACGTTCCTCTGCAAAGAATGTAAGGAATGACAATAATGCTGCATATCCAAATGACATAAAGAACGTTACGATGGCGATAGCAATTGCATTTGGTTCGATATAATTTTTTATACTAAATGATTGTTTTGGCTGTTCTGTTGTTTTTGTTACTTTTTTCACTGCAGGTTGTTTTAGAGTAGGGCTGATAATAAGAGCTAATGCTGCTAAAATAACGCAAATTAAGAAAATCATATTGTAAGAAATAAAACGTGCTAAGAAAATCCCTAGGAAAGGCCCAATGGCAGTACCGAGTGTTGTACTCATACTGAAGTAGCCAATTCCTTCACCTTTACGACTCATTGGAACAATTTGAGCAACCATTGTTCCTGTTGCAGTTGAAGTCACCCCTGCGGCCATCCCATTTATTAGACGACTAATTAGTAAAAATGTAATGCCAGCTTGTACAAAATAAAGACCAGTCGTGCACGTAAATGCGATTAACCCTATGATCACAATTTTTTTAACCCCAAATGTACCGATATACCGACCTGTAAATAAACGACCGATTAACGTCCCAACGATGTAAATACCTGTTGCTAGACCTGCTTGACTTGCTGTTGCATTATATTCATTAACAGCAAATGATGACGTTGTTACCATTAATAAATAGAAAATTAATAAGACGATGAAGTTTATAATGGATACCATAATAAAATCCTTCGTCCAAAGCTTTTCGTTTGTGTTACTCATGTTTTAAAATCCAACTCTCTTATTTAAATTATTTCGCAATTGATCCAAGGTACGAAGTAATTGTAGCTGATTCTCTTCAGTTACACCTTCTAAAATCTCTTTTTCAAAAGCGTCGATTGTAACGCGTGTTTCTAAATATTTTTCTTTCCCCAAAGGTGTTATGCGTAAATTTTTTCTTCGTTTGTCTTCTGTTGAAGTTTCCACTTCGATATAACCTGCATTCATTAAATCCTTAATGATGCGTGTCATATTTGGTTTTTCAAACGTTAAGTTTTTGGCTAACTCTGCCGCAGTAATATCAGGTTCGTGAATAATGGAATAAAGCACTGACCATTCCGAACGTTGAATGCCATGATTTCGTAAAATTTCGCTTAACTGTGTGTCAAATGGACGCATTGTGAATAAAAGATGATGAAATACTTGTTGATGTTGATTCACGGTTAACCCCTTTCGCTAAATAGTTATAAATGATAATTATTTTTGATAACTATAATAGTATAGGGCCGTGAAAGATATATGTCAAATTAAATTAAAAAATTTATGAACATAAAATTCACTGTGAATGGGGCACTTAAAAACACTTATTTCATCAATTTTTCCAACTAGAAATAAAGTTTTTCTTTGTTAAAATAATTGTGCCAGGTGGAAGTAAACGAATGAGGGAGTAACGGTTTTATACACTTAGCGGAAACTTCAATGCCATAACAGAAATTCTAATAAGGATGCTATATTTCTAATAGTAGAATTCTCTACTTTTCGGATCTTCATTAGCCAGAGGGCATCTCCAAATTATGGATTATGCAGGTTTAAATAATTTTGAAACCTATAAGATTTTTTTACGACTAATCATTAGAAGGATTAAATGTAAAATGGATCGATTATAAATGTTCATAAAAATCCATTGAAGAGTATCTAACTACAATATTGGTTAAGATAATATCGTTTGAGCAGCATGATTATTAAAGGAGGCACAGTCATGAAGAAGATTTATCTAATGGGTATACCGTTTATATTAAGTTTGTCGCTTGCGGGTTGTAATACGGCAAGTAATATTGTAGTTGCTTCTAGTACTAATGCTGAAGGTGACAGTGAGGATGTTGCACAAGAATCTCCTAAAACAACCGAAAAAACGGAACATGTAATTGAAGAAGCGAATCAAACAGAAGCTAATAGTGAAGTGAAAGAGAATATTATTTATGAAAATCAAGAATATGGATTTACTTTTTCATTACCTAAAAGTTGGTCAGGTTACAAAATCGTAACGGATACTTGGGAAGGTAGAGATATTAATCAACAAGATAAAATAACAGCTAACGGACCAATTCTTTCAATTCGTCATCCACAATGGACAGAGGAGAACCCAAGACAAGATATTCCGATTATGGTCTTTACACATGAACAATGGATATCACTTCAGAAGGAAGAGTTTGTAATTGGTGCAGCACCAATCCTTCCGAGTATTCTTGGGGAGAATGACAACTATGTTTTCGCACTTCCAGCAAGATATAACTTTGCATTTCCAGAAGGATATGAAGAAGTTGAAGACATTTTAGAGACAAATCCACTTCAAACTAAATGATAAATTATTGATGAATAGATGTTGGTAGATCAATGTAAGAGGGTGTTAATCCGGGAAGGATTAATGCCTTTTTAATTGAGCTACTACATGAAAGAATAGGCTATTAAAGAAACGTGAAATGATCACGTTTCTTTGGAGGGTTGTAACTATTATTCTTTAATTATCAAACCCATTAGGGCAGCAAATTGTATAGCCTGTTGTGATGATACTTTACATCCTTTTAAATCCTTCAATGAAACGACAAGTGAATCAAAATGAGAGGTACTAATATCGATTCCTTTAAGCGATGTTTCTTCAAAGTTTGCTTCATTCAGATTACATGAATCGAATACGACACTTTTTAATTTACACTCATAAAAATCTACATTTTGAATGGAATTGTTTTTAAATAGAACTTTTTCAAGTTTTGAATTTCCAAATGTGGCTAAATTCAATAGGGAATTCTCAAATTTCACATTACCAATGGATGATTCCGGAAATTCACAACCAACTAATTTGCAATTCAAAAATTCTACTCTATGAATAGAAGATTTACTCATAGTTACATTTGATAAATCACAGTTTTCAAAACGCACATCTGTCATATCAATGTTATTTAAATTAGAATGATTAAACTTACAATTTTTGATGACTGCATTGTAAAGTCGTGGTCGATTGACAACTTCCTTTGTAAAGTCGGAATCAGTGATGATACACATTTCAAGTAAGGAATCTTCTTCGTAGAAGATATCATGAAAACTCTTTACAGATAACTCAGGAGAAATTTTTGGACTATCTAGTTTCATTCTTCATACCGCCTTCAAGTGATTCGTTCGCTACTTACCAATATTTGTAGTGTATCATAAACTTAGTCGTGAATCAGTTCCAAGTCTATGAATAGGCAATCAATTAATTTAGTGAAAATAAAATAGATGAAATCAGGGGGATACAAATGAAAAAGTATTTTTTTATATTAGTAATAATATTATGTCTACTAATGATTGGTTGTACAGACGGTAGTTTGTCTGGATCAAAGCCTCCTAAAGTCTATATAAAAATTAGTGATACACAGTACGAAACAGTCCTCGGTACTTATTGTTGGAAAGAATGTGCTGATACGGTAGGGCCAGTTCAACTTCTTGAGGGAAAGGAACCGATAAAAGTAAATCCGGGTGAAGAAATAACTATAATAATGGATTATGAACCAAAACCAAGTGAAACTCATCTTAGTATCGTGAATGAAAAAAGTGATTCTATTAAAACAGAGGTATTAAGTAAAGAAAATGAATTTTCAGCTCCATCTGAAAAAGGAATTTATTATTATTCTTACGGTGTATGGTGGATGGATGAGGAAGAAGAACATGTTTCCCATGGTGATGCTTTTTATGCATTCGCTATCGAAGTTGAATAGAAGAACATCTTGCATGTGGTCATTAATCAATTTACTAACAGAACTTAAGGATATTATTTCTTTTCGAGTTAAACGTTGCATATTTGTTGCTTTCATACACAATGTAATGGATTATAAAATTAGGAAAGATAGATTGGTGAGGAAGTTTATTTACAGAATAACGGAGGCAAAAAAATATGAAAGTTATTGTAACGAGCATTTTCGTTGAGAATCAAGATAAGGCATTAAAGTTCTATACAGAAACGTTAGGATTCTTAAAAAAACACGATGTTCCATCAGGTGAATACCGTTGGATAACACTAGTTTCTCCTGAAGATCCAGAAGGAACTGAAGTTTTACTTGAACCCAATGTACATCCAGCTGCGAAAGAGTATCAGCAAAAGCTATTTGCTGATGGTATCCCTGTCAAAATGTTTGGTGTGGAAGATATTGAAAAAGAGTATCAACGTTTAATGGACCTTGGTGTAACATTCAAAATGAAACCAACAAATGTAGGTACAGTTACGATTGCTGTTTTCGACGATACATGTGGAAACTACATACAAATCGCACAGAATAATATTTAAGTTAAAATGAAAACCCCTGTCTAAATTAGGACAGGGGTTTTATGATACGCATATATACGAATCTTTCACATAGGTTTTATTTTTCGTTAAAGTTACCTTCGAACAGAATCTCGCTTAAATCTTTTCTACTATTTGGAATTTCACGTGCTTGTAAGGCTTCTGGTAGATCATCTTTAATTCCTTGATAACCAATTGCAATCACTCCGAGGATTTCATATTGAGATGGTATTTCAAGCACTTCTCGGGCTTTTTCAGGATAAATTCCACTCATAAAGTGAGTTATTAATCCATGCTGTGTTGCCTGGAATAATAAATTCGCTGTTGCCATACCCGCTTCAAATTGATTGTGTGAAATAGGACGATCATCTTCTTCAGTTTTTGATAGAACTAAAGCAATTACGGGTGCTTTTTTACACCATACATTGTTAGCCTCGAATATAAACGAATGGAACTTTTCTTTGTCTTCCTCATTACGAGCTATTACAAATCTCCATGGTTGTATATTTCTAGCAGAAGCAGCCCATCTTGCCGCTTCAAATACGCTATATAAAATTTCATCTGGAACTGGTTTTTCAGAAAATGCACGAGTCGACCATCTTTTAATAAAACTTGAGTCTATTGGGTATGTTG
This sequence comes from Ureibacillus sp., assembly GCA_035556295.1. GTDB lineage: Bacteria > Bacillota > Bacilli > Bacillales_A > Planococcaceae > Ureibacillus. The sequence goes on from DATMFE010000430.1 coordinate 6,669, forward strand.
GTTTACGAATTTCCTCGATTGTTTTGTCCAAAACGTTAGTTGTAGTCATATAAATCCTCCTGACATAATTATGTAAGTTGAACCTAACAGATTATAACTTTTACTAGAATAATATTCAAATAACCTGGCTTGGAAGGCTAGATTAAGAGTAGTGTAGAGGGAAGTAGGGAGTTCAAGGATAATAATATAAGTGCATTCTGGAAAGTTGATCTTAGAGGAAGATTTATAAGGAAATAAAATAAATAAATTCCTGAAAGTTGTCATTGAGCTGGCTTCTCAAGGACAAAAAAAGATTAGAATCTAGAAAATCGTCCTCGAGTCGGCTTCTCATGGACAAAAAAAGATTAAAATCCAGAAAATCGTCCTCGAGCCGGTTTCTCAAGGACAAAAAAAAATTAAAATCTAGAAAATAGTCCTCGAGCCGACTTCTCGAGGACAAAAAAATAAAAAATTCTAGAATATTGTCCTCGAGCCGGCTTCTCAAGGACAAAAAAAGATTAACATCTAGAAATTCGTCCTCGAGCCGACTTCTCGAGGACAAAAAAATAAAAAATTCTAGAAAATCGTCCTCGAGCCGACTTCTCGAGGACAAAAAGTTAATAAAATCAAGAAAATTGTCCTCGAGAACAAATCCCTAAAACCAAAAAATAGAATATTATTCCTCTAGATGTCTTGATAATTAGATTTAATCAATAATTTACTGCATCGCTGGAATTATACTAAACTAGAAAATCTTAACTTAAATATATATTTCGAAATGAATTCATTTGTTGTCGATAAAACTATCCCTTATATACTGTAACAGGGGAGTGATTTTTTCATTTTCCTTAATATGCCGAATATACAAATCAACTGTTGGTAGTAGAAAACGATCGAAATGATAAATATTGAAGTGACCATCCATTGCATCTTTTTGAACAATTGATTTTGGAAGAAATGCCATTCCTAATCCATCCTTTACAAATCGTTTAACGATATAACTTTGAGAAATTTTCATCTTTCGAATAGAGGGGAAATGCATATCTAACAATGCTTCAATTGATACGGCTTCATCAAGATGTCCAGTAAATAAAGAATATCTTTGAAATAATTCATCCAACTGTATGGGTTTTTCCTCAGTTTCAATTTGGTCAATAGGATAGATAAGTTGTAAAGGGCTAGAGCTTAACTTTTCTGAATGTATAATGGTTTGCTTGCTTGTGCCAATGCAAATCGCTAAATTTGCCTCGTCTTTTAATATAAGCTCATCCATATGTTTTGAATCCTCAACCATCATTTGAATTTCATATTCTGGATTTTCAACCGAAAATTGAAACAGTAGATGGGGTAAGTTTGTTTCTACTAAAATTGGTGAAATGGCAACTTTCAGAAGCGTTCGCTTTTGAACAGAAAAGAGACTTAACTCTCTTTTACTATCTTCGATTTTCTTCAAGATGTCTTTCGCCATAACATAATAATATTGTCCTTCATCTGTTAATGTCAGTTGAGTATGATTTCGCTCATATAAAGCAATCTGTAAACTTTCTTCTAGCTGATGAATGTGAACTGTAATACTTGGTTGTGAAATATAAAGTTTTTCTGCTGCTAAGCGAAAGTTTCCACACTCAACAGCCGTCACAAATGATCTTAGCCATTTTATCTCCATATGTACCTCGTTTTAATTAAAAATATTAATCAAACTCATTATAATTAATTAATTTCTATAACTTACCAATCATTGTACACTAAAACCACAAAAGAGAAAGAGGTGTTTTTGATGGAAAGATTAGCAAAGAATTTTCTTCGTTTTAGTGAACTTGAAGCTAAAAAAAGTAGTCCATTATATGCCTATTGGAGTAAGCGGATTGCAGAAGATAGGGAATTACTTGAGTTGATTTCGAATATACCAGCTTCACAACCTAAACCAAATTTATTTTTTGCCAGTGTCCAGTACTTAGCCAATAAGGGAAATCACCCTCTTAAAGCCTACTATTATAAGTTTGATCAATCACAAGAATATTTATATGAGAGTTACAATAGTTTGAAAGAATTTGTTCGTCTGTATGGAAGTGATTTGATTGCATGTTTTCAAACAAAACTTGTCCAGACAAATGAAATAAATCGTAGTTCGTATTTATATCCGATATTTAGTGAAATCGCTCAGGAAACTGGGAAACCTTTAACATTAATGGAGATTGGAACGAGCGCAGGTTTGCTATTAAATCTTGACCACTACAGCTATGAAATTAAAGAAAATAATCAGATCAAGAAGTTTGGAGATAAAGAAAGTACGGTTGTAGTTAGTTCAGAAAATTTCGGGGTTCCAATCAATGTAAAGAAACCTTTTGAAGTTAGTGAAAGAATCGGAATCGATTTAAATATTATCGATTTAAATAAAGAAGATGATTACGAATGGATGAAAGCACTAATATGGCCAGAACAAAAGGAGAGGAAGGAGTTATTGGAAAAAGTAAAACAACTGAATAAAAATATAAAAAAAACATTAGTCACAGGTGACTTTTTGCAGATCATACCATCAAACTTAAAAAACGTTAATGACGATTCGCAGGTTGTACTTTTTCATACCCATGTTGCCAATCAATTTAATGAAACATTAAAACAAAATTTATTAGCAATGATTCAAGATTTAAGTGAACATTCTCCCATTTATCATGTGTATAATAATCTGTATGATCGATACTTGCACGTAGATTATATATCTAATAGTATTATAAACGAGAAGAAAATTTTAAAAGAAGTAGATGGTCATGGGAAATATTATAGTTGGGTGTAGACATGGTAACTGTCCCCCTGTCCATGAGAAAGGTTGTGTTATAGATGCCGACTTGTCAAAATTGCAGGAGTGAGTGGAGCTGGATAAAAACATTCAAAAAGATGTTTACGTTGGATACTTCCTTAAATTGTCCATACTGTGGAGAGAAGCAGTATTATACAAAGAGATCTAGGAAAAGAATCAATGGAATAACTATTATGATTCCCTTTCTTCTTCTACTAAATTTATTTAATATATCATATTATGTACTATTTGGGATCTATTTTGTTTTTTGTATTTTGGCACTAGCGATTATGCCGCTTCTAGTTGAACTAACAGATGAAGAAACACCACTTTGGTAAAAAAGTATTGACAAAATAAATTTCAACGCTAAACTAAATAACAATTAATATCAGCATAACGAAGATTTGTTTGAGACATTTCGGAGTATAAGAACAAAGGCTATGATAAGAATTAGTAGCAATCATGTAAACAAACAGAAAGTTACCGGTTGATGAGAGGTGCATGTTGAACGATTGTGAATACATCTTTGAGCTGTGTACCGAATGGATTTTCCTAGTAGGCTACACCGG
>DATMFE010000431.1:0-3512 GCA_035556295.1 Ureibacillus sp.
GATATCCTTGATGAGGGCGGTATCATTGTATCAAAAGGCGAGTTAGGCGCGATTTTACGAAAAGCAGGACATCGAAATTATAAAGAATGCGGTGATAATTTCACCCGTAAATTCTTAAAAGGTTTAGCTTTCACATATAGAGCATAATTTATCGTGCCTGTCGTCTAAGCTATTTAAGTTATTTCTTGCAAAAAATAATAAATGTATGACGATTAACGGTTTTAGAATCAATCTTTTTCGTTTCGTTGTACTTTGAGATTTTATATTCCCAATGGAAATAAATTTAAAGTATTTATGTGCTTCCTCGTATATAAAAAGAAAAGCGATATCGAAAGAGGGTAACTTCAAAAGGTCGGTTTGTAACGACCTTTTGAAGTTACCCTCTTAGTTTTATTCTTCGTCATGTTGGGAATCGTACTACATGTCTACCGAGCAACAGTGTTTTTACATGACTACGTGATTATCCGATCAGATAGATTTTCATTTAAAATCGTTTTTAACTTTTTAAAATTAATAGTAATATAATGGTAGGTACATAGTTGTGATTCACTATATTTAAAAAAGGAGTCAGTATACGATGGGAGTTATTCGAGGGTTGGGTAAAGCAGTGAATAAGGTTGCCGGTGGAGCGGCAACAGGCGGAGTCAAGATCATAAGTAAAGCCATTTCTTCTAAAAATGAGAAGCTAGGTGAATATATTAATGAAGTTGGACATAGTGTGATTGAGGCATCCAAAAGCGCGGTTGATTCTGTCGGTCAGTTTGCAGACGGAACCATACAAGGTACTTACGGAGTGCTTAAGAAAAGTGAATATCATAAACAGCAAGGATGGGCTGATATAAAGGATTCTACAGGACGTACTGTAAAGGGCATTGGTTTAGGGATTACATACACGGTAAAGAGTGCAGGTATTACTGTAAGCGGTCTGAAAAATAAGGATAGAGATCAAATTCTTCATGGTCTAAAAAATATAGGGAAAGTGGCAGCTGTCACAACATTTGCGGTAGGAGTCATTGATATTTTAGATGGAGTCGATTCTGTGCAAGCAGAAGAGATTGAAACAAGAAATGATTATTTAAATGGGGGAGAACATGTAGAAACAGGTGTGCCTTTTATGGAAAGAACGGTTGAGTTACCTAATGGAGAGGTTTTAACAGGATTATTCCCTGTATTCGAGTCCCAATTTAGTGTTGTTCTAGTAGAAGAAATGTATCTAGAAAGTGATTATACTCAATTTGATATTGCTAACGAAACGCTCTATCAATCTATTCAGGAAAATCCAGATTTAGCAAAAGAACTAGGCTTATCGCAACTTGATGTACAAGCTTTAGCGAATGGCACAACTCCTGAAGGATATGTCTGGCATCATTCCGAGCAACCGGGTGTTTTACAACTAGTAAATGAAGAAATTCACCAAAATACAGGACATACAGGTGGACGTGAGCTTTGGGGTGGCGGAAGCGAGTATCGTTAAAAGTACTTTTCATGTTATGTCAAATGCGTATGAAATAGTGACTAAAAAGGGTGAAGAAGCAGTATAAACATGCTATATATCCTAGTTGAATTCCTAATCAAACATAAGATATTGTAACAAATTAATGGGAATAATAATGCAATGGAGGCGAAGTGATGCTAAATAAAATAAAAGGCGGACTTTTTGGGGTTGCTATTGGTGATGCGCTTGGAGGTACCACAGAGTTTATGAGTAAAGAAGAAATCATACATAAATATGGAAGAGTGACCGATATTATTGGAGGTGGATGTTGGGACCTCATACCGGGTGAAACAACAGATGATACCGCCATGACGCTTGCCGTTGTAAAGGGAATTATTGCAAATCCAAGCGAGCCTATTGAGGAAATTGGTAGAGAATTTTTTAAATGGTTTAAGACAAATCCAAAAGATGTTGGCATCACAATTAGAACGGTTTTTGAGAACTACGAGGAAGACTGGTTCGAAGCTGCAAAAAATGTTCATGATTTACTTGATAGAAAAAGTGCTGGAAATGGCAGCTTAATGAGATGTTTACCGATTGCTTTAGCGTACTCCGAAAAAAAGAAAATAGATGAAATTACAACTCTCCAATCAAAAATGACTCATTATGATGATTTAGCTTCAGAAGCATGTGTTATTTATAATCATATTGCTTATCGTCTTCTTAAAGGAGAAGATATAAGAACCTCAATAAGCCTAGAAACAAAGGGCACAATTTATGAAGCAATGTTAGATTCGGTACCAGATTGCAGGCCTGATGGATATGTAGTGAATACGATGAGATGGGTTCTTTATTGGTTATTAACTAGCGACACATTTGAAGAAGTGGTTGTTGGAGCTACGAATATGGGAGATGATAGCGATACGATTGCTGCTATTGCAGGAGGCCTTAAAGGCATAGAGGTTGGATTTAATAAAATTCCTGAGAAATATATCAAGAAATTAGTGGATAGAGAATTGCTAACAGAGATGTCAAATGCTCTTTATGATATCCGTGATAATAAATAAAGCGGTTTTGGATAAGAGAAGCACTCTTTTAAAAGAATTAGTTTAAGATTGTGGGACTTGAATAGTATGTGTAAGTCCCACAATCCTTATCTAAGAAATATTTGTTATTTTGTATTATTCTTCTTAGCGGCATTCTCAAGTTGGGATTTGGGTTGTCTTTCCCGCTCTGTGCCTGTTGAATATCCTTGAGGGTTTACTCCACTAAATGCTTTTGCACCACGATTTTTTTTACTCATATGACACCTCCTTACACTAGTATTTCCACAATGCTAAAACTCACTTTGGTTATTTTTGTTAAGTATATCAAGACCTTTATTGATTATTCTTATAACATAATGTACTTGAGAAGTTGGATTGGAAAATATCCAGAGCTTTTTAAACGGTGTAATCCAATACTAAAATGAAGGATGGTGATATACAATGCATAAAGGTGATGAGGTCTATATTACTAGAACGGGTAAATTTTATCACTACTTCGACGATGACTGTCCCACTAACTCGCGGATTTTAAAGGGGAAAACTCCAGCAAGAAAAATTAAAGAGGAAGAGGCGATACACTTTATGCAGACATTGTGCAAAAGAATATGCTGAAGACTTGGCTGAACGTCGGGGCTGCGGTACAGCAGCTATTTTCTTTTTAGCAGCAGGTATCGGTGTAAGTTGGATTTTTAAAATCTTCATTTAACTGAACGACATTTCCTATTTTTATTTTCAGACTATGATAAACATATGTTGAATAGATTCTAATAGGAGGTGTGCAAATTGACTAAATTATTGGTTCATATAACAAGATTTTTTTTAGCGGTCATTTTCTTAACTGCAGGTTTAAATGGTTATTTTGTAATCTTTGGACTCGAACCCTTTATAGTAACTAGTCCTGAAGCAATGGCATTATTTGAATTTGAATATCTATTGATTGTTGAAAAATCTTTAGAAATTATATGTGGAGTGCTCCTTTTGATAAATGTCTTCGTTCCATTAGCCCTTGCAATACTATCTCCGATTGTAGC
>DATMFE010000432.1:0-2635 GCA_035556295.1 Ureibacillus sp.
TACTTTAATAGTTGTTGGTTCGTTAGGAATCTTTTTGGTTAGTGGATTTGATACATTTACTGGGATTCTTTCATCAACAGCCTATCGAAGTGTCAATAGTTTTACTTTAACGACAATCCCTTTGTTTATATTAATGGCGAACTTCATTTCCAAAAGTAATATTGCAAAAGATCTATATAACTGTATCCTAAAATGGATTGGTCATGTACCAGGTGGAGTAGGAGTATCTACCGTGTTTGCCAGTGCAGGATTTGGGACGTTATCTGGTTCAAGTATTGCTGCCACTTCGATTATGTCAAAGATTTGTATCCCAGAGATGACTAGAGCTAGATATAAGGATACTTTTGCTGCTGGTTTAGTTGCTTCATCTACGGGAACCTTAGCCGTCTTAATTCCACCTAGTGTTCCGCTCATTCTCTATGCCGTGCAAACAGAAACCTCAATAGGACACCTATTAATGGCTGGCGTTTTACCAGGAATACTGCTTGCAGGACTTCTTTGTACCTTCATCTTTATTACTTCTATTAAATTGAATACTAAAATTGAAAAATCTTCATGGAGTGAAAGATTTGCTTCTTTAAAAACAATTTGGCCGATGCTGCTACTTGTAGTATTTGTTTTAGCCGTTATCTATTTAGGAATTGCAACTTCTACAGAGGCTGCTGCATTTGGAGCATTAGGAGCACTTTTGATTGGTTTACTTATAAAGCGATTAAATGTTAAATCTGTTATTGAATCACTCAAAGACGCTGTTCAGCAAACAGCTATGATTTTTACCATTGTGATTGGCGGATACATATTCGCATATTTCTTTACATTAACGGGTACTGGGCAAAGTATCATCTCAGCGATTTCTGATAGTGGTTTATCCAAATGGACCATTTTATTTTTAATTATTGTTTTCTACCTCATCCTTGGATTGTTTATGGATTTGATCGGCTCCATGATCTTGACATTACCTCTCGTATTTCCAATCATTCAAGCCTTAGGTTTTGATGAAATATGGTTTGGTGTAATTGTTGTATTGTTACTAGAAATTGGTCTTGTTACACCGCCTGTTGGAATTAATCTATTTATTACAAGTAAATATTCCAAAATCCCTGTTGACCGTGTATTTTATGGGTCCGTACCGTTTATCGGCATATTGCTATTAACGATATTACTCTTAGTCATTTTTCCGCAAATTGTTCTTTACTTACCAACTAATATGTAGAGCTAATTTGATAGGTTTTATAAAACAACTATAACTTTTGGGTGGAGGAAAATATTATGAAAGCCAAGCGTTTGTTTAGTCTTACAATTATAATTTCGATTCTTTCTCTAGTAATCGCTGGATGTAGTACAAGTTCTTCTAATAATTCGAAAGAAAATGAAACGATTACATTAAAGTTAGCTACGTATGTTCCAGTTACATCCCAAGTATATAAATATGTAACAGAACCTTGGATGAAGCGAGTAACAGAACTCACTGATGGTAAGGTGCAATTCGATGCATATCCTGGAGAACAGCTAGGAAAAGCTCAAGATATGCTGAAGTTAACAAGAGATGGAGTAACGGATATTGGTGTTTTTCCAGCCAACTACTTTCCAGATAATATGCCTTTAACAAATGCCTTGGCAGGTTTGCCAAACCTTAGTATGACTTCACATCAAGGAACAGTAGCTTATAACGAATTATTACAGCAAAATAAGGAACTATTAGAAACAGATTTTTCAAAAAATGGGCTCGTTCCTATTTTAGGACATGTATCACCGACTTATGAAATTTGGACCACGAAAAAAGAAGTAAGAGTACCAGCAGATTTAAAAGGGGTAAAAACTAGAACATTAGGTGGCGTCGCTAATGAAGTGTACGAATATATGGGTGCTGTCCCTGTAACGGTTTCTCATACAGAGACATATGAGGCTCTTGAAAAAGGTGTCATAGATGGAGCAGGTTATTCTAGTGTTGGTGTGGAAGCTTCTGGAACGGCAGATCTTCTTAAATATGCGACTTTTCCACACATAGGGACGGCTATTCATGGGTTAGTCGTTAATGAAAAGGTTTGGAATGGACTTCCTGAAGATGTACAAAAGGCAATGAAAGAAGCAGGGCAAGAGTTGGTAGAACAGTCTGGAGAAAAGTATGATCAAGATACAGAGAATTTTAATGGAGAATTCAGTAAAGCTGGCGGGGTCATTGTAGACTTAACGGATGCCGAAAAAGGGCAGTGGGAAAAAATCACTAAAGAGTTTACAGAAAAATGGTTAAAAGAACAAGGATCTAAAGATTTTCCGTATGAGGAAGTGTTAAACCAGTATAAAGAGGGCTTGGAAAAATATAAATAAAGAATAGGAATGTCAGACACCAATCTAATAGTTAAGTTAAATTAATTTGAAGTTAATTTTGGGTCTTGTTTAAAAGCAAGGCCTTTTTAAAATTCCGGTTTTCAAAAAATATAAGAATTAAGGTGAGAGACAATGTCGTCCATTTCTACCCCTACTTCGGACTTTGCAAGTGCCAAACCTATTCAAGAGAATAAAATCCTTATCATTTGGAGTTTCACTAGTTGGTTAGTAGTCATGAATACAACGATGTTTAATGTAGCGTTGCCGACCGTACTTAGTGAGCTTTCTATCAATTCTTCGATGGCAT
>DATMFE010000433.1:0-4292 GCA_035556295.1 Ureibacillus sp.
CCACGTTAGCATCATTTTTACATAGCCTTTGTTAAATCATATTGTTAATAAAGCTGACCAGTCTCCTGTAACAGAGCCTCTACATAAACAATATTAAGTCACATAACGAACCTTCATACTATAATGACCATTGGCCTTTTGACCTGATCCTCCTCGACAAGAAATTTCCAGGTTTGAAATAGTCTTTAAAGTAACAGATTTCGTTTGATTTATTTCAGTCAATGTAAATAATGTCGTATCCGCCTTTCCATCACCATCTGTATCCGCTCTCACCTTCATAATACAGCCACAATTATTTTTTACAGTTAATGATCCTGATGGCAGAGAAGCCATTCCAATAGCTCTCCAATACTCTACATATTTCCCATCACAATTTTGTACAATAACACCACCTATTTCATCTGTCACTAATTGTGGCTCTGGAAGATTTGATTTACGTGGAAAAAGAGAGAGACTGCTTAATGGCGGGGGTGAAATATGAGAGTTACTTTGTGCGTCCATAGCTGGTATTCCCTTTCTAATTATGGTGATTTATTGTATGGGTTAATACATGAAATGGTGCCGTCAATCCACCACTCCCGAATCTAGCTCGACTAGGAGGAGGCGATTACCGTATGGCCGAGCGCACACAGAAAAACGCTGCCTCTCAAGCAGCGTTTTTCATTTACCCTTTATTCTGTTTCATCCATTTCCTCATCAAAATGCAAGAAATGGTTAATTATTATTAAAACATATTACTTTTATCCTTCTTACGAGTCCACTTCATGACTGGCGAGTCTTCATTTTTCAGCTCAGTTTTATTTTCCCAATCATCACTTTCTGAGCCATCCGCTTTTATTCCCTCCAAGTCAGCTATTAACCATTTTTTACTCTTTTCATCATACTTCATCTTATATGTTCGAACAGTTTTATAAGAAATATCTTCAAAACCTTTCATGTCTCGAACTTTCATTTTATTTTTGTAGGAAACAAGTGCTGTAACTTCTGCAACCCACTCATCATTAAAATGATTAATATCTAAATCATCAAGGTTCACAACTGCTCCCAAATATTGCATCTGAATTTCATCAACATACTCTTTATAAAATTCAAAATCATATTTAGCAAATGCCGTAACCTCTCTTACTTCATCTGTGACATTTGTAAAATGTTTCGTTTCATAGTTGTTTGTCTGAAAAACGATTAAGTCATTATTAAATACATCTAGTGCGGCTAATACATTTTGTTGAACGCCTTTATCCTTTTGAGCCAAATCACTATCGTCTACAAGCAGGCTGACCTGCTTGCTGCCGCCCCAGACTTCTACTTTTCTTTTCTCTAAAAAAGTGCCTAGTGTATTTTTTACAGTTAATCGTACATCATACGTACCTGGAAGAAGTGGACCGTACAATTCTTCTTCACTCTTCATAAGAGAGTCTTTCGTTTTATCGACGGAAAGAGTAACTTGATCTTCTTCACTTAGCCCAGTTACCTTTATATATCCCGTTTTTACCTTCAGCTTGTAGTCAGTAAATACTCCGAAGCGTTTTCCGTCTTCCACCAAACTAATCTGCTGATTTGTCATGTTGTACTCTTGCTTCTCTAATTGCTCCTCTAAGCTATCCTTAATTACTTGATAACTATTATAATTAGCATTTAGATAAGTAACAAATGCTTTAAGCGATGACTCATCTATTTCTGCCTTCTTATTATCTACTAAGAGTATATCCTTCAGCTGTTCCGGCTTCTTTTGATCAACCGCTTGCTCAAACGCTTCGACAACTTGTTTAGGTCGATTATTCTGCTGGATCAACACAACCGTAATAATGGTGAGCACAACCACCGCTGGTATAGCAAGTAACCATATTTTCTTCACATTATTCACGGCTCCTTAATAACTTGATCCTTTTACAAATACGGTGTCTAAACTTTCGCCATACTTATCAACCGCTTCAATAGTCCATTTTCCATCCTTTTTCGTTAAGGACACTTCCACTGGGTCGCTAAGTTCGTTTACCTCAAGAGCATTTAAAATTTTAGGCAATTTTGAAAGTACATATTTATCAATTTCTTGTGAATCATAACTTCCTGTATTTTCTCTAAATTCACGCTCATACTCATAAACATCTTCATATAGTGTTTTTAATGACGGTGTAGAAATCTCTACTTCAACGATTGCCTTATCATTAGCATTTGCAATAGTAGCAGCAGTCACTTCAGCCTTTTCCGCTAAGATATCACGGTATGTTGCATATAGCTTTTCAATGTCTGTATCATCTAATTTCTTATCAAACACCTTGTTTATTTCCGTTTTAAATGCTTCTTGTGCTGATTCTTGCAATACTGGTTTATCAGCCGATACGAGTTGCTCATAATCTGGATTTTCCTTATTGTAATAGATTTGATCCACGTAAGCCTTTAATGCTTTCGCTGGATCTTGCAATGTTTCATAACTATCAGCATACTTCTTCGTATCAAGCTTTAATACTAACTCTTCTGACTCCTCTTCCAGATCATCGAATAGTGGATTTAAGCCAATTTCATACTCTTTATCCTTTGTTACTTCAAATATCGCTAATACAGTTTTTGACTTTCCTGCACCAATACTCCCGCCTGTATCAATATCCAAGCCTATATCGCGATTATAAAGTTCTGGATTAATATTGATTTGCTCCTCACCATCATATAACTTAATCCCATCATACGCTGATAATCGCATTGAAGAATCTGATAAATTTTTGACTTTTAAATGAATAGCCATAGTAGCTATATTCTCATTTTCAGAAACTCCATCATCACTCTCTGAAACAATATAACTAGCGCTTTCAATAGAAGCCTCCAACCCTTTACTCTTTTCAGTTGAAGCCTTTTCACCCGAACCTGAACATGCAGATAAAAGGAAAATACATACTGATACAACGGAGAATAATACCCATTTTTTCAAAAAAAGAACCCCTTCCTAAACTAGACATAATATGTACTATTTTTCTCTCATACTAAATCTACCTAAATCCCTCCTTCCAAAACAGGATATTTATCCCTAATAAAAAGGAAAAATAAACCTATTGAGCTAGGCTTAATGATTCAAAGCCTTGATATATAGGGAATAGATAAAGAATATTTTTTTTATTTATTATATAAATAAAGGAAAACAATTCATTTTTCCTAGTTTTTGAATATACTTACATAAGCGTTATAACATACCATTTTCTTATTTTTATTAATTATTATAAAAATAATAGAACTTTTGATTTAGATCACCCTATATCTTCCATACACTGATTTTCATATATTAACCTTCCGAATATTCCTATATAAATAAAAACAAAGCAGCGAAAACATCCACTGCTTTGTTTCTATATTGTATATTTTTTCATCCAGTCCATATATCTTCACTAAGATATTTGATACTTACTTTTTTGTTGTTAGCAGCAAATAGACGAGGGTAAGCGGACCTACTTTACCAAATCCCCTAACTCCTACAATGATTCATTTTTCAACAATAGAGAAGTTCGCGATTATTCCTATAGACAGTTTCTATGCCAAAAGCTGAGAGACGACTGTTGCAGATGAAACGCTGCATGACGCAGTTTACCATAGAGAATGACCGCTTATGACCTCGATGAGCTAGGAACCGCAGCTATAATGAGGGAATTCCCTTATCTCTTTTTTTCTTCCTGCAAGCTTGAAGTGAGAGGCTTACTTCCTTAAATATGGAATAAAATAGCTTAATACAAGCGTTTCAGTAGGCATTCATTTCAAATATATAGTGTTTGTTACACGCCTTGCGCCTCTAATTTTGCAATATCTTTGTTATGTCCAATCACAATTAATGTGTCTCCTTGGCGAATTTGTTCTTCAGCAAGCGGGGCCACATTAATGTCTTTTCCACGTTGAATCCCGATAATATTGCAGCGATATTTTGCACGAATATCCAAATCCATCAATGATTTTTTATCAATTTTATGCGACGCCACGATTTCGACAATACTATACTCCTCCGACAATTGAATATAATCAATAATTTTTTCGGATGCGATATGATGAGCAATTCGCTGCGCCATATCTCTTTCAGGATGAATCACTCGATCGACCCCAACCTTTTCTAACACTTTATGATGATACATATTTTGAGCCTTTGCCCAAACTTGAGGAACCCCCATTTCCTTCAGAAGTAAGCACGTTAAAATACTAGCTTCAATATCATCACCTAAAGAGACGAAAGCGACATCAAAATTTCTCACACCTAAAGATTTTAAACTCATCTCGTCTATGCCATTAGCTACGACAGCATAAGTAGCAAAGGCTGCATA
>DATMFE010000434.1:0-16775 GCA_035556295.1 Ureibacillus sp.
CCAGACGAATTAGTCTTTATGAGTTGGTTCGAAGGCGGCGAAGTGTTCCGCAGTGGTTGCACCTATAAGCGTGGAAACGGAAAAGTCTTTTATTTTAGACCAGGACATGAAACATATCCAACATATCACAATAAAGATATTCAACGTGTCATTATGAATGGCGTTAAATGGGCACAGCCAGTTGACAGAAAACGTCCCGTATACGGAAACGCAACACCACTTGAACGAATTGCAGTAAAAAATTAAGGAAAACAAGGGGGAGAATGAATATGAAAATAGTAAAAGTAGGAATTATCGGTTGTGGAAGTATTGCTCAACATCGTCATTTACCAGAATATAAAATGAATAAAGAAGTAGAGATTGTGGCAGTTTGTGATATAAACGAACAGCGCGCAATTGAAGTTGCTGAGCAGTATGATGCAAAAGCATACATCAATTATGAAGAATTACTCGCAAGTGGCACCGTAGACGCAGTAAGTGTTTGTACTCCTAACTATTTACATGCGCCCATTTCTATTGCGGCATTAAAGAGTGGTGTACATGTATTATGTGAAAAGCCGATGGCTACGTCAAAAGAAGAGGCTCATGCTATGATTCAAGCATCAAAAGAAAGTAGTAAAAAGCTAATGATAGGTCACAATCAACGCTTTGTATCATCTCATCAAAAAGCTCGTCAACTTATTGAAAATGGGGAAATTGGTAAAGTCTATAGCTTTCGAACGGCATTTGGTCACGGCGGACCTGAGCAATGGAGTGTAGATGGAAAAGAGAGCTGGTTCTTTAAAAAGGATGAAGCATTCATTGGGGCTATGGGAGATTTAGGTGTTCACAAGACAGACTTACTTCGTTATCTTCTTGGTGAAGAAATCGTGGAAGTCGGTGCATTTGTACAAACGAGTGCCAAAGATTTTGCGAGTGTCGATGACAATGCAGTATGTGTATTAAAAACAGAAAGTGGCACTATTGGAACCCTTGCAGCAAGTTGGGCTTACGTAGGTAAAGAAGATAACTCCACTATTATTTATGGTGAAAAAGGAATTATTCATTTAGAAGATCATCCAACATATTCTTTGATTGTCCAATATGCTACAGGGGAAGTAGTCAATTATGAACTTGGCAAAATTCAATCGAATGATGAAGGCGGTCAAAGTAATACACATGTCATTGAAGAGTTTGTATCGGCCATTTTAGAAGATAAAGATCCTACTGTTTCAGGAGAAGAAGGAGCAAAATCTTTATCTGTTATCCTAGCTGCTTTAGAGTCACATGAATCCAAACAAATTGTAAGTACTGTTTTAGAGATAAAAGAGCCAGCTGTTTAAAGGATTGGCTTTAGTCTAGATTACATCACTATCGGAACCTAGAGGAGGAAAAAATATGAAATTAGGTGTATTTACCGTATTATTTGCAGATTATTCATTTGAAGACATGTTGAATAAAGTGCAAGCAGCTGGCTTACATACCGTTGAAATTGGGACAGGCTGCTATCCAGGGAACCATCATTGTCCATTAGATAAATTATTAGAAGATGCGCATGCGCGTGAAATTTATCTAAAGAAGGTAACGGATCGTGGATTAACGATTAGTGCATTTAGTTGTCACGGTAACCCTATCTCACCAGAAGAAGGATTTGCAAAAGAATCGAATGAAACGTTACGTAAAACGATTAAACTAGCATCTTTACTTGATGTACCAGTTGTCAACTGCTTTTCAGGTACAGGTGGTGATCACGAAGGAGCTAAATATCCAAACTGGCCGGTTACACCATGGCCAAATGAATATGGAGATGTCTTAACATGGCAATGGGAACAAAAACTCATTCCATATTGGAAAGAGATCGGCGAGTATGCAAAAGAGCATAACGTAAAAATTGGATTAGAATTGCACGGAGGATTTTTAGTTCATACACCTTACACATTGTTAAAACTGCGAGAACAAACATGTGATGCAATTGGAGCAAATTTAGACCCGAGTCACTTGTGGTGGCAAGGTATTGATCCAGTGGCAGCCATTAAGATTCTAGCCAAAGAAAATGCCATTCACCATTTTCACGCAAAAGATACCTATTTAGATCAAGAGAATATCAATATGTATGGTCTTACCGATATGCAGCCTTATGGAGAAGTACGTTCACGTGCATGGACGTTTCGTTCAGTTGGCTGTGGACATAGTTTAAAAGAATGGTCAGATATGATGAGTGCATTACGCACATACGGGTATGATTATGTGGTAAGCATTGAGCATGAGGATGCGATCATGTCTATTGATGAGGGATTCAAACGTGCAGTGACAAACTTACAAACGGTTTTAATTGAAGAATCACCTTCACAGATGTGGTGGGCCTAACAAGAGAAAACTTAATTTTTTTGAAAGTTCGTTGTGGTATGGATCTACTTGATCCATACCACAACATTTTTTTACACTTAAATTATCATAAAATTCTAATATATTATAAATTAAAAATTTCTGATTCAAGAAGGAGAAAATAATGGCTGAGTTAAGTTTAAATCATATTTATAAAGTTTATGAGAAGGATGTAACAGCAGTGAAAGACTTTAATCTTCAGATTGAAGATAAAGAATTTATTGTCTTCGTCGGCCCATCTGGTTGTGGCAAGTCAACGACTCTTCGCATGATTGCGGGGCTTGAAGAAATTTCAAAAGGTGATTTTTTTATCGATGGTAAACGTGTCAACGACGTGGCACCGAAAGATCGTGATATTGCAATGGTCTTCCAAAACTATGCGTTATATCCCCATATGAGCGTGTATGACAACATGGCATTCGGTCTGAAATTACGTAAATTCCCCAAAGAGGAAATTGATCGTCGTGTACAAGAAGCTGCTCGTATCCTTGGTTTAGAACAATACTTAGAGCGTAAACCAAAGGCTCTTTCAGGTGGTCAACGTCAACGTGTTGCTTTAGGTCGTGCGATTGTTCGTGATGCAAAAGTATTTTTAATGGATGAACCTTTATCCAATTTAGATGCAAAATTGCGTGTCCAAATGCGTTCTGAGATTGCCAAACTACATCAACGCTTACAAACAACCACAATTTATGTTACGCATGATCAAACAGAGGCAATGACCATGGCAACACGTCTTGTTGTCATGAAAGACGGGATTGTCCAACAAGTAGGCGCGCCTAAAGAAGTATATGACGAACCTGCAAATATATTTGTTGGAGGCTTTATTGGTTCTCCTGCCATGAACTTCTTTACTGGTACCTTAAAAGAGGGTATGTTCCAAATGGGTTCAGTACGTATTGAAGTGCCAGAAGGAAAAATGAAAGTATTACGTGAGCAAGGGTATAGAGGTGAAGAAATGATTTTAGGTGTTCGTCCCGAAGATTTTCATGATGAGCCAGTTTTCATTGATGCCTCACCAAATACAACGGTAAATATTAACGTGGAAGTGGCTGAATTAATGGGTGCTGAAATAATGGTTTACTCACAAATTAATGGTCAAAATTTCGTTTCGCGCGTAGATGCTCGTACGGAAGTGAAAGCAGGTCAACAAATGAGGTTAGCTATAGATATGAATAAAGTCCATTTTTTTGATAGTAAAACAGAAATTCGTATTCCCCTTCCGACGCAAAAAAATAAGAGAAGAGAAGCTGGTGTCTTATAACAAGTATATGAACTTTGAGAAATAAGTTCCTCACTGTAAATTAACACAAAATATAAATAAATTACGAAGGGTAGAGTGAGAATCAATGGTAGAAAAAAAGGTTGTCGTACTTCTTCAGCATGGCCTCCAAGCTCGATCTGGTGCTGAATTTGTAGGGAAAGCCTCTTCTTTTAACAGTGACATTAATATTGTGAAAAATGGGAAAAAGGTAGTTGGGAAAAGTATTATGGGGGTTATGGCCTTAGCAGTTAGACAAGGTGAAGAAATCAAACTTACCGCAGATGGCAAAGACGAGGCCTGGGCTATCATAGCCCTAGAAAAATTTCTATTGAACAAGGAATGATAGGAGTTAAGTTTCTTAATTACTATATAAATAATTTTAGCTGTACAGTAGGTGGCAAGATAGGATTAAGAGATTTAATCTTATTTTGCTATATGGTGAAGGAATACAGTTACTTGTCAACTTAAATAAAAAAGGATGAATGATGATGGATGAAAAATGGTTAGTAGGTGTGGATATAGGCGGTACAACTATTAAAATGGGATTTATTAATCAAAACGGTGAGTTTATTTATAAGTGGGAAATTCCGTCCAATATAAAAGAAAAAGGGAGACATATTCCAGCTGATATAGCTAAATCAATTGATCAAACATTAAACAAGTTGGGACAAGAAAAACAGAAGTTAATGGGGATAGGGATTGGGGCTCCAGGTCCTGTTAACGTAGGAACTGGTTCTGTTGATGTGGCGATTAATTTAGGATGGGAAAACTTCCCCTTGAGGGATCTTCTTGAAATAGAAACATCCTTACCAGTTATTGTTGATAACGATGCAAATGTAGCAGCCATTGGGGAGATGTGGAAGGGTGCTGGGGAAGGGTCAAAAGATTTATTATGTGTCACATTAGGTACGGGAGTTGGGGGAGGAATCATTGCCAATGGTGAAATTGTACACGGCATAAATGGTGCAGGTGGCGAAATTGGCCATATCACCTCTATTGTGGAAGGTGGGATGCATTGTAATTGTGGGAAAACTGGATGTATTGAAACAATAGCATCTGCCACAGGCATTGTTCGTTTAATGATTGAAGAATTATCTTCTACCCATACAGCAAGTAAACTGAGGGATTTTTACGATGAACGCCAAACATTATCATCTGAGCTAGTGTTTGAAGTAGCGAATGAGGGTGATGAATTAGCTAATAAGGTGATTGAAAAAGTTGCCCTTTATTTAGGCTTAGCATTATCACACCTTGCGAATGGATTAAACCCTGAGAAAATTATCATTGGTGGAGGAGTTTCCAAAGCAGGAGATGCACTGTTAGTACCTTTAAAGAATCAGTTTATTCGCTTTGCCTTTCCAAGGGTAGCACAAGGGGTGGAGTTAGCCATTGCTACGTTAGGAAATGATGCAGGAGTTATGGGGGGAGCTTGGTTGGTGAAAAAAAGATTACTAAGTAAGCATGAAAATGTACCTTTACATTTGTAATAGTACAGTGACAAGGGATAGGAAATAACAAATAATTATCCTGTTTCTTACTATTCAAAGAGCATTGGTATTTTCAAAGGATCTTCTTAAATTTCAGTACAAAACTTATTTTCTACAAGGGGATGCAATGTAAATGGCGAGGTGGGAAGGAAGGACAAAGGGGTATGATCAGTCAGGCCATTATTTAGGAACATATCACGCCACTATCGAAAAACAAGGTAACTTACTTTATAAAATGACATTGTCTTTTGATAACAATATTTATACAAAAGGAAAACGAGAAACGAAGCATTACTTGAAAGAAGAGATTATATATAGTTCAAGTTTAGAAGTCCTGAAAAGAAAATTCAGAGGTGCTATATTCCTTAGAATTAAATCAAAAGTCATATGGAGAAAAAAATCCATAAGCCACTAAAAGGATAAAGGATTATCTATATTACAAGCTAAATTGTAATATTATTATGATGTAAAGAGAGCGTAAAATATCTTATGCAAATAAATAAATACAAAAAGGTCTTCCTGTGAAGCAGTTTATGACAAATCTTGTTCAAGCTCGAGTCCAAAAAGAAGGTGTGATGGAAATTGTTCGTTCCCACTTAGAACGTGTAGTTAATACACTCTCCTTATATACAAATATATAATAATTAAATCTATAACCTCATATAAAGAAATAATTAACGTATTTTATTAAAATTTAGTATAGGTATTACTCTTTTTGTAGTCAAAGGGTCTATTTTCATCATTAAAAATAAATAATGCAAAATTGAAAGCTCTTACTTCATAGAAAGGGCTTTTTAACCTGTCATTTTCAATACGATTTACGATCTAACCTAAAAATATAATGGCTACAAAAATGAAAAGAATATTTCTTAGATAATAACTCTTTAATTTCATCTGGAGATTTATTTGACATGTTTTTAAGAAAGACATCAGATAAAATCTTTCTTCTTGAACTACTAGAGAATCCATGATTCAAAAGTTCTTGAATATCACTTTGATGTAGATGAAAATCTAATTTAATACATAAGTAATCCTTAGCTTCTATTAACGTAGCAATTCTATTTGAAAAGGTACTAATTAAGTTATATTCTATACTTTTTAATCCATATAGTACCTTGAATTTTTAACGAAAAATCTGTTTTTCTCAACGGCCGAATTAGTAACAGTACAGTTCTTTTACTATTTCTGATATTCAAACTTCAAAGAGTACCTTGATTACATTAAAATTTTCATTTACATATAATCCAAAATAGGAACAGATTTATCTTAACAATTGTTTTATTGATACCTCTTATGTATATCATAACCCCCATCTTCTCCATACTACGTATACACTAAATTTTAACAGAAGGGGGGGTAAAGAATGAGTCGAGAACATGTCATTGAAATTTATCAAAATATTTTAGATGGAAAAGTCAAACGTTTTCCTAATAATTTCTTCGCAGGCAAAGAAGGGAAAACGTATATGAAACATATGACATGTTATTTGCTTGAAGAACGGTTACTAATTCCCATTGACGAAATTCCTTTCAGAGTCAAAGCAAGTATTCTATGGTCCCATCGTTTAAAATCCCCTGCACTGATCTATGGATGGAATTATTATGATGTTATAGAGAATGCCTATCCAGGGCGCTTCAAACCATGGGAATTTCAACAAGTTCCTCATAAATATTGGTTCGGTGAAGAAGGAAGAAACCGAGCAATTAGAGCGATCAAACATGTAATAGAGAATGAATTAAATATTCCTCTCGAAGAAGTTCCTTCACACGTGAACCATCATTTTTTTAAAAAGCATAATTTAAACGGTGTATTTAATATTTTTGGACAATCTCCCTTTCAAGCTATCCAAGCAGTTTATCCAGACGTATTTAAACTCTGGCACTTTGCGAATGTTCCCTTGAATTGTTGGAAAGATGAAGAATCTATCCAAGCAACCATGGACTATTTCCTTTTTGAACAGTTAGGCTTTTCCTCTTATGAAGAGGCGTTGGTGAGAGTAAGAAAACAGGAATTTTTTGATTATCAATTGACAGGTTTATTTCAAATGGCTTTTGGCTCTCGTATGCAAAGAGTAAAAGAATGGATACGAATCCGGATGAAGTGTAAAGAGAAGCAAATTGAGGAGGCTAATAGCTGCATAATCATAAGTAAATGATGAGAAGTAGGTAACGATTTTTAAATAGATGAAACTAAATTTTATGCTACGTTAGTTACTTTTCTTTGTAACAAGTTAACGTAAGCTTAATGAATGTATAAAAAAAGAATAAAGGGAAAAATTACTAGTTAATATTAAAAAAAACATTGTCCTCTTCATTCGATGACATTCAAAAGTGGAGGGTTATTAAGATATGAACAGTGCATGGAATCGCCTGATAAGAAAAGCCAGAAAACCAAAAAAACTATCTCCTCAGTATGAAGAAACCACTTCAATTGACAAGGCTCTTCATTCATCTTTGGCTGAAAATCTAACAAAAGTAAAGAATTCTTTAGGTAACAGTGGAGATTTAGTGGTTCGGGATTTTAAAATGGGAAAACCCTTTTTATGCAAAGTAGCTTCTATTTATATAAATGGATTAACGGATAAAGAAATTCTGGGAAACTCCATTATAGAAAGGCTGATGAATGATGTAGAGATGATTGAAGAGGAAGCCCCTTATGAACCAGGCCAATTAGGGACGTACATAAAAGAACACATGTTAACCATTACGAATGTGGTGGAGGTAACGAATTTTGATAAACTGTTTCTTCATCTTTTATCGGGAGAAACAATTGTACTAGTAGATGGTTGGAACCTAGGGTTAGCCTGTTCCGCGCAAGGAGGGGATCTTAGAGCCATTTCAGAACCTGTGGCAGAATCATCTGTCCGAGGCCCCCGAGATAGCTTTACAGAGTCACTTATTAGTAATACAGCCATGATTCGCCGTCGAATTAAGAGTCCCAACCTCTGGTTAGAAACGACAGAAATGGGAACAATCACGCAAACAGGTGTTGGCATGATGTATGTAAAGGGAATCGTCAACGATAAGCTTCTTAAAGAAATTAAAGAAAGGCTTAGCAAAATAGAAGTAGATGAAGTTCAAGGTTCAAATACAATTGAAGAATGGATTGCCGATGAAACCTGGACTCCTTGGCCAACGGTTTTTATTACCGAACGCCCCGATGTAGTGGCAGGAAATCTATTAGAAGGACGGATCGTGATCTTTGTGAACGAAACACCTACACCTCTCATTGTTCCTGCAACCTGGAATCAATTTTTCCAGACGGCGGAGGATTATTATTTGCGCTGGACGATGGCTAGCTTCTTGCGCATGCTGAGAATTGTTTCTTTTTTAATTACCCTTCTTGGCCCATCTTTATTTATCGCGTTTCTTTCATTTCATCCCGAATTAATTCCAACACCGTTGTTAATTAATTTGGCAGCACAACGTCAAAGTATTCCCTTTCCAATTATCATAGAGGCATTATTGATGGAGTTTACCTTTGAAGTGTTGAGAGAAGCCGGTGTTCGTATGCCACGTCCCGTTGGGCAGGCTGTTTCCATCGTTGGGGCTCTTGTACTGGGTGAAGCAGCTGTTTCAGCTGGAATTGTTTCTAGCGCGATGGTTATTGTCGTGGCAGCCACGGCTATCGCCAGCTTTACCATTCCTCATTATGCGATGACGGATGCTACCCGTTTACTTCGATTCGGAATGATGATTTTGGCCAGTTTTTTTGGACTCTATGGAATTGGCTTAGGTGTAATCATGTTAGTAGCTCATACGTGCAGCTTGCGTTCCTTTGGTATTCCGTACTTAGCTCCTTTTGCACCCATTATTTTGGCTGATCAAAAAGATTCTATTTTTCGATTTCCATTACCATTCTTATCTAAAAGACCTCGTTTAGTTAGTCAGATAAAGACGAAGAGGACAGATGATAACTACAATCGCGGACCTTCCCCAAGAGAAGGTGGTATGAAACAACATGAGTCAAAGAGGGATTCCGATGAGACATAAACCGTTGATGCTTATTGTAGTTTGTGTATTTGTCGTTTTGTTATCAGGATGCTGGGACCGCGAAGAATTACAACAACTAAGCATCGTATCAGGAATGGCCATTGACAAAGGCAGTGACAAGATAAAGAATCGATATCGAGTTACGGTTCAAATTATCAACCCCTCACAAGTCTCTGGTGGACAACAAGGAGGAAAAGTTCAAGCTTCGCCTGTGACAACTTTTACTGAAACAGGAAGCACTCTTGCTGAGACCCTTCGAAAGATTTCAACAAAGTCACCTGGAGAGCTTTTCTTTCCTCATCTTCAAGTTTTGGTGATTGGTGAAAAGGTAGCGAAAGAAGGGATTGAAGATTTGTTTGATATGATTGAACGCGATGCCCAGTTCCGAGTCCTATTTCCAGTTTTAATTGCAAGAGGGCATGCTACAGCCAAAGAAACGCTAGAAGTCACAACATCATTAGAAGCCATCCCTTCGGCAAAGATTGGGGATGCTTTAAAGACTTCTGAAGAGGACTGGGGAACCTATAAAAGTACGCGTGCGGATCAGGTGGTTCAAGGACTAAAAGAAGGAAGTGTAATGGTCACAGGTATTAAGATTGATGGAGAGACGAAGAGTGGCAATGCCACAACAAATACGCAACAAATTTCCCCAAGTGCACAGATTGAAATAAAAGGGGTGGCTCTATTTAAAAATGGGAAGTTGAAAAACTGGTTGGATGGACATGCTGCACGAGGAGTGACATGGGTTACGAATGAAATGAAACGAACTGTGATGAATCTTAACTGTGGAAAGAAAAAGGAGGCCACTGCAATTGAAATTTCACGTGCCAAATCATCTACTCATGTAACCATCAAACATCAGAAACCTGTGATCTATATTACCGTTCATGCTGAAGGCGCTGTCTTAGAAAATAACTGCTCCAAAGACCTTGGTAAATCGCAAGTCCTTGGCCAATTAGATGAACAACTAGAAGAAGAGATTAAACAGGAAGTCTTACTGACAGTAAAAAAAGCACAAAAACAAAAAAGTGATATCTTCAATTTTGGTGAACAGATTAATATGGCAGACAAACACGTATGGAAAAACATCGAAAGTTCATGGGAAAAAGATATTTTTCCAGAAACAGAAGTATATGTGAATGTAGAAGCAATTATACGTCGTACAGGTATGACAACCAAATCCTATCTAAATAAATAAAAAATCTAATCATAAAGGGCAAAGAAAGGAGTTGATAGACCAATGGAAAAAGCAAAATTAAGTGTCATTCAACTCTTCGCCCTCATGTTTATCTTCGAAATGGGAACAGCATTGGTTGTTAGCTACGGGACAAATGCTGGAAAAGACGCCTGGCTTTCTATTCTGTTAGTCATGTGTGGAGGAATCGTATTATTTTATATTTTCTACTTTTTATTTCGTCAATATCCGAATTTGCTCTTTACTGGATATATAAGAGAGATATTTGGTAAATACGTTGGGTGGATAGTTGGTTTGTTATACTGTCTTCACTTTATGTATATTTGCGGAAGGAATGTACGGGAATTAGGAGATTTGTTGGTCTCATCTACCTTGTCGGAAACCCCCTTACTAGCCATCAACCTTACGCTTGTGCTTGTGATGTGCTATGTCATTCATCTAGGGATAGAAGTAGTAGGGAGAACAGCAGAAGTATTTTTTGTTATTTTGCTCTTACTTGGAGCAGGCGGGAATTTTTTTGTTCTTGTATCTGGAGATGTTGATTTTTACCAAATACGTCCCTTTCTTGAACACGGATGGAAACCTATCCTCACCACAGCTTTTCCCCACCTGCTCATTTTCCCATTTGGTGAAATGATTGCTTTTACGATGCTATTACCATATTTAAATCGTCCTAAATTAGTAAAGAGAGCATGGTTGGGGGCTGTAATTTCAAGTGGGTTAATTTTAAGCTGGATGTTTGTATTAAATACATCAGTTCTTGGTATAGATGTAATGCAGAGATCCGTATTTCCTACGTTGACGGCGGTAGGTAAGGTCAATTTGTTTGACTTTATTGAAAGATTAGATGCCATTGTAGTCTTCACTTTACTGATTACGGTCTTTTTCAAAGCATCCATCTATTTATATGCTGCCGTCATTGGTATAACTGATTTATTTAAGTTAAACAGCTATCGTCAAATTCTTTTCCCAATAGGAACAATTGTTATTTTTTTATCCCTCGCTATGGCCTCCAGTTTTTCGGAACAAGGGGAAGAAGGGTTCCTTGTTCAGTACCTTTCGGTTGCTCTACTAATTGTTATTCCCTTGCTCATGCTGGTTGTTTCGATTATTCGTAATCGTTTTAAAAAGAAAATGAACTAGTAACGGGTTTGGAGCCATTCTATTATTGAACATTAAGAAAGGTATAACCCAATACGAGAGAAAAAAGTCGGCATTAAAAACCGTAACCGTAAAGAAAGGAGGTAATCTACAAAGATGGAGAAAGCGAAAATAAGCGTGATTCAACTCTTTGCCCTGATGTTTATTTTCGATTTAGGGACTGCATTAATCGTAAGTTATGGAATACCCGCAGGGAAAGATGCTTGGCTTGCTATCCTTTTAGGAATGGGGGGAGGCATAGTCTTATTCTTTGTTTACTATACGTTATTTCGTCAATATCCGACTCTTCCACTTACCGGCTATATTAGAAAGGTATTTGGCAAATACCTTGGATGGGTGCTAGGATTATTATACTGTTTGTTCTTTTTGTATATTGCGGCCAGAAATATACGGGATTTTGGAGATTTATTGACTTCGTCCACTTTACCAGAAACACCTTTACTAGCAATTAATCTCTCGTTTATTCTTGTCATGTGTTATGTCATTTATCTAGGGATAGAAGTAGTTGGAAGAACAGCAGAAGTATTTATTGTCATTCTACTCTTATTTGGATTAGGAGGTAATTTCTTTATCCTCGTATCTGGAGATGTTGATTTTCACCAGATACGTCCCTTTCTTGAACATGGGTGGAAACCCATTTTAACTACAGCATTTCCTCCTATTGTGTCCTTTCCATTTGGTGAAATGTTCGTATTTATGATGTTACTACCGTATTTAAATCGTCCTAAACTAATAAAAAGAGTATGGTTATCTGCCTTAATTTCAAGTGGCTTGATCTTAAGCTGGACAGCTGCTTTAAATATGTCGGTTCTAGGTTTGGATGTAATGCAAAGATCTACATTTCCTACATTAGCAACAATCGGAAAAGTAAACTTATTGGACTTTATTGAAAGGCTGGATGCTATTGTAGTTTTCACCCTGTTAATGACCGTTTTTTTCAAAGCATCTATTTTTACGTATGGAGCTATCATTGGAATCACTGATTTATTTAAGGTGAAGAACCGCCAGCAACTCATTCTTCCCATAGGATTCATGTTGGTTTTTCTATCCATGACAATCGCCTCCAATTTTTCAGAACATTTAGAAGAGGGGTTTACTATTACACTAAAATATCTTCATGTTCCTTTTTTTATTGTTCTTCCTTTGTTTATGCTGGTTATCTCCATCATTCGGAACTACGTGAAGAAAAAAACTAGTTAGGACGGTATTGTTTCTCTTTTTTCTTTTTTATAATCATAAAAATTTGTTGTCCAATAACAAGTAAAAAAAGTCCAACTAACATGATATATTCAGCATTACTCATTACCCAAAAAGGGTTTAAAAGGTGCATAAGTGAGTCATGGAAGCTAAAACCTAATAGAAAATCCATTAACAAGAGGTTTAAAATTGATAATAAAAAGACAATAATTAGTGCTAGGAAAACCTTCATTTTCCTCCCCCTTTTAATTTAAAGTAAATATATTATTTGCCAAAAAAAAGTTTTTAATAATAAACCTCAATGTAATTATTATCAAACTATTTAAGGTTCTGCAAATTCTTTCGTGGATGGCTCAAGAAGAACGGGATTGTATTCGCAAGCGTCAGCGAGAGGGAATTGATGCTTCGCTAAATAAAGGAATTTCTTTTTGGATGATCTAAAGCTCAAATTAGTCAGGAGTTTATTGAAGCCTATGCTCGTTGGGAATGAAAAGAAATTACAGCTGTACAAGTCATGAAAGAAGCGAATGTGAAAAAAACAATGTTTTATAAATTAGTAAAGCAATATGAGAGTTTTTTAAAAAAAGGTCACTATATAGTAAAAGAAACCCATCAAAAAGAAACCTTTAGTACATTTAGAAAGGGCTTTCAGATTTATAATAAGGAGAATTCTTTGTTACTAATTCTAGGAATATTATAGAGTCTTAAGTACTTTTGAGAGAAATTTAAAATTCAATAAGAAACGTAGAAAGGGTAAGTGGAATTTCTAATTACAAGTTCAATAAGAAGGTTAATACTTACCGAATCAGATTTCCCCTGTTCAACGGTATTTAAAATTATTTGAGCTGAGAGCATTCCGTTATTAGATACACTTTAGCTAACTATTGTTAGAATAGGTAATGAATAACGACTAATTATAAGGTTATCAAATCCAACGATGGTATAATCTTCTGGAATTCCCTCTTCGTATTCCTCGAGTGATTTAATAATACCGGCTGTTATAATATCCGAAGTTGGAAAAATAGAAATTATTTCTCCCCTCATCTCTAATAGACTTCGCTCCATTTGATGGCCAACTTAATAAAAACTACATCCACTGGCAGTTTTTTTGTTTTCAAGACGTATACGTTATACAGAGTTAGTTAAGCGTAGTGACTGTTTTCGCAACCCAACTAAAAGGACCCTTGCAAAGGATAATGCTTCTTCACATATCAAATTTTTTCAGTATGCAGTTTATATACATGTTTTCTAATGCAACAATATCTAAATTCTCATCCAAACTTAATATCACTTATAAACTTATTGGTAAATTTTGATGCATAAAAATAGTTGTGCAAACGCTTGCGCAAATGTGTCATTTTAGTATAAAATGTTCAGGTAAAGAGTATTCTAACTTTTTGAAAAATTAGGTTTTATTAAAAGACTGACCATATTAAATTTTTAGCAGTGTCTGTTAAAACTGGTCTAAAATTTTTAAACAGTGATCAACAGCCTATGAATTAGTATATGCTGAATAATTAGTAGAGGCTTTCTAATAGGCAGGTAGTAATCCTGTTTCAAAGGCCATAAGTGAACGGCATAATGGCAAGATGATTTGGATAAATAGAAAAACAGTCCGTCGAAGATAATAGCAGTCACAGCGTTTATTAGGTTTATTTAAAACAATTGTTAAGAATTATACAATATGGGGCTTTAAGTAAGAATATTTATCTTTCGCAGCTGTTAGTTAAATCATAGGAGGAAATTATGTTAGAGCAAAAGATCATTAAAACCAGCGAAAAAAGCTTTCAGCAAGACTTACCTTATCTACCAATCAGTACGATATGGTTAATTAGTTTCGGTTTTTTAGGTGTACAAATGGCATTCTCATTACAGAGTTCAAATATGGGACGTATATTCCAAACAATCGGTACTGATCCAACTACATTAGGTTTCTTCTTTATATTACCGCCACTGGCAGGTTTAGTTGTTCAACCTTTAGTTGGTTATTTTTCGGATCGAACCTGGATTCCAAAACTTGGCCGACGTATTCCTTATCTATTAATTGGAGCCATTGTGGCCGTAATCGTCATGTGTCTATTGCCTAACGCTGGTAGTTTCGGTTTTAGTGCAATGGCTGCTATGACTTTTGGAGCAATCACCATTTTATTTATGGATCTATCGTCAAATGTAGCAATGCAACCATTCAAGATGATGGTTGGGGACATGGTTAACGAAGACCAAAAAGGTTTCGCCTATTCAATTCAAAGTTTTTTATCAAACAGTGGTGCTGTGTTAGCATGTATCTTTCCTTTTATTTTAACGGTATTGGGTGTCTCAAATAGTGCACCAACGGGAGTTGTCCCACAATCAGTTGTTATTTCATTTTACGTTGGAGCCATTGTATTAATCATTTGTAGTTTATTTACAATATTTAAAGTGAAAGAATATTCACCTGCTGAGTTTGCTGCTTATCATGGTATTACTAATGAAACTAATAAAGAAAATGTAAACGTTTTTAAGTTACTTCGTAACGCTCCAAAGGTTTTTTGGACTGTTACACTCGTTCAATTTTTCTGTTGGATGGGCTTTCAATATTTATGGACGTACGGTACAGGAGCAGTCGCTTTAAACGTTTGGCATGCCATTGAACCATCTAGCTCAGGTTATCAAGCAGCTGGCAACTGGTTCGGCATCTTATCAGCTGTACAATCAATTGCCGCAGTGCTTTGGTCACTAATTTTGTCACGTGTACGCCATAACAAACGTAAACCAGCTTATGCCCTTAGTTTATTGCTAGGTGGCATTGGATTTGGGTCCGTATTCTTTATTCATAACCAATGGGTATTAATTGTTTCGTTTATCTTGATTGGTATTGCCTGGGCTGCAATGATGACGTTTCCATTTACAATGCTTACCAACGCTTTATCGGGCAAGAATATGGGAACGTACCTGGGGTTATTTAACGGTAGTATTTGCTTACCGCAGATTATAGCTTCTTGCTTAAGTTTTTCTTTGTTCCCAGCAATTGGATCGTCTATGTCAGGAATGATCTTAATCTCAGGTATTTTGCTTGTTATGGGTGCAGTATCTGTTTCAATTATTAAGGAAACATACGCAAAATAAGATTTAG
Source organism: Ureibacillus sp. (assembly GCA_035556295.1). Classification (GTDB taxonomy): domain Bacteria; phylum Bacillota; class Bacilli; order Bacillales_A; family Planococcaceae; genus Ureibacillus. The sequence goes on from DATMFE010000434.1 coordinate 15,773, forward strand.
TTATGATTATTGTAAAAGGGTTAGCTCAGCTGTTTAACTTTTTGAAAAATGAGCAATTTCTGAATGAAATACCAAATTATAATTATTAAGAGGCTGTCTCGTAAGTTTGAACTCCAACTTATGAGACAGCCTCTTATTTAGTAATGATTTCGTTACATTTCTTATTAACGAAGAGTCAATCGCTAAACAACTGTCAGATGGATGTAGAAATAATAATGTAATCCGAAACACTACGTTAAATGATTATATTAATTAAAAAGAATAATGAAATAATTATATAAATTACGAAAATAAAGTTATATGTTTAACTTATATCATTAGATAAAACTAAACATACTTTATTAAAAAAAGTTATACCTTTTACACATCTTGTAGAAAAACCCACAATTTGTCGTCAATTAGAGTAAATGATGAAACAATTATAATACAATAAATACTTTAGTATTTACTTAACTAATAACAGTACTTAAATAAAGTTATTTTTTAAGAAAGTAATCATTCGAAACATTTATTTTTAAAGATATATGTATATGAATCTACGAATCTGGCTACACTAATAACGTATTCCCCCTATTCCAATAAATTTAAAAATCCTTTGCTTAAATATGGGCAAAGGATTCTTTTTGTATATATAAATATTTCGGTTCTGATGCAAATACTTGAAGAAAATATAAAAAGCAAAAGATTTCTAGTGACCCTGGTCTTAAGCAACTAGTCCAAACAGTTGATGGATGAATTCCTTTTGATTTTGGATAGACTTCTCCTTTTGAAGAGTCTCTCCTTTTTTTAGAGTACTAGTATCAGTATGTCCAAGTTTTTGAGATTACTTGCAATTTTCTTAAAGTTTTTGCACCAGAACCAAAAATTTTATAACTTTTCTTGACAGTATTTCCGATAGACGTTAGGAGTTATATTTTCATATTTTTTAAATGTCTTGATGTAATACCCAGGATCGTTAAAACCCAATTCATCGCTAATCTGAGCGATAGACAAATCCGTTTTT
>DATMFE010000435.1:0-5433 GCA_035556295.1 Ureibacillus sp.
CGCTTGTATCAAGTAGATATTGGTTTGATTGAAGGCCAAACGAATGAAAAGGAGCTTTCCGTACACGCTTTTATGCAAGATGAGCTCTTTATTGTTTCCTCCAACAATCATAAGCTCGCTTGTAAAGACGAAGTTACAGTAACTGATCTTCAAGATCAAGCATGGATAACAAGAGAAGTTGGATCAGGGACACGTGAATATCTAAACCACGTCATTCGTTCAAATGGTTTGAAAGTTAAATCACTCCTTACAATAAGCAGCAATCAGGGAATTAAAGAAACGCTTATGAATGGCATGGGCCTCTCTCTCTTATCACATAGTGTCATTGAAAAAGACGTACAGCATAGGAATCTCTCCATTATTCAATTGAAAAATCAATCCTTTACTAGAACGCTTTCCTATGTGTATTCTCCTATCATACAAGATAAAAAAAATGTTAGATTATTTATCAATGCTTTAAATAACAAATGGCCTTATAAAGCCCAATCAACCAATTGAACTCAGTTAATAACACCTTATGGAAAGAAGCTAATGAACAGCCTGTATGCAGCGGTTCATTAGCTTCTTTTCTTTCTAAATGAAATACTCTTCATGGGCTTTTTCGTTCAAAAAATCTGTAACTCTAACCCTTGTCATTGCATTCCACCCAGTCCAGCAAACATGCCGCTGATAACTGCCATTCCAATTTGGAAAAGAAAAAACACAATCGCAACAGTCCAAGAAAGCCCTTTAGACAAACGCGCTACCTTGTTCAAACCAATTCCGGTCAAAATAAGACTCCAAATCGTAAATACTTCGATAGCTCCTAATACGTAAGACTCTGAATTAAGCAGCCCTGCCAAACTCGTTACATAAATTTCTGGATTGCCGCCTATAAGGAAGCGAACAAGTCCATTTAGTAATGCACCAAGTGCCACTATCAGACAAATATATGTATTCATCGAAAAAAGCTGTTTAAACGTAACATCTGATTGAGCAATCTTCGCAATAATTAAGATAATTACACTACTAATCAAGACAGAGATAATAGGCGTAAATAGTCCCATTACAACACCTACTACAATCGTAAAAATCTCCATTAATACTTGTCCTTCTGCCGGTATATCCTCACCAATAAGACTAGCCGTGTCCATCGCCATCATCGTCAAAACAGTTCCAACTGTAAAAATCGTTGTTATAATCAGCATAGCCCACCAAATTTTTGGATGTTGCCGGATTTTCTCCAATTGCTCTCCGGGGCTTCCAATCATTCCGAATAAGGATGGCTTCAACTGTGCCCCCTTATTCACATTTTCCAATCTCTCCTCCATATCAAACACTCCTTTATTAACTAGCTTCCTAATTTCATACGAATCTAGCATAAAAAGGTTTCAATCCCTTTAATTTTAGTGTGTCAATCTTTAAAAGAAGAGGTTTACTCAAAAAGTCCATTCATCATGTCCTTTTAGAGTGAACCTCTTCTTGGAATTCCCTATATGAAGTGAAACTTCCATCAGTGGAAATTTTCCTTCACAACGAGGACTATATTGAGTTCCCTCTTCCTTCTCTACCTTGTTTAGAGTTACGATTTGCCCCTTTCATTGGATCCTCTCCAGCAGCAAATTCAACCGTATAGTCCGCTTCCTCAATGTTTTTCTTTGGTGTTTTACTATATTTCTCTACAGCGTTTCTTTCAGCTTTTCGCTTAACCATCTAATCAATCCCCTTTCTGATGTAATACATACACCAATAGTTTCTCCACTCCGTCCTAAAATATGAATCATTTCTCAATTCATACAAGACGTGATAGTTATTGAAACATGCATAAGCTTTCCATATAAAAAACCTTCCTTTCAAAAGTCAAAGGAAGGTTAAAATAAAATGTATACACAAAGCTTACCTTATATTAGAGTTAATCGAGATTCTAATGTCATCCTGCTTTCCTTGCCTTTTCTTCCTCTGCCCCTTGCTCTTTCTTTTTAAATAAAGATGTTTTCTCAATAAGGAAATAAAGTACAATTCCGGCAATTAGACCGTAAGTAGCTCCGTGAACAGCTAATACAATAGCCATAGTACCTGCTACTCCGCGTTCTACTGTTGTATGAACTTGCTCAATTCCTACGCTAATACACACATAGCCTGTGATAATAAGAGTTAATGATAAAGCAATCGGTAATACCGGTTGGAACATGCTAACAAGCGGCAAAATAAACAAAGCCAAAAACCCAGCAATCCAGAACGTTCCCATTCCACTATGAATAGAATCCATAGCTTTACGACCATACTTATAGCGTTCGACAACAGTTGCTTGAACTGGTGTCCAAAGAGGGCCTGCAAGACCTGGATATGGCGCAAAGAATGAATGAATTAAATTACGAATAGCTGTTACTAAATGGACTCTGTTTACATTTGCATCAATTTTTTCATCCGTTCTCACTTCTTCAGCCCGTTGAAGAAGTGTTTTTCCCACAATAATATCTCCGAAGGCAATAATATACGCAATGATGGCTGTTGGGATAGCCATTAAAAAGATATCCAATTCTGGAAAACCAACTACGAAAGGTAAGTAGTTCCACATTTCAGTAAATGATGGATTCGTAATTCCCCAATCAATGTTTGGAGTAGGATATTCACTCGCTGTCCATCCAATAACCATAGCTATAATCATAGCGGGTACAAGACCAAAGTTGGCAATCATTTTAGCTAACTTATTTTTATGTACTAAATTTTTAAAAGATAAAGAAAATAGTAAATAAAAGGCTACCAAACTACCTAAAATGAGAGAGATAGGTGTATTCATTAAACGCCCACCTGTTGAAATTTCCCCCATAAGAGCTGCAACACCAGCTCCTATTAAAATTCCTGCTTGTAGTGAATTAGGAACAAGGTTAACTAGTTTTTCGCCTAATCTTGTAACTCCAAGGAAAAAGAAAATAAGAAAGACTATAAATTGTAAAGCAAATAGAGCTCGGATTGCTTCTGGACCTGGTTCAAACTCTGATAAATACAACGTAACAACAGGGATAGCTGGCGTGATCCACCCTGGTACCATAGCAACCCCAAGAAGAGAAGGCAGCATAAAGCCTATCCCACCGATAAACACATACGCTAAAGCTACTTCATAAGGTAACCCTAAAAATTCTTGTAATAAAGGAATCATTCCCAAACTTACGACAAACATAATAAGTGCTTGAATAAACTCTGCCTTTTCCCAGCGGTAATGAACAAATGGTAACCTAATTTTAAATGGTCCTACTGGCCAATAGGGTTGTTCCTTCCCCTCTTTCCGGTTGTAAACTGCCATAATTTCCTCCTTTATAAATATTTATATATCAACGGTTTAATCCGTTTGATAAAATTTGAATCTAATTCAAAAAAATCGATTAGTTTATATAGAGGAACAAACAGTGAGGTCTTCCTCTTTCCTTCGGTATGTTAAAACCGACTAGTCGGTCTTAATGATAAATCCATTCACAACCACATCAGCACATCACTGCATCACAGTATTAATGCATTAATACACCACTACGTTGCTACATCATTATACATTAATGTAAAATAATGGTCAAATATATCTAGAGTTTTGATAGACTTAATTCCACGAGAATCATTTAGCTACCAAATTGTCACTACTATATTTTCCTAAATAACAATGAATTTGGTTGAATAAATAACTAGCATGGTAAAACCTTCATCTCGATTGCACGACAAATAACCCAGTTCTAAAACTGGGTCTGTTGTTTATTTGATAGTTTAATTACTTAGTTAAAATTACAGAGTCATCAAGTATCTAAAAAATTAAGTTCTCTAACTAACCTTTATCAATGTAAAAAAATAATTGCTCCCTATTATTAGGTTTATATAAATCATTCAATAAATTATCTAATCTATGACTGAGCTCTATTGTATCAGGGTGTGTTAAGCCAAATCCTATTCCAGTGAGTACCATATTTTTTCTTGTTACTTCAATCTCTTCTATTAGTTCTCTATTTGATAATTCCCCAATCATAGTACACCCCGCCCTTATAAATTATATAAACCATTACTTTATGTAAAGTTGATTACTTTTACCATTTTTAAACATTATATACGAAAAACAAAGTGATTTGAAAGAATTTCTATATAAACGATAGCAATAATTCAAAATATTTTGAAAAAGTAGATGGTTTCCAGTGATAGAAAGGCTATATTCCATTTTGATTGAACGACAGCTATTCTTTAAAGCACCCAATTTCACAACAAAAAACCCTGCATATTTAACACAGGGTTCTGATCAAACTTTATTCACGCTACAACAATTATTTATAGTACTTCCACAGCCAAATTCTGACCAAGTGACTAATCATCAGTAAAGAATGAGAAAAACCTTTACTAATGGAAGTTTAGTTTATTTCTAGCAAACTACTCATTCTTTTTTCTTTTTCTCTGACAATCGGAATGACCTTTTCACCAAATGCTCTTAGGTCTTCTTCATAGTGAAGAAACCCTGTAAGTACGATGTCGATGCCAATTTTTTTCAATTCAAGGATGCGGTCAGCCACTTGCTCAGCCGTTCCAATGAGCCCTGTTTTAAAACCGTCATTATATTGTACAAGATCTTCGAAAGTGGATTCTGCCCACATTCCTTTTCCTTCAGGTGAAGCTGCCCCTGCGGTTTGAACTGAGCTTCTAAATCCTTCAACTGCTTCTTTATGCGCATTTTCCACAATATCGCGTAACACTTGCCTTGCCTCTTCTTCTGTATCACGGACAATGACGAAACCATTAACCCCAAACTGGATGTCACCTTTACCGCTAGCCTTTCTCAATGCTCTTACTTCATCAATTTGTTCCTTAATTTTTTCAAGGGAGCCTCCGTTCATAAAATATACATCGGAAACGCGTCCAGCCATTTCTTTGGCTGCTGTAGAATTCCCTCCTTGAAAGATTTTTGGAGGATTAATAGGTTTGGGCTTTAATGGTGCATCGTTCAATCGGTAAAAATCTCCTCGATAATTCGCCTTTTCTTTTGTCCACATTTCTTGAAGAACTTCGATAAATTCTTCAGAACGGCGATAGCGTTCATCGTGATCCAACCACGGTTCTCCGTAACCTTGGAATTCACCTTTAAACCAGCCGCTGACAATATTAATAGCAGCACGACCATTGCTAATATGGTCAATCGTTGAGATAATTTTCGCCATAACTCCTGGATGCCATAGACCCGGTAGAACAGCTGTAATAATGTTCAATTTTTCTGTTGAAGCAGCAAGTGCAGAAGCAAGCGCAGAAGCCTCTAATTGATTTTCAGCTCCATAGCTTGCGAAAAACCTTGTTTGCAATAGTACATAATCAAAGCCAATTTCTTCAGCAATTTGAGCGTAGCGTTTATTATCTTCAAATGACCAACCTGTTTTTTGTGGTAATTGAGAGACGACTAGACCTCCACTAACGTTTGGCGCCCAATAAGCAAAT
>DATMFE010000436.1:0-3777 GCA_035556295.1 Ureibacillus sp.
TGTTAATCCAACAAAAGAAATCCGTATTTCAGGCGGTCGTGAAGTAAACTTACGCTCTTTGCAGCCTCTTGGATTATTTGCTGCAAACTCTATCTTCGTTGGCGATTACTTAACAACGGAAGGACAAGAACCAACGAGTGATTGGGGACTAATTGAAGATTTAGGTTTTGAAATTGAGGAATGTGCTCTGTAAAAAAGTAAACTCATCTTGGCAATCTCTTGTTTAATGAAATAGGAGCGTCTCAAAGGCGCTCCTTTCTTTATGGAGAACTCAGAAATTCATACATCATTACCAAGATTATTGTAATAATCGGGTATCATGCTAGAGAAAGAAATACTATCACCTTCGTTTAAGTGAAATTGTTAATTTCCCAATATATACCTTCAATATCCGCTCTACAAAACTTACCTAATCTTCCTTATAAATTACTCATAAGTAGATTTCCGATAAACGTTTTGCTCCTTTAGTCAAGCCGTAGGATTTAATTTCTTTGTACCATTATTTCTAATGCGTACAATCGGTTTCTTGTGACTTGTTGTAAACAAATCATACCTTACCGCATAGGTGGTTGTATCGAGAATCCACTCTGCCACCCAGTCTGAGCCAGACAATATAGATGTTTTTTTAGCGATATTAATGGCGCTATTTACATCGCGAACGATAGTATGTTCGCAAATTACACAAGTAAAAGAACGAACCTCCGGTTCTTTCTTTTCTTTATGACCGCAAACACAACATTCTTTGGTTGTGTTTTTTTCATCCACGATTACACATTGTTTCCCACGTTTAACAGCGACCCATTTTAAGATTTTACGAAGCTCGCCAATGTGGTCTTGATTCAACATACTTCGTTTCATATTATCTAAAGAGGCTGTATCATTGGTTGGCGTATAATCGCCAATGAGAACCACATCATATTGATCAAACAACCAATGGGACATACTATATAACGCGACTTTAATCTGTTCTCGTCTTGTATGATAGGCTTTATTCAAAGCTCGATTATAGCGATTCCATCGTATGCTTGGCTCCCAATATGAATTTCCGTGTGTCGTTATGCCTTTCCTCGATTTTCGATTACATACATCTCTTTTGCTTTCGATTTCATCGATTTTTCTATCCCAATACTTTGTTTGATATAATTTGTTCATTTCATAAGAAATACCTTGATAATCTACAGCTACAAAGAAGTTTTTATGATTGGGATCTAAACTTACCCATCTTGTTCCCTCCGGGAACGCAGGATATTCTGTTTTAGCTTTTTTCTTTTTCTGCTTTTTAGGCTTAGGAATTTCTAATCCCAACGCTTTTAAACGCTCGCGTTCTTCTTTTTCTTGTTGTTTGCATTCTTTCTCTTCTTGTTTTTTAGCTAGAATGAACGCTTTTTCTCCATTTGCATATCGTTCAATCGTGAAAATGCCGTAGAATCGATTTCCTTGCTGCTTGCATACGCGAAAAGTTTTAATCTCTTCGCATTCTCTAAGAGAAAAGGATTCTTTTAAAGAACCGGATATTCTGATTTGTTGACCTTTATCATTTTTGCCAAATGAAATTTGAATCGTCTTTGAATCTAGTAACTTAAATCCTTTGTTTGGTTCGTCAAAATAAAGAGAGAACCATTTTTCTTTCCAACTTCGAAACTTAGGATAAGCATTTTGTTTCGTAAAAAAACGGTCATATGCGTCTTTTAAACGTAAAGCCGTATTCTTTAACAGAGACGAATGAACCGTCCGAAGGAACGGAACGGATGACTTTCTTTCATATTAGTTGCATAATCACGTAAATTTCTACCTCTTAATAGCTCTAAAGGAGACCCTTTTTCATAATCGTCTCTCGCAGCTTGTACGAGTTGATTATACAACCAATTGCAGATTTTGCTTTGGCCGTCCAATGAATGTTCATCTTCTTTTTTTAAAAACATTTCAATCTTACGATTAAATACCAAACTCACTATTTTCACCTCCTTCTATACGAACAAATGTTCCTATTTATATTTTACGATAAGCTTACCAACAGTTCAATGTCTATAATTCAAAAAAACTTGCTCAATGAAAAATAAAATTGAGCAAGTTTAACTATATTTAAAGAAGCTGTTTTTTAGCCCCTGTAATGCGTACCCACATTCTTCGTCGCTATGAGAGAAATTAATTCTAATTCTGTCATATCATCAGGTTGTATCTCTACAATAATATGATACATTTTATGACATGATATAATTTAGGTAAAGCTTCTTAAGGAACAGCTAATGATGTAGAGTCTCCTCTTCCGAGATTTACTGTCAGCCCTCCGCACGATTCCTCACAGACATGCACTGCCCTTTCAACTATCACTTACACCATCAAGTTAGTGTGTTCACCCGTTAGTCTGATAAGCAACCAAACGCACAAAAGAAGAGTAGCAATCACTACTCTTCTTGGGATTTTTATCCTACACTTAGGGCAGTAAGATCCCTACTGATGGAAGTTTCACTTTATATACCCATTAACAATGGATTTGTTTAATGACGGATTTGCCACTTTGGACGTTTATTTGGGGAGAAGAAGCTATCTCTTGTCTTTCTTATATTCAGTCTGTTTTCGCACATCAAGTTTGCTGCTTCTACAGTTGTAATATTTTCGTTTTCTGATTGTCGTAGAACCTCAAGAATGGAACGATAAATATTTTTCGTTTTACTTAATACTCGACTCTTATTCGGTCCATACAATTCATCCGCTACTTGGATAACACCACCGCTATTTACAATATAATCAGGTGCATAGAGAATTCCTCTTTCTTTTAAAACTTTAGCATGACTTTCATGAAGCAGTTGGTTATTTGCCGCACCCGCAATTCCTTGTACTTTTAGTTGATCAATAGTTTGATCATTAATAATGCCCCCAATGGCACATGGAACAAATATATCCGCATCCGTTCCATAAATTTCATTACCCTTGACAGCAATTGCTTTTCCACCCATTTGTTTTGCTTTTTCTACTAATGTTTGTACTACTTCGTCGGAAACATCTGTAACATATAAATCAGCCCCATGTTCTAGTAAATGTTCCGCTATTTTAAAACCTACTTTCCCTAAACCTTGAATGGCAAATCTTTTTCCAGTTAAATTTTCATGGCCCCACAATGTATTGGCAACTGCCTGAATACTGTATAAAATTCCAAGAGCCGTAGGAATTGATGTTTCACCGCCCCCACCGTACTCCTCTGGTAAACCAGCAATACAGTTTGTTTCTTTATGTGCATGAACGAAATCATCTAGGACGGTTCCCATATCTGTTCCTGTATAAAATCGACCATGTAAGGAATCAATAAATTGTCCATATGCACGGAATAATTCTGGAGTTTTGTCCTTCATCGGATCCCCAATAATAACACCCTTACCTCCACCGAAATCATTATCAGCTGCAGCATTTTTATATGTCATCCCTTTTGATAATCGTAAAGCATCTTCCAAGGCTTCCTCAAATGTATGATAAGGTCTCATTCTCGTACCGCCTAATGCTGGCCCAAGGGTAGTATCATGAATTGCAATGATAGCTTTCAAGCCTGTCGCCGGATCATTACAGAATACTACTTGTTCATGGCCTTGAATTTTAGTAAACATGTCGAATGAACCTGTTGATTGTATAATTGTATTTTCTATTGGTAATGTCGATGTCATTTTGATTTCCTCCTAGTAAGTTGGTAAGTTATTAACCTTCCATTACATTTCTTGTTACTTCAATTGTGTCTTCAGCTATTTCCTTTTCTTCTTCCAAAGGTGTCAAACCAATTCCGGTATA
>DATMFE010000437.1:0-5072 GCA_035556295.1 Ureibacillus sp.
CAAATTGAACTATTATGTGGGTTAACAGATAAATTAGAGGACTTTTATATTTGGTTAAAAGGGGTACTTACTGCAATCCAGAACTATATACATAACGGTACTAGAAAAGGTTAATATAAGAAATCTTGTGCTAAAAAGAACAATCACTTCCTCATTCCGTGCAAGTATTCGAAGCAACCTTTCACCACATTAACTCAATACAAAAAAGTGTCAAATAGACCACTATCCCAGTGATCTCTATTTGACACTTGCAAGTCTTACGCTCCGTACAATCCAATCTATGCCCACCATACCAGCAATTCCAATGATGGCGCCAGCACTATCAATGGCCACATCACTCCACTGTGCACCTCTTCCATCGACAAATAACTGGTGCCATTCATCTGTGATTGCATAGAGTACACATACCAAAATAGAGAGAATCATTCCTTTTATCCCTGTCACACCAAGTTTACGTAAAGTCGACACCAACACGATGCCAAGTACAAAATAAAGCATAAAGTGTGCAAATTTACGAATCAAACTATTAAAGCTTATAAGATTAAAATCGTCACTAGCTGAAACAAAGCCAAAATTTTGTGCCACTACTTTCGCTACATCTGTACTTAACACATTCGATACGTTTGCAGGCTGATGTGACAAACAAAAAATAATAAACATCCAAAACACAACTACAGCCCACGCTACCTTTTTATTCATAAATGCTGCCCACCCCTCTATCTCTTTTCTACAACCAGCATTTAGTTTTACCATTATTTACATAAAATTAACTCATTTCCTACAAAAAAGTTCCCAATTCCGATAATAAATATTTGGGCCAGCTATAAATTGATTCTTATAATGGAGCCATTCATCAAAATGCCAGGAATAAATAAAAAAAGCCCATTCCCATAATATGATTTGTTTCTGGGCAGGCTCCAAGCATGTTTTAAAACGGCCATTTGATAAAATAACCTAGGAAACCAATGAATTTAATCTCCATGTGATTCGGATCAATAATGACAAATTCACTCGCAAAATAATAATCTTTATGTTGAATAGGTTGAGAAAGAACATAATTCAATGATGTTTTTGCACTCTCTTTCTCAAACTGATTCATATTGGCCAAATTTTGATGGATCTGATCTTTAAGATATTCTTTAAAATCATTCGTATTAGGATTGCTAATTGGGAGAAGTACTAAAGCTAAAATAAACAAAATGATACCGATATTACTTACAAAACTCCCTTTTCTCCTTACATCATCTTCCGCATCAGCTGGCATGTAATCTGTAATTTTTAGAAGTATAATAGCGACACAAGCTAAAACAATAAAACTGATGCCATACACCTATCATTCCCCCTCTCGATGATTTCATCAAAATGCTTCAAATCTAACAATTGTGAAGGAATATACTCATAGATTGGTAACAATCTACCACGCCAAACAGCATTGTTAGCACTTGCCAAATAAATCGTATTATCCTCATATGGTTCGCAAGCCCATACTAATTATCATACGGATAAGTTTTTCTGTTCATGACTATTTCACACAAGTATGCTTGGACCTTTATTGTTCATTAACTACGCCCACTCATTTTCTGTCTATTCAAAAATATCTGTCTTTCTATTCGAACACTAAACTGCTAAAATCACGTTAGATACATATATTTCCGTGAACGGTTGTGGGACAAGTAAGCTGTCCGCATGCCTCATGAAAGGAGTTCAACTATGAAACCAAAAGCGATTGTCTATAAAAAAGTAGATCAAAAAGTACTAGATTATATTTCAGAAACGTGTAATGTGGTTAGCTTCGAGAAACTAGATTCTGATACTCTCTCTCACTTCTACGAAGAGTTAAAAGATGCTCACGGAATCCTCGGATCAGGGTTAAAGGTGAATAAAGAGCTATTGGATCATGCACCACAGTTAAAAATCGTGTGCAACACATCAGTTGGCTACGATAATCTCGATATGGAGGAAATCTCCGCGCGTGGCATTACGGCTACAAATACGCCCGATGTCCTAAATGACACCGTAGCAGATACGATGTTTGGCTTGCTATTAGCCACTGCAAGAAGAATCCCTGAAATGGACCAACTAGTGAAAACAGGTCAATGGAAGTCTATGATTGGAGAAAACTTGTTTGGAGTCGATGTCCATCACAAAGTCTTAGGAATTATTGGCATGGGTGGTGTTGGGAACGCCATTGCAAAAAGAGCTCACTTTGGCTTTGACATGCAAATTCTTTATCACAATCGCTCTCATAACGAATTCGCAGAGAAAGTCTTTGGTGCAACCTACTGCTCACTGGACGAACTTCTCCAACAATCCGACTACGTTTGCTTAATGACCCCTTTAACACCTGAAACGGAATACCTGATGGGGAAAAGAGAATTTGAGCTAATGAAAAACACAGCCATCTTCATCAATGGCTCAAGAGGAAAAACGGTGGATGAACAAGCGCTGGTTCATGCTTTAGAAACAGGAGAGATCCTAGCTGCAGGCCTTGATGTCTTCGTCCAAGAACCTGTCCAACCAGATCACCCATTACTATCTTTGAAAAACGTCGTTACCCTACCTCACATCGGCTCGGCAACCTATGAAACTCGGTATAAGATGGCAATGTTGGCGGCGAAGAATTTAGTGGCTGGTCTAAGTGGCAAAACGCCTCCGAATACTATTCGAAAATAGTGGAATATAATCTCATGTAAATAAAATGCCATGATAGAGTTTATTACTACTCCATCATGGCATTTTTATTGAAATATCTATTCACTCGTCACTTTCAGGTAAGCCTCTTAATCCACTTGATCCGATACACAATACGACTCCAACAAGATAAAAGACGCCTTTCATACTCACCAATTCAGCAATACCCCCAATCACTAATGGAGATAAAAGTTGCGTTAATCTGTTCGCACTTAGCCTTAACCCTAGACCTTCCCCCACTCTATGCTTAGGTAAGTATTGAATTGTTGCAGAGATGGATAAAGGTTGACCGATCCCAAGACCAATTCCTAAAACAAATGAAAAAACAGTTAAAACGACCCAATTCCCATAAAAAGGTAGAATCAACATACATATACCCGCCAGAAGAATGGACCCAATAATAATATTCGTTCTAGAAAATCTGTTTAATAAACTAGGTAATGACCATCTTATGAGTATGCCAGCTAGTGCATTGATGGAGATAATCATTCCTATTAAACTATTTGAAAGTCCAAACTCTACCCCTAACAATGGGAAAAACGATGTATAAATGTCTTTTCCAAATAAAATCAATACACCTATTAACATAATTTTTCTAAAAATAGATTCCTTTAATAATCCAATTGTGTTACCAATTTTTTGGTGAACATGCCCTTGAGCTGCTTTTCCACCCACTTCAACAATTAACAGGGATAGCAGCATAGCAAACAAACTACTAATACTTAAAGCTAGAAATGCATTAAGGTAACCCCACTCTTCTGCAAAAAAACCGCCAATAAAAGGACCTAAAAAGCTACCTAAAGCCATCCCTAGGCTAAACTTCATGACATTCGAATCTCGATTATTTTTCTCATTCACATTTGCCCCAGCCATCGCTTGGCCAGCTACAGCAAATATTGTATAAGTAACCCCGGTAATAACCTGAGAAATATAAATACCAATTATATTCGGAATGATTAGCGGAAAAATCAAGCCTAAAAAACTAAAAAGCGAGCTAACAAGTATAATGATCTTATATCCGTGATGATCGATATACTTTCCAACTCGAATCGCTAAGAAAAATGGCAAAAAGGAAAATATCGCCGTGATAAATCCAATTTCTATCAAATTAGCTCCAAGTTTTTGAGAAAGTAATGAAACTAAAGGGCGTGTACCCGTTATACCAAGCATAAAAAAACTTGTCATAATGACAACTAAATGTTTTCTAACAAAGCCATTTTCCCCCATCATATGAAGTTCCTTCCTTCATCTATCTATTAGATAGAGTATACTTGATTGCATGAAACGAAGAAAGGGGCAGAGAAAAAGTAAAATTTCAAAGGTTACTAGTCTCAATAATAGTAACTATTTGCTAATTACAATACGCTTCCGAGTCAGGTGAAGATCCGTCGAAAATGTGAATTCAAAGAAACGTTACGTGTCCTGCAGGATAAACGAGCAATGTCATTGGGAATTCCATACTTAAATAGAAATTATTAAGGTAAATACTACCGTTAATGCTTAGGGTGAAGAATGGATAGGAAAAAAATAAGGGTAGAAATTACGGTTATATTCTGTAAAATAGACAGATCCCTTAAAATAAGCGCAAAAACTACTGTTAATTGCTCAGAATCAGATGAAAATCATTGATTTTAATCAAATAAGAGTAAAAATTACTGTTATTTACAATAGAATAGGCATATTTCTCATAATAAGCTGAAAATCTACTGTTATTTTTTCCACAAAGTATATTCAATACTAAACCTTATCTCCCCCAGAGAATACGGCATATCAGCTAATACAATGACATATTTTAAACATTGGGCTCGATGATTGCCTGCGGAGCGGAACCTGCGACTGCGGTAACTGTCTCAAAACAATTTGCATCAGAAACGAAAAGTAAAATACAAAATTAATGATGGATTATACTTTTCCTAAACTCTTTCCTATAAAATAAACGCAAAGTATAAAAGGAATAACAAACAAAGAACATACATAATTGGATGAACTTCTTTATAACGCTTTTGTGCTGCTAAACAAATTGGATAAAGGACAAATCCTAATCCAATCCCAATGACGACACTAGATGTTAATGGCATCATGATGATTGTTAAAAAGGCTGGAATCACAATTTCTAACTTTGTCCAGTTGATTTTGCGGATTTCCATTGCCATTAATGCACCAACAATAATTAATGCCGCAGACGTCACTTCTACCGAAATGACACTAATTACTGGTGAGAAGAACAATGCAACAAGAAAACAAGCTGCAATCACAACCGATGTGAAACCAGTTTTTCCTCCAACTGCGATACCAGCTGAGGATTCAACACTTGTAGCAGGTGTTGATGTACCTAAAACTGCACCAATTACACCAGCAGCAGAATCGGCAAGTAATCCTTT
>DATMFE010000438.1:0-10218 GCA_035556295.1 Ureibacillus sp.
GCTCAGTGGTAGAGCAACCGGCTGTTAACCGGTTGGTCGTAGGTTCGAGTCCTACCTTCGGAGCCATGGCCCGTTGGTCAAGTGGTTAAGACACCGCCCTTTCACGGCGGTAACACGGGTTCGAATCCCGTACGGGTCATAACTATAAAACACGACAGCAATTTCGCTGTCGTGTTTTTTTATGCTTCAAAATGCTTGATATATTCATAAGAGTCAATGGATTTTTTGTCAACTGAGATGACAAAAATTTAAACAAATCTATGTAAACTGAGTTGACAAAAAAGTATGAACCAATTGCTTTAATACTGGGTTCAAATGCAGACTCATCTATTAACTCTTATTACTTGTATTTAGCCTCGCATTTCATTGTCTATTGTCGTTCTTTACTATCATTGAGCGACCCACCTTCGATCACCACTAATTGAACCTTCTTCAGGCAAGCAGTTTATTCCCTATAAAATCTATCAATATGTATCACTGTTAACTAGTAACCTAAGTTTGCGTATGTATGCTAATCCTAATACTTACATTATAACCAAATATTTGAATAAGATATGTTAGGATAACAAATTATGAATACGTTGTGGAATTTATTCTTAGAAAAGGTGGTTTAATTCTACTTTAAGGTAAGATTTCTTATTAATCTGAAACTATATTGACAAATTGATTTAATATTATTAAAATTAAAAACAATTATAATATACATAATTTAATATAGTTCTTATCAAGAGAGACGGAGGGACAGGCCCTAGGAAGTCTCGGCAGCAGCTTTATGCCAGTGCCAAATCCTGCAAGTGATGAACTTGGAAGATAAGAATGAGAGTCATTGCAAATCTTTCATTTCTTAGCTTTTAAGAAATGATTTTTTTTTTATAAAGGTTTTAGAGAAAGAAGGGATAAATATGATTGAATTTTTAGATGTTTCTAAAACTTTTACAGTGGCAAAACGTGAAGTTCATGCTGTTAAGAACGTATCACTCACAGTAAACAAAGGTGATATTTTCGGTGTCATTGGTTTTAGTGGTGCGGGGAAGAGTACTTTACTTAGGCTAGTAAACAAACTAGAATCTCCTACATCTGGAAAGGTTAAAATTCACGATACAGATTTAGCATCATTGTCGGCGAAACAATTACGTCAGCAAAGACGCAAAATTGGGATGATTTTTCAAAACTTTAATTTATTTTCGTCTCGTACAGTGGCAGGAAATATCGCATATCCATTGAAACTAGAAGGTGTTCCTAAGGCTGAGATCCAACGTCGAACAGCAGAATTATTAGAGTTTGTTGGTTTGTCAGATAAGGCGAAAAACTTCCCTGAACAATTATCAGGTGGACAAAAACAACGTGTGGGGATTGCGCGTGCATTAGCAACGAATCCTGAGATTTTGATTTGTGACGAAGCAACATCGGCACTTGATCCAGAAACAACAAACGATATATTAAAGTTGTTAAAACGGGTAAATAAAGAATTAGGTATTACGGTTTTATTGATTACACATGAAATGAATGTTATTACAACAATTTGTAATCGCGTTGCCGTAATGGAAAATGGTGAAGTCATTGAATTAGGTGAAGTGCTTGATGTATTTACAAAACCAAAGCACCCTACGACACAACGCTTCATTGAATCAGTGAACAAGGATTTACCTTCTGCAGAACTACTTAAAGAGTGGCATGCTGCTGGAGATAAACATATATACCAAGTGACATATAAAGGTGGCGCAACAAACCAACCATTATTATCACAGGTGACTCAAAAATACGATGTACAATTCAATATTGTGTATGGTTCTGTGCGTGAAATCCAAGGGAATTTATTGGGAAACTTAGTTTTGTCCTTTAAAGGTGAACAAGAAAAAGTATCAAAGGCAATTCAAGAACTACAAGCAGTTGTTGATATTAAGGAGGTTAACGTAGATGAAAGTTGATTGGAGTACCTTTTATCAGCACATCATAGAGGCCACTGGTCAAACAATCTATATGGTAGCCTTTACGCTCATTTTGGGTTCGATTTTAGGGATCATTGTTGGCTTGGCGTTATTTGTTACTCGACAAAATAACATTTTAGAAAACAAATTGGTCTTTGGTATTATAAACTTCATCATTAATATCATTCGTCCAATCCCTTTCATAGTCTTTCTAGTATTTTTAATGCCGGTAACACGTGCAGTAATGGGGACAACGATTGGAACAGGGGCAGCCATCTTCCCAATGGCCATCATGGCAACATTTAGCGTTGCACGTATCGTGGAGCAAAACTTAATGAGTATTGATCCAGGAGTAATAGAAGCCGCAAAGGCGATGGGAGCTAGCCCATTAAATATTGTATTCACTGTATTAATTCCAGAGGCACTTGGACCTCTTGTTTTAGGATTAACATTCGTTTCAGTCAGCTTAATCGACTTCTCAGCTGTAGCTGGTTATGTTGGTGGCGGTGGTTTAGGTCAAGTAGCCATTACATACGGTTATCAACGATTCGATACGAGCGTCATGATTGTGACAGTTGTTATATTAATAATTTTAGTGCAAATTGCACAATGGATTGGTAATACACTTGCCAAAAAAATAATGAGACGATAGGAGTAGACAGCAATGAAAAAGATTTTACTATTAGTTTTAACAGCACTTGCAGCTATTGCTCTAGCAGCATGTGGCGGTGGGGAAGAAAGTAATGGAAGTGCAGCAGGCAAAGATAAAGTAATTAAAATTGGTGTAAACGGTGCAGATGGTCCTCAATGGCCAGTAATGGTTGAATTAGCTAAAAAAGAGGGAATCACTTTAGAAGTAGTAGAGTTTTCAGATTATATTATGCCAAACAAAGCATTAGCAGCTGGTGATATCGATTTAAACGCATTCCAAACAATTTCATTCTTCGCTAACTTTGTAAAAGAATCTGGTGAAGATGTGGTTCCAATTGGTACAACAGTGTTCGCACCACTAGGTATTTATTCAGAAAAAATCGCTTCTTTAGATGAACTGAAAAAAGGTGATAAAGTTGCGATTCCTAATGACGCATCATCTATGCCACGTGCTTTAAACTTATTGCAAGAAGCTGGAGTAATCGAATTAGCTGATGATTTTGGTATTACAGGGGACGAAACAAAAATTACATCAAATCCACTTGAACTTGAATTTATCCCTATGGAACCACAACAAACACCACGTGTATTACCTGATGTAACAGTTTCTTTAATTAACAATGGTATTGCAGTACAAGCAGGATTTACACCAGCTGAAGATGCAATCTATTTCGAAAACACAGAGTCAGAGACAATTGAACCTTATATCAACATTATGGCAGCAAGAGCAGAAGATAAAGACAATGAAGATTACTTAAAAATCGTTGAACTTTATCATTCAAAAGAAGTAGAAGATGCAATTAACCAAGAATTTAAAGGTAGCCAATTTATCATTCGTAAAACAGCTGAAGAAACAGCTGACATATTTGATAGAATGATGGAATACTACAAATAAGAATAATATATTAATATCCAAACACAAAAAAGACTGTTGATTATTTACAATCAGCAGTCTCTTTTTTAATTGGTGGAAGGGAATCGTCCTTAATTAAATTTAATTTAATAGATCTCCATTTTGCTGTGCAAATAGGAGTGCTTGTACACGCGTGGTGACACCAAGTTTACTATAAAGGGATGAAATGTAAACACGTACAGTGCCTTGGGAAAGGTGTAGCTCATTTGCAATTTCGCGATTTTTAGCTCCTGCAATAATAAGCTTAAAAATCTCTTTTTCACGAGGTGTTAACTGCTCCATTACTTGTTTATTCTCATTTAAGAAAGGCATGTGCTCCTTGAGTTTAGCTAAATAGTCTTGTAAATTTGAATTCCTCATTTCTATATAAGTAGGGGCAAGGAAATAACGTTCAATAATTGGCAAGAGCTCCTTTTCATCAAGGAATGTTCTGATATAGCCATACGGAGCAGCCAGTTGAAAGGCATCATGCAACGTCTTTAGTGCAACGTCATGATTAGCCATTTGATTGTGACAAATTGTTTCTAATACCATCGATTCTAAAAGTGTTGCCAACTGACCTTCTTGTTCTGCTTCTGTTTTTAATTGAATAATCGTATGTAACGCTTCCTCATTGCGCGAGCTCTTTAGAAGGAATCGTGCATATGTGAGTCGCCAAAATGGTTCATATGACTTTGTGATATCTAGTAAAAATTGTGCACTTTCTAGTTCCCCATTTAATAAATGACAGTGGGCTTGCATCATTTTAAGTGCGTTTTTCCAATGCTTATCATTCACTTTTTCTGTTATTTGTTGCAGTAATGCGTGTGCAGATAGTAGTTGACCCTGCATAATATACATCTTTGCTTTCAATATATACATAGGTACATATAAATCCGGCCTGTCTTTTTGATGACCTATTTCAATTACAATGGCTAATTCCTTTTCTGCCTCTGTTATTTCATTCAGTTCATAGAACATCGCTACACCAACTGCAAATATATAAGGCGAAACTGCCAGTGAATTCAGTTCAGTATGTCTGAATAGCTGCACGACTTTCGATGAATCCTCTACAGAAATTAATCTCCCTTTGGAGGCTAACCCCATTCTCAATAAGTTTATTTCGAAATTATTATAAGAGATGTCAAGTGTTGCCCAATCGGATGGCTTATCTTCACTCAGTTGAGACTGTAGTAGAGATAAAACGTAATTTAGTTTGTCGCCGAGCCCGACGTAGTAATAGGCTTTTGTTCGAATATAAAGGTTAGTTAAAGACACATGTTGTGGATTATCCATCCACTGTTCTGCCAGTTGTAAAACCTCTAACTCGTCCATTAGCTCTTGAGCAAATTCGAAATTTAACGTTGAAACGGCATTCATGAACCCAGAAATAAGGACCCCGTAACTTAGCGGAAAAGACACTTCACGTAGTTTCTTCAACCAAATTATGAATACTCCAGGTTGCACAGATGAAAGAATTGTGAGTAGGTGTTCTTCTATCCATCTTGTCGCAACATCATAAAGTTTATATTTCAAAGCGAGCTCGATAGCGGGAAATAAATCTCCCTTTGCATAGTAAATGATGGCAGCCTTTTTTACAATTCGTGAAATGGTATGGGCATCATAGCGTTTAGCTAACTCGTTTTGCAACGCATCCATAAATAGATGATGGTATCTATAGGTTACAACAGTGGTTGGTAATTGAAAGGTAAATAAGCCATCTTCCACAAGTTGCTGTAACAAATTTGAGCTATCTGTTCTTTCTGTTAACTCGTTACACAGTGCTGGGTCTAAATCTTGTAAAAGTGAAGTTTTGAGTAAGAAATCCTGAAGATCTAAAGGGAGTTTATGTATAATCTCCTGCCATAAAAAATCTGTTGTCAAAGAATGATAGGAATCATGAGGTGTGTCTTCATTTTCATAGGCGAGGGTTGTCAATATTAAGCCTGATATCCAGCCTTCAGTTTCATCATAAATGTTTTGTATGTGTGATTCACTTAAAGTACGATTGGTTGTTTTTGATAAAAACGTCTTCGTATCCTGACGATTGAATTTTAAATGTGACACATTCACCTCCTGAATCCATTGTTTGGCACGCCATTTAGCAAGTGGAAAGGGGAGAGTTGTTCGTGATGTAACATACAGGTGCACATTTTCTGGTAAGTACTCTATTAATTGAATAAGTAAGTCATGAATTTGCTCGTCTTGAATGGAATGGTAGTCGTCTAACACAATTGTGACGGGGTGTTGAAAAGCTGTTAACTCTTCAATAAGCCTATAAAGTCCAGTTTTAAGCTGACGTTGGTTTGAAATGTGTAATAAAGAATCAACCGTATCCGCAGCCATTGGACGGTAAGTCTTCGTGATGGCCGTGACGAAGTAAGTCCAGAACAAAATGGGGTTGTTATCTCCTTCATCAAGTGCGACCCAAGCAACTGATTGTGAACTCTTTCTAAGATAGGCACTAAGTAAAGTTGTTTTACCGTATCCTGCAGGTGCACGAAGGATTGTCAGTTTTTTGTAGCTGTTGACTTCGATGAGGGCATTTAGATGATCACGTTCAACATATTTTGGTGAAATCTTTGGCATGATCATTTTCGTGAGATTCAACACAGGTTCCATAAGGTACCTCCTTCATTCTATGATTTTATTTTGTATCATCTATAGTCTCGAATGTTAATAGATATAAAATTAACATTTGTTAGTATGGTAGATTGGAATTTTCTGTTATGGTAATAAGATGAGGAATAAATTGGAATCTCTGCTTTGTGTGGTATTTTTACTAGGTTGAGTGTAATTTTGATAGATATTTTGCAGGATTCTAAATAAATTTTATGACTCACGCTAAAGAATAGCAATAGATTTCTCAGATTCTTAGTAATCTACTTTTTTAAAGAGAGGTGATATAAGACTTAAATCATGAAACATGGGGAGTAGGTTGGAACCAGAGTTAACTCTTCAATATACCGAAATAATCGAAAAAACAATCGATAAAGGAAGGTGAAATCATGCGATTAAAACGAAACTTATTCGTTAGTTTTATAGCGATCGTAACAATCTGTACATTCCTAATTGTACCTAGTTTTGCTGCACAACAAGAGCCTATTAACCATGTGTTAAATGAAGTAAGAACTTTTGCAGGCAATGGCAAAGGGGATCTGAAGAATGGACCATTAACGGATGCAAAGTTTGATACACCATCAAGTTTTGTGAAGTTAACGAATGGCAACATCATCGTTGCAGATTCAAATAATCAGGTCATTCGTCAAATCACGAAAAGCGAAGTCACAACATTAGCAGGTTCACCATTTTTAATAGATGGAGACATAGCCTTTCAAGGAAGTTTCCTTGATGGAAAGAATCTAGAAGCTGGGTTTCACGAACCTGGTGGATTAGCCATTGCAAATGACGGAAGCATTATTGTTGCTGATGTGGCTAATCATGCAATTCGAAAAATCAGTATGGATGGCAGTGTCACGACCATTGCAGGTGATGGGGTAATGGGATTCAAAGACGGTGAAGTAGAAAATGCCCGTTTTTATGCACCTCAAGATGTTGCAGTGGATTCGTTAGGTAATATTTATGTGGCGGACACTTTAAATCATGTAATCCGAAAAATATCACAGAACGGAATCGTAAGTACGATCACCAAACCATCCTCACGCATAGTGGAGTATACACAAGGGATGCCAGATTTTGCTGGTGATTTTGCGGACGGTGCTCTACAAGATGCAATGTTTAATGAACCTAGTGCTTTACTCATTGACCAACATGATAATTTATATGTGGCAGATCGAGGGAATCAACGGATCCGTTATATTGATTTTAGTAAAAATGTTGTATCTACTGTAGCGGGTTCAGGAGAATTATCTACAAATCAGTACTATGTAGAAGGTGGATTTGTTGACGGTCCTGCTACTAGTGCACAGTTTTCTTCACCAGAAGGAATGGTATTGTTAGACGATTCCACATTATTGATTGCAGATCGTAAAAATCACACGATTCGTCAATTGAAAAATGGCGTTGTTTCAACGGTTACCGGCATAGCTGGAGATTATGGCAATACAAATGGGGTAATACAGTACGCACAATTTAACGAGCCAGTGGATGTTTTGGTGCAAGAGGACGGGGCGTTATTAGTACTAGAAGCAGGAAATCATCAAATTCGAATCATCGCTTCTTATGATACGTTCCTATCTCAACCGTTTTCAAAGGAATTAGAAGTTTTAGTGAATGGTAAGGTACTAGATGAAAATGCGAAGATGATTGAATCTCGTACACTCCTTCCTTTAAGAGCTATTGGAGAGGAACTAGGATTAACTGTTCATTATGATCAAAAATCAGGAAAAATTACACTATCCAATGAAACAACAACATTTGTGTTTAAGGTCAATAGTAAAACTGTACAAATCAATCGGTCTGGTGTCAAAACGAGCTATTCATTAGATGTGACTGCAACAGTACTTGACGGTTCTACTTATATACCTGTGAGATTTATAGCAGAGCAATTACAATTACATGTTGCTTGGGATGCTGCATTAAACAATGTGGTCATTCGAAATAAAACGTTCAATTAAAGGAGGTGGCAAACGTTGAAACAAACGATTCGTTTTTTAGTGTTAGTATTCTTTTTCACAGTGGCTATTGTTCCTAAGGAAACATTCGCAGCAGATTCATCGAGAGAAGCCATCCTTAGTTCATATCAAGGGACAGTGGAAGTGAAGCTAGCAGGCGGTAAAAAATCAATCACTGCCTTTAAAGATATGCACTTATCTCAAGGAGATGAAATTACAACAGGTGCTAATTCTTGGGCCATTCTTCAGTTTTCAAATAGTGGGGAAGCGGATGATCAATTTATACTAGAAGAAAATACGACGCTCTCTTTAACGAAAGTGTCAAATAAAGAGGGCACGATTACGAAGGTGACGTTAAAGAAAGGCAACGCCTGGGTAGATGTAGCTTCTATTAAAAATAGTGAAGATGAGTTCGAATTAGAAACCCCTAATGGACTCATGAGTGTAAGAGGTACCAATTTCTTTGTGGGGGTAGATCCGAATACGGGAGAGTCAGTGATCGGGTTATTTTCAGGAGTCGTCAACTTTGGTAATCAAGAATCTAATCCCGATATGCCGCCGCTACTATACCCTAGTATGTCAGCTCTTCTAAACGGTTCATCTGATCAAGTGGGGCAAATGTCAAATGTGACGTTACAACAAATGCTACAATCCTCTTCACCAGAGGTTATTGATGCTATATTAGGAAAACTTGCAAAAATTAATGAAGAAAATCAACAAATGCTGGATCAACAACGAAATAATGGACAGTCCGTTCCTCAATCTACTAATTTGGATAGGATTCCTTATGCATTATTAAATGAAATGCTTAGTACTGGGAAAATTACGCAAGAACAGTATAATCGCCAAGTAGCGAATATTTCCGAGGGTACAAATACCCCGCCATCCCCAACATTAGACACATTGAATAATGGGGTTGAGCTAAAATTTGATCAATCGAAACGTGAGGAAAGATTAAAAGATGCGCCAACAACCTCTGATCTAATTAAAGAAATGCAGCGAAAAAAGGAAGAGCAAGACAGGAAAAATGAAGAGGCAAGAAAAGAGCAAGAGGCACAAGCATTACAAAAATTTTTAGAAGATTTGTCTCCTGAAGAGAAAGCTGAGTTATTACAACGACAAGCATTGTTGAAGGATAATCAAAAGGCACCAGTCCAAGTTCCAGTTTCAAATCCGGTGTCAAATCCGCAACCTGAACCAGGTCAAGAGCCAGAGCCAGGTCCTGAACCGGAGCCAGGGCAAGAGCCAGAACCAGGTACGGATCCAGAGCTAGAACCAGACGAGAATGCGTGGTTTTATGAATTAGAGAGTCCGTTAGGCTTTGAGGTTGAAGTTAACAATGAACCGATACCATATACAAATGTAGATGGATTTATCAGCCAAGACAAACTAGTATTTGAAACGACAGAACCTATTGTATTCAACAATGGGGATCGAGTAACATTTCTCATCCCTTCTGTTTATAGTGATGTTTTAGAAATTAGATCGATCGCATTCGAAGATAATCCAGATTGGGAATTTGACGAATCAAAACCTGGAATTCCAATTGAAAGAGTTTTCTCTCAATATTTAACCTTTACCATCGACCTTGCTGAAAAAGACAGTGTTCGAACAGTAGAAGTAGTGTTTAAAATTCTTGCTAGCAATCCTCTTGAAGAGTAAGCATTTCGACAATCTAGAACTAGCAAACCCACCTGAGCCATCTTACAGGTGGGTGTTTTTTATTAGAAATACAGCTTTGACAAAGGCGATATTAGAAAATTTCGCATGCTTATTAGAAAAGTTCACCTAGTTATTAGAAAGAATAGCTGAGTTATTAGAAACTCGCTCATAATCTAGCATTTCTAAAGGCGATATTAGAAAATTTTCTAGTCTTATTAGAAGAACTCCCCTTGATATTAGAAAAAATGGCTAGTTTATTAGAAACTCCCACACAATCTAACTTTTGCAAAGGCGATATTAGAAAATTTCGCATGCTTATTAGAAAAGTTCACCTAGTTATTAGAAAAAATAGCTGAGTTATTAGAAACTCACTCATAATCTAGCATTTCTAAAGGCGATATTAGAAAATTACGCATGCTTATTAGAAAAATTCATTTAGTTATTAGAAAAAATGGCAGCTTTATTAGAAACTCCAATACAATCTAACTTTTGCAAAGGCGATATTAGAAAA
>DATMFE010000439.1:0-4686 GCA_035556295.1 Ureibacillus sp.
TATTATTTTACCAGCCATTGAAGCATTAGGATATGATCCGATTTGGTTTGGCGTGCTTCTTGTATTCTTATGTGAGGTTGCTTTAGTTACACCACCGTTTGGAATAAGTCTATTTATTATTAAAGGGGCAGTTCCAGATAGTGATATAAAGGAGATAATACAAGGAAGCATACCATTTATCATTGGTGATCTAGTTATTATTGCTCTCTTAGTTATATTCCCAGAAATTATTACATTTTTACCAAGCTTAATGACTTAAACAGGAACATATTATTCACTAATGGAAAAATTCTACAAAAGTATAAGTGGATAAATAAAATCTGTTAAAGGGATGATTCTTAATGATAATGAAGAAAGCTAAAACAAAAATGAATTTAGTATATGAAAATTTAAAAAAAGAAATTATTGAAGGAAAGTTAAAACCAGAAGAACGTCTGATTATAGCCCATATTTCTGAACGCTTTAATGTAAGTTCAATACCAGTAAGAGAGGCATTTCAAATACTAGCATCTGAAGGATTTATTGAAATATTGCCTCATGCAGGTGCAATAGTAAAAACAATGTCTTTAAAAGATATAAAGGAAATCTTTGAAATTCGTTTTAATTTAGAAGTTTTGGCTGCTCAACTCGCAGTAGCTAATATGTCAAACTCAAATCTATCTGATTTGGAAGAGATAATAGAAAAATCAAAACAAGCATTCGACCCTCTCACATACGATCGGTCGAACAGAGAGTTTCATCAA
This sequence comes from Ureibacillus sp., assembly GCA_035556295.1. Taxonomy (GTDB): domain Bacteria; phylum Bacillota; class Bacilli; order Bacillales_A; family Planococcaceae; genus Ureibacillus. Next base: position 744 of record DATMFE010000439.1, read on the forward strand.
TTTATTTATTCATTTGCAAATAACCAACGATTATATAATATCATCGATGAATTATGGAATAACTCAAGCCGTTACCCACGTGTTTTTCAAAGCAACGAAGATTTAAGTCTCTCAATTTCTGAACACACTGAAATTTTGGAAGCCTTGAAAGCTCGTGATGTATTGCTAGTTAAAGAATTAATGGAAAAACACAAGACTAGGGGATTTGAGAAGATATATGAGTTGGTAAGTAAAAAATAAAGTAGTTTTTTAAAGGACCTAAGTGCTTGAATCTATGAGGACATCAACTTGAATGAATGTATAATTACCTGATGTAAACATCTTTTGAAAAATGATAGGTGCAACTCAATCTGTACTTGAGTTGTGTCTTTTTCTTTAAAAAGGGAAGTTTCTAATTAATAGAAACTTCCCCCTAAAGATTTTTTATTTAAAGTCTAAACTGGAAACCTCATGTAAATAATCACCTAGAACTCTAAGACCTTTATCGAAGTTTTCTAAGTGGAAATGTTCGTTTGGCGCATGGAAATTTTCACTATTTAGACCGAATCCCATTAATACAACCGGTAATCCTAAAATTTGATCAAATTCAGCAACAATTGGTACTGACCCGCCACCACGTGTATAAGCTGTTGGGACATTATAAACCTTTTCGTATGAACGACCAGCAGCCTGAATTACTGGATGATCAAAAGGTGTAATAAATGGAGCGCCTTTATCAAATTCGGATACCGTAATTTCTACACCAGCTGGTTTATGTTTTTCGATATGCTTACGAAGTAAATCAACGATTTCTTCAGGGTCTTGGTTAGGTACTAAACGACAAGTAATTTTTGCACCAGCTTCTGCAGGAAGGACAGTTTTTATCCCTTCACCTGAGAAACCTCCAAATACACCGTTAATTTCAAGAGTAGGACGAGCCCATGTTTGCTCAAGGTAAGAGTAGCCCTTTTCCCCGAATAGTTCTTTAACGCCGATTTCTTCTTTTAATGCTTCTTCATCAAAATTTAAATCTTTGTAAGCTTGACGCTCTTCATCTGTAAGTGGAAGTACTTTATCATAGAATCCCTCAACTAAGATTTGACCATCTTCGTTACGGAAAGAAGCCAAGATTTCAGTTAATGCATGAATTGCATTTTGCACTCCACCACCGTAAAGACCAGAGTGTAGGTCACCTTTTGCTCCACGAACATCGATTTGAACTCCTGTTAAACCACGTAAACCATAACAAACTGCTGGCTTTCCTGGTGCGTATAGTCCAGTATCTGAAATTAATATTAAATCCGCTGCAAGTTTTTCTTTGTTTGCTTCTACATAAGCAGGTAAGTTAGGGCTTCCAACTTCTTCTTCACCTTCATAAATAAATTTCACATTTACAGGAAGTGTGCCTTCCGTTGCAAAAAGTGCTTCAATCATTTTTAAGTGCATGAAGACTTGTCCTTTATCATCTGAAGAACCGCGAGCAAATAATTTGTTATCACGAATTGTCGGATCAAACGGCTCTGATTCCCAAAGGTGTAATGGGTCTACTGGTTGCACATCATAGTGACCATAGAAGAGAATTGTTGGTTTACCTTTTGCATGAAGCCACTCACCATACACAACTGGATGGCCTTTTGTTTCATCGATTGAAACTTGTTCAATTCCTAATTTTTTAAGGCTATCTGCTAACCAGTTTGCCGCTTTTAGCATATCCCCTTTATGTGCTGATAGAGAGCTGATACTAGGAATACGTAAAAATTCTTTAAGCTCTTCTAAGTGTTGATCTCGATGTTGTGAAAAATATTGATCTAAAGACTGTAAATGACTCATAAAATTCCCTCATTTCCAAAATTTCAAAGTTAAATTCAGTATAGCAGATAAGAGGGGAAGGATATGAGTGTAAGGTACTGAAAGGTTTAGAATTGTTGAGGTGCCAGACATTTGTGTTGTTTGTAATATCTGACTTGTCCTAAGAAACAGAAAACTTACATCAATGTAATGGAAATGAAAGCTAATGCGATGGGATGTAATACAAATTTTTGGCAAAATGATAAGTGTAGAGATAAGGTATATAAATTACGTCTTTTATCTGGAGGTAATCACAATGAATAGTAATTTAGCTGGAGTATATGAAGAATATAACCGATATATATATCATTTATGTTTAAAATTAACACGTAACGCACAAGAAGCAGAAGACTTGATGCAAGAAGTTTGGGTAAAAGTAGTTCGTAATGAACAACAAGTTACTCAAGTCGAACATGTTAAAGCTTGGTTAACAACAATTACGATGAACACTTTCCGTGACCGTTATCGAAAAAATGTACGTCGTAGTAAGTATTTAATGCACCAACCTGAAACATTAGACGTTCCTATTCTAGACTTGGTTCCCAACAATGATTTGTCAACGGAAGAACAAGTCGAAAAGGTAGAAGTAACGAAACTCGTACAAGAAAAAATGAAAATGCTTGATGGGATTTATCAAAAAACATTATGGTACTTCTATGTTGATCAATATTCATTAGCTGAAATTTCAAATCTTATGAAAGTATCCATCGGTACTGTAAAATCACGCTTATTCCGTGCGAAAGCAAGATTAAAAGAGATTCTATTAGCAGATGTTTCGATTGTTGATGGTGTGTTAACAGCGTAAGATTAGAGAGAATTATTCGGGAAGACCGAGTAATTCTCTTTTTTATTATAAACGAGGGAAGGGGGAGTTTGGTTCCATACTTTGAATGAGAAAAAGGGATAGCGCACGAAAGTTTACCTTTCATGTACTATCCCTTCTACTTGCTATTAATTAAGCATTTTTCGAAAATGGTATGTAATGTTTTCAGTTCATCATTTGTTAGCATACCAAACATGGAGTTTACCATATCCGTCACTTGTGATCGTGACTCTTCTAAGATTTTATTCCCTTCTGGAGTAATAGCAATCTGGGAAGAACGTCGATCTGTATTATTTTGTGTTTTTTCAACAAAACCTGAATTAATCAGTTTTGTTGTTAACACAGTTACGCCACCAGTTGTAATTTTAAGGCGCTCAGCAATTGCAGAGGGACGTTTTGGACCTTCCTTTGCTAATAATTCTAACAATAATATATGAGATTTCGAAAAACCTAATTCATTTTTTTGATTCCATTCATTTGCCCATTTTCTTTCTAATGAGGAGACAACCTCAAAAAGAGAAGAAAGATGTTCATACCTTTGGTTATCCATAATGCGAAAGCCTCCATCTATTTGATTAGCTTTGTGAAGGAAAAATCCAAAGGAAATCTCGATCACTAGTCTAACCAATTATTACATTTGGCTAGCAAGCTTTTGCATTGCAACTAGTTCATATGCACGAACTTTACGTGGAATAAAGCGGCGAATATCCATTTCATTGTAGCCAACTTGTATTCGTTTTTCATCCAACAGAATTGGGCTACGTAACATACGTGGATGTTTTTGAATTAAGTCATATAGCTCTTGAATTGAAAGTTGGTCAATATCAATATGAAGATTTTTAAAATCATTTGAATTCGTTGCAATTATTTCGTCTGTACCATCTTCAGTCATCCGTAGTATATTTTTAAACTCATTTAATGTTAATGGATGAGAAGTAATTCTTTTCTCAACAAAATTAATGTTGTTTTCTTTTAACCATTTAATTGCTTTGCGTGATGACGAACAGCTTGATTGTGTGTAAATTGTTACTGTCATAATAATAACTCCTCGCTTTCATAAATTTATAAAAGCTTACAAGTAAAATAAATTCGTTATATTTATATCTTACTAGTAAGATAAATGTAAGTCAATAGTGTTCACAAATCATACATATATAAAGTTCTTCTTACTTTTTTTATAACCGTTTCTATAACAATATATACGCTCACCGTGGAAAAAAGTTTCAAAATTACAACAAAAGTTAGTAAATTGTGTCCAAAAATTAGCAGAGTGATGGAATTATAGAAAACAAA
>DATMFE010000440.1:0-3056 GCA_035556295.1 Ureibacillus sp.
ATAATAAAATTGTTCTCCAGAGTAAACGTTGAATAGTGTTAACTTTTTTGCAAAAAGTCCTGTTTCTTCATAAAGTTCTCTTTTTGCCGCTTGTTCCAAAGTCTCACCAAGTTCTAGTGAACCTCCAGCTAATCCCCAACAGTGATTGTCATTTCGAAGCTGTAATAAAATTTCATTTTCTTTATTTCGTACAATGACACATGCCCCAACCATGATTAAAGGACGTGTACCAACTATTTTTCTTAAATCCATTATATAATTCATTGTTTCCCCCTAAGAAATTGTCTTTTTCAACTACTTCAATAAAAAGCGACATTTCTCCTTCTAAAAGAAATATCGCTCGAGTTGTTCATTTTCAATCTACAAAATGGAAAACTTTCAGATCAACTGCATCAATGATTCCAATCTCTTCTTTTAAATCCCATAATATTATTTCAGATGTTTCAGCGTTAGATTGGAATGGTAATAAATATTCGGTGTTCGTTGCATAAATAGGATTGTATTTTATCGTATCATCCGATAACTTTTTTACTTTTATTAACCCCTTAAATTCAATATCCTTTATCTTTTGTCCTGTTTCCTCATAGAGTTCTCTAATGGCACATTCTTTTGGTGTCTCTTTGGGCTCCCTTTTTCCTGCCGGGATCTCCCATTGATGCCGATATGTGTTGTAGCAAAGAAGATATTTACCGTTACATTTTATGACTGCATAAGAACCAGCTAGAGGTTGATACCGGTAAAGTTCCTCTTCTTTCACATGAATAAATTCTAGGAATTCAAATCCGTTATTTTTTGTATTAATCAAAGTACCCACCTTTCAATTGATGCTAATGATTCATACAATTTATTACATCTCTTCTGGTGATTGTATTCCGAGAAGTCGTAACCCTTCTTTTAACACAATCTGAACACAATATACTAGTGAAAGTCTCACTTGTTTATATTGTTCGTCATCCAGAATCCGAACAGAACTATAATATTTATTAAACACTTTGGAAAGTTGAAGGACATATTTAGCAATTTGTGATGGATCGTACTCTTCAAATGCACGGTTGATCACATCAGGGAATGCCATTAGCTTTGTGATAATTGGCCAACCTTCTTCATCAGTTAAGACATCTATATGAGCGGGTGCCTGATAATTGCCTTTTCTTAAAATGGATGAGGCACGTGCATGAGTATATTGAACATACGGGCCAGTTTCTCCTTCAAATTTCAACATATCTTCAAGTGAAAATTCAATATCATTCAACCGATGATTTTTTAAATCGTGAAAAATAACCGCTCCTGTCCCCACTTGTCGTGCAACAGTATCTTTTGAATGAAGTGTAGGGTTCTTTTCCAGAATATTTTCTTTCGCAAGGTCGATTGCCTCTTTTAATACTTCTTCTAATAAAACGACCTTACCTTTACGTGTAGACATTTTTTTACCGTCTTTCAACATCATGCCAAATGGAACATGGTTCAATCCACTATGCCATTTATATCCTAGTTTTTCTAAGACAGTAAAGAGCTGTTTAAAATGCAACGTTTGTTCATTTCCAACTACATAAATTGACTTTACAAATTGGTAAACATTTTGACGATAAATTGCTGCGGCAAGGTCACGAGTTGCATAAAGAGTCGTTCCATCTTTTTTCGTAATTAAACAAGGAGGTAAGTCGTCTCCTACTTCTACAATTCTTGCGCCATCTGATTCTTTTAATAGTCCAGCTTGTTCTAGTAAGTGAACGACACTGTCCATTTTATCGTTATAAAAGGCTTCACCATGGAAGGAATCAAAGTGAATACCTAATAATTGATAGATTTTATTAAATTCATTTAGAGATTCCTCTCTAAACCATGTCCATAGGTTTAGTGCGCCATCGTCCCCTTCTTCTAACTGTTTAAACCAATATCTTGCTTGATCATTTAAGTCGTCATTTTGTTCTGCCTCATCGTGGAATTGAACGTATAATTTTAAAAGCTCTTTAATCGGATTTTCTTGAATCTTTTGTTCGTTACCCCACAGCTTATAAGCAACGATTAATTTCCCAAATTGAGTTCCCCAATCCCCTAGATGGTTAATTCTTACCGCTTGATAGCCACACTTTTCTGAAATGAGTGCAAGTGAATTTCCAATTACCGTTGAACGTAAATGACCCATGGAAAACGGTTTTGCAATATTTGGTGAAGAAAAATCAATCGTAATGACATGTTGATTTCCAAGGTTTACATCTCCAAAGCTTTCCTTTTTAGCAAGGATTTCATTGATTACATTTTTTGAAACTACTTTTTTATTTAAGAACACATTAACGTAACCACTAACAGCCTCTACATGTTGAAAAAGGTTAGTCAATTGGATTTTTTGAGTAAGTTCAATAGCAATTGTTTGAGGTGATTTACGAAAAACCTTTGCTAATTCAAAGCAAGGAAAAGAAAGATCGCCCTGATTTTCAAATTTAGGTCGCTCAATCATACTTTCCAACTTAGTACTATCTAGATGCTCCTGTAGATGTTCAAACAAAACTTGTGCGAATTCCTGTTTATAGTCCATCTTTTTCCCTCCCTAAAAATATAAAAAACCCCCGCCCCTTTTCATAAGAAAAGAGACGGGAGTTGTATCATCCCGCGGTACCACTCTAATTGTTCATTAACCACTCTTTTTGTTAACGAGGTTCACCCCGACTTATCCTACTACATTTCAGATAAGTATCTACAAAGTGCGGTTCATTATTTGCTCTGTATCAGGCTCTCACTATCCCTGACTCGCTATACCTTTACAAATAATTACTCTCTTTGTCATTGATTTTCTATATTGTATTTCAATCAATTATAGCCATTCATTTCCAAATTTCAAGGTTTTTTATAAATTTATTTTTGAACATATTTATCGAAAAATAAATTATCCCAAAACTTTAATTCTGCTTAAAGGATAATCCTCTAGCCTTTAGAGCCTCATTTAATATTCGTATTGCTTTTGGCCCAACACCGTGGAGTTTTAGAATTTCTGCTTCTGTTACTTCTGTAAACTGCTCAAGTTTAGTATATCCTTCATGATCAAGTGCACGATTTGC
>DATMFE010000441.1:0-2031 GCA_035556295.1 Ureibacillus sp.
TATATTTGGTTGTGCGATGTATGTTTCATTAATTTTAACACCGAAAATTATGGAGAAAAGTTATGATAAGTTAAGAATACAGCGTCTGGTGCTTGCCCGTAACTCAGAAGTAGGAGGAACCTTAACTTCTGGAATGGTTCCATGGACGGATAACGGTGTATTTCTAGCTACAACGCTTGGAATTTCTACATTCGCTTATCTGCCGTTTATGTGGCTCAGTTTTGTCTCTATTATTTTGGCGATTATTTACGGATATACAGGGAAATTCATTTGGTACGTAAAAGAAGAAAAACAGCGTTCTGCTATAGCAAAATAAAAGAGGCTGGGACAAAAGTATTTTAGTTAAAGAAAAATCCGAACAATGAATTGAGATTCTTAATGAAGAATCAACTTCGTTCGGATTTTTTTTATTGGTATGATAAACGTAGGTTTCATATATTTCGTTGCTTCTAGCTGTTGATTGAATTGATTTAGTTATGTCTCGAGCTCTTTGATCAAATCATTTCTGGATATTCGATGTTCCAGTGGACATTTTGAAGGTAAAGCTGAACATCCGCCTTTTTTTTCTGCTTCAGAAGTTTCAGAATATGGCGGTGATGTTCATTCATCACATGTAAAATGGCGTATAGCTCTTTATTGTCATTGCTAAAGTACGTTTGTCTGATGAATCCGTCTTGTAAAGATATAAGCTGTTTTTTTAAGGTCACATTACCGCATCGGTTCAAATAGACTCGATGAAAATACGTTTGATATTTTTGATAATCCTGATAATTTTCTAATTTAATCGAAACATCGATTTTTTTAATAAGCTCATCCATCTTCGTAAAATCTTCTTCCGTTAAGTGATCAATCGACAGCGCAGCTGCAAGACCATCTAAAGCACCGACGATTTCAAATACTTCTAGTTTTTTTGGTGTGTCAATTTCCTTTACAGTAAACCCTCTGCGCGGTCTGTATTCTAATAGATTGTCTGAAGCCAGTTTAATAAGCGCTTCTCTCACAGGCGTTCGGCTGACATTCAGCTGAGAACAAATACTGGCTTCATTTATTTTGTCGTTAGGCAGCAGTGTACCGTCTTGAATTTGACTTGCTATGTAGTTATATACATGATCTTTTAATGAATGATAAATCATAGGCCCCTTGTTCATTGTTTCCCCCCTAAAATAAATATCGCATCAGCCGTTCTTTCTCTTCATGTCATGGTGATGAAAAAGTATAAAAATAGCGTGAAAGAACGTACAGGTGTAAAAATAATCATATCATATCACTTCAATTAATCTTAGTTAGGATATAAAAAATAGAATTATTGAAATATTTTTTACTATTCATTGTTGTAAAAAATCTGAAAAATGATATAATCGTAAAAAGATTTAAGAAGTGTATATTGTATACAATATACAAAATTCGTACATATCGAATAAATAGAGCCTACTCCTGCAGAGAAGAGACTGTAGAGAATATGTAAATAAACCAAGTTTTTTGATGGGTTTACTATAAAAAGGAGGTACATAATGGGAGAGAATACAACATCTATGAATCAGTTACAAAGAAAAATGAAAAGCCGTCATTTATTTATGATTTCCCTTGGTGGTGTGATCGGTACGGGGTTGTTTCTTAATTCAGGCTACACAATTAGTGCAGCAGGTCCTGGGGGAACACTCCTTGCTTATTTAATCGGTGGATTAATTATGTATTTAGTCATGATATGTCTAGGGGAACTAAGCGTAGCAATGCCTGTGTCAGGATCATTTCAAGTATACGCTACAAAGTTTATCGGGCCGGGAACTGGTTTTGCGGTTGGCTGGCTCTACTGGCTGACTTGGGTGGTATCTGTCGGTTCGGAGTTTACAGCGTCTGGATTGCTTATGCAAAGATGGTTTCCTGACGTTTCGGTTTGGATATGGAGCGCGCTGTTTGCCCTTTTATTATTTGGTTTAAATGCAACATCTGTACGTTTTTTCGGCGAAACAGAATTTTGGTTTTCAAGTATTAAAGTATTAACGATTATTGTATTTATTATTTTGGGTGCAG
>DATMFE010000442.1:0-1812 GCA_035556295.1 Ureibacillus sp.
AACCGTATGACCTGTTGTTCTTCGCAGATATTGTTTTATTGATTGGATTCCTTTCTTTTAAATTTGTAAAGATGGAACTAAAGGACATGAGTCATCGGAAGGCGGCTGTTTTATTGTCCGTAGCTTTAGGTATATCAGGTGTAAATCTAGCTTTAGCGGAGATGGATCGTCCTCAATTATTGACAAGAGGATTTGACCGAAATTATATTGTGAAGTATTTAGGTATGTACAACTACACTATTTATGATGCGGTTCAAAGTACGAAAGTATCTACACAAAGGGCAATGGCAGATAGCGATGACATTACAGAAGTCATTAATTTTACAAAAACTCACTATGCAGAGCCAAATCCAGCTTATTTTGGTGTTGGGAAGGGGATGAATGTAATATATGTGCATTTGGAATCCATCCAAACTTTCCTTATTGATTATAAGTTACAAGAAAAAGAAGTAACACCATTTTTAAATTCATTAACGAGAGAACAAAATACTCTTTACTTTGATAATTTTTATCATCAAACTGCACAAGGTAAAACGGCTGACGCTGAATTTATGATTGAAAATTCTTTATATGGATTACCACAAGGTTCAGCCTTTACAACAAAAGGTTTAAACACATATCAGGCTGCGCCAGCTATTTTAGGGAATCTTGGCTATACGTCTGCAGTGTTCCATGCAAATAAAGGAAGCTTTTGGAATCGTGATGAAATTTATAAATCATTTGGATATAACAAATTTTTTGATTCAAGTTACTATAGTATGAACCCTGAAGACCTAGCAGCTTATGGATTAATGGATAAGCCATTCTTTGAGGAATCTATTCCACTCTTGGAATCATTACCTCAACCATTCTATTCAAAATTTATAAGTGTAACGCACCATTATCCGTTTTCAATTGATGATGAAGATGCCACTATTGCACCGCATACGACTGGCGATCAATCAGTTGATAACTACTTCCAGACAGCTCGTTATGCAGATGAAGCTCTAGAACAATTTTTTACTGAACTAAAGCAATCTGGACTGTATAATAGTTCAATTATTATTATGTACGGTGACCATTATGGAATTTCTGAAAACCATAATAAAGCGATGGAGCAAGTTCTCGGGAAAGAAGTAACCCCATTTGAAAGTTCGGGTTTACAACGAGTACCCTTATTTATTCGTGTACCGGGTGTAGAAGGTGGAGTTAACCATGAATACGGTGGACAAGTAGATCTTTTCCCAACCCTTCTCCATTTGTTAGGTGTGGATACAAAAGATTACGTCCAATTTGGAACAGATTTATTATCTGAAAATCATGATTCACTTGTTCCATTCCGAAATGGTGAATTTGTAAGTCCGACTATTACATCTGTTGATGGTAAATTTTACGATTCAAATACAGGGATGCAATTGGAAGAAGAGCAATTAGCTGAAGCGGAAAAATATCAGGAAATCGTAGAACAGAAATTAGAGCTATCTGATAAAGTCGTGAATGGAGACTTATTAAGATTTCATAATCCTGAAAACTTTACTCCAATAGATCGCTCACAATATAACTATAACGGCTCCGAAGATGATAAGTCTAATGAGATTAAGTAATTTAAATAGAAGGGTGCTTAAGAAATTTTATCTTTGCAGTTTTTTGTTTGAATATGGGGTGATGTGGTTGTAACTTAATTTAGTATAAACTATCATATTTTGAATAGACTTGGAGGAGCCTGTCACCAAGGGATTATTATGCCCTTGGTGACAGGCTTTTTTTGTATTTTTCTCAGATTTACACAAATTATAAACAAAGAAAGGTGGAGTCAAATGTTGTTAATCCTTC
>DATMFE010000443.1:0-23912 GCA_035556295.1 Ureibacillus sp.
AAGTAGTGTGCTTTTCCGATATGAATTTTTGGATAAATCAGTTCTTCCTGAATTTCTTCAGGATTTAATAGTTCCTCGTACAGTTTTTCGCCTTGGCGAATTCCAGAAAACTCGATGCCGATTTCTTCTTCGGAATAACCGGATAAGCGAATTAAGTTTATCGCTAAATCTACTATTCTAATTTGCTTCCCCATATCTAAAACAAACACTTCGCCCCCTTTTGCGAGAGCACCAGCCTGTAAAACTAACTTTGAAGCTTCTGGAATGGTCATAAAATAGCGCGTCATATCTGGATGAGTTACTTTAACAGGTCCACCTTTTGCAATTTGCGCTCGAAATCTTGGAACGACACTTCCACGCGAACCTAATACATTTCCAAAACGGACTGCAGCGAAGTTTGTATCACTATAATTTGCTAGACTTTGAATGATCATTTCTGCAATCCTTTTCGTTGCGCCCATAACGTTTGTAGGATTCACAGCCTTATCTGTAGAAATCATGACAAAATGAGGAACACGGAAATGATGTGCAGCATCAGCAATATTTTTTGTACCAAAAATATTATTCTTTACTGCTTCCATTGGATTCTCTTCCATTAAGGGCACATGCTTATGAGCAGCAGCATGATAGATGACATCCGGTTGATACTGCCCTACAATTTCAAACATCCTTATTCGATCTTGAATATCCGCAATTATGGGAAGGAATTCAATTTCACATAACGGATATTTTTCTATTAATTCTAGATGAATGGAATAGATTGAATGCTCCCCATGCCCCAATAAAAGGATCTGTTTCGGTTTAAATCGCGCTACTTGGCGACAAATTTCAGAACCAATCGATCCCCCAGCTCCAGTAACAAGTATTTTTTTATTGATTATTTTGTTAGAAACCGCTTCTATATCTAGTTTGACTTCTTCGCGTCCAAGTAGATCTTCAATCTTCACTTCTTTCATTTCGTCGATTGCCCTTTTACCAACCATAATGTCTTCTATTTTTGGCATCGTTTTAATTTTGGCTTTTGTCTTTTTGCACTGTTCATAAATTCTCTTCATACCAGTTTTACTAAGGGAAGGAATCGCTAAAATGATAATATCAATATTTTTTTTACGTACGTTGTTCGGAATATCTTCTGTCGTTCCGCAAACTTGAACGCCAAAAAGACTTAAATGTTGTTTGTTCGGGTTATCATCGACAATGGCGACTACGGCATATTGATGGGTCATTGTCCGATTAATACTTCGAATAAGCATCGTTGCAGCTTCCCCAGCACCAACAATTAGCACTCTATTTACTTGCCCCTGCGGTTTTGAGACGTTAATTTCATGATGGACTTTTATAGCTAAACGAGAACTCCCAATTGTATAGTGAAGCATTATCCAAATAACGAAATCTTCGCGAAAATCAAAATGACCATACATCAAAAATTGAGAAATACATGTAACAACCACAGAAAAATTTATCGCATATGCGACAGGCACTAAATCTTTTACGGATGCGACACTCCATATACGAGTAGATAAATGAAAATAATAAGCAAGTATTTGATAGGAAATGAGTAAAACGATGAGGCTACTCGTAAAGGAATGATGATTAATGAATGAAGGATTGAATAACCAATAACCAACACAAACAGCTAACAATGCAATAAGAGAATCTAAAATGATAAAGAGTGTATATCGAATACGATAATTCAATTTTGGCACCTCATTTAAATTGCAACGGGCAACAGACTTTCTCCTAATGGGGTTATTTGGAAAAACATACTATAATAAAAAAATTTCAAAAAGATGGAAATTTACTTCCATAATTTTGGTAATAGTATATAAAATTTAGTAAAAACGACCTGTATCATGGCCTATGGATATTCGGTATAGTTTTTTAGGTAATTCGTTTAGGTGTCAAGGTCATATGAGAGAAAAAGTGAGAAATGAAGAGACCTCTCTAGGGCAATTTTCGATGGTATCATAGGGAACATATAGTGAAAAAGTTCGATCGAAATAAAAAAAGCTCACTTAAATTTTTGAAATTTAAGGAGCCCAAAAAAAGGAATTATTCAACAACTGGAGTAACACAATCTTATAAGCAAAGGTAAACATTCCGAGCAAAATTCCGTAAACAGCAAGCCTCCGATTATGACCTTTCACTAAGCCCACCATTCCAAACAAAATGGCAATCATCCAGATGGGAGCAAATACCCACCCTACAAAAGGAATCAAGCTTAAGAAAAACCCTAAAACGGCATTCGAAAATGACACGGTTGCAGCAGCATTTGTTTGCTTCTCAATGATAAGCCCCTCATCATTCAACACAACCAACCCTTTTCCATGAAAATTAGTTATTACTATTTTTCACCAGATTTGGTCGAACTAAACACATCATGTAACATCTCTTAAAAAATATTTATTCAATGGACAGGGCAGTTGTTACAAAAATAAAAAGGTTAGTGTCATTTTATTGTTAATTGCTCACTTTGTAATCACAACAAACAAAGCCAAATTAAAAACTCCCTGTTCACCAGGGAGTTCACTTTAACCTATTATTATTTTTAACCAGCCTTTATCGGTAATAATAATATTCCCCTTTAGCCTGCTTAAAGTTGTTCACGATTACTCCTAATACGTTTGCTTGCGATGATTGTAATGCCGTTTTTGCTTTGATCACACCCGATTTATCGACTTTTCCAGCGCTAACAACAAGAATGGTGCCATCGCATTGATTACTTAATATTTGGGCATCCGAAACAGCAAGTATTGGCGGAGCATCAAAAATGATTAAATCAAATTGCTTTTCTAATTCTTTTACCAATAGTTTCAAATTGTTAGAAGAAAGTAACTCAGCCGGGTTTTTAGGAATGGGGCCACTCGTAATAACTGATAATCCATCTATAAACGTTTCCTGAATGGAATATTCAAAATAATCCATCGTAGTTAGCACATTGGATAAGCCAACGCCATTCATTAGTCGAAATGTATAATGCATCACCGGTTTTCGCATATCAGCATCGATCAGTAATACCCTTTTTCCTTCCTGTGCAAACACTACGGCGAGATTAGCTGCATTCGTTGACTTCCCTTCACCTGGTGTTGCAGAGGTTACTAACAACGTTTTGACACCTTGTTTTCGCATACTGAAGGTAATGTTGGCACGGATTGTTCGAAATTGTTCGGATATATATGAAAAATTTTCTGCAGTCGTCATGAGCTTTGGCGCCTTTTTTAACAGTTTCGAGTTATTTTTTCTATCCAGCCTCATTCCTCCTTCTTTTCCGTGATTTCTTCGCATATTTTTCGGCTTTAAACGAGCTGACCACTCCAAGAATTGGGTAATTCAACAGCTCTTCTATTTCACTTTCCGTCTTGACCTTTGTATTTAGCAATTCCAATAGAATTGTAAGACCTAGCCCCAACATAAACCCTAATACCGCAGCGATCGATATATTTAAAAGTTTACTAGGCTTAACTGGAGCTGGGTTCTCGATCATTTTTGCTTTTGATAAAATATTAATATTATCGATACTCATTAACGATGGAATTTCTTCCATAAATACTTCTGCCAATTTGTTTGCAATCTCTACCGCCTGAGGATAACTCTCATCCTCTATGCTAATATTAATAACCTTTGACTCAGCCTCGTTATAGATGGATATTTTATCGACTAACTCGCCTTCAGATATCGTTAACTTCAATTCTTCAATCACTTTATCAATAATGGCGGGGCTTTTAATAATCACGTTATAGGTGTTAATTAACTGAATATCCGTTTCGATACTATCCCAACTATAAGGGGCTTGACCGTTCGTTTTCTGATTGATTAACAATTGCGTATCCGCTGCGTAAATCGGTTTAAAAACAAAATAATTTAAAAAGATCGCAATGCCGATTGCTACAATCATAAAGCCTGAAATTAGAAAGAATCGTCTTACAAATAGATTAATAATCTGTTGTAAATTAATTGTTTTGGACAATGTTGTCCCCCCTTAGCCAAGACTACCAAATCTATGAATCTCTATACTATGAACTCGTACACATGCTACCAATACCAACATATGCATCCCCGATTTTATTCATTCAACTTCATGCGAGGCAACTTATAGCTTGAAATCTAATATTTACGCAGATTTATGAATTTGTTTTTTATTATTGAAGATAAAAATACCAATCATTAATACTAATTGATAGATACTAGAAATAAGAATTCCTATACAAAAGCCCATCAATCCAAATTGTTGATACAGCAAAATAGAAAAGAATACATAGACCATGACATTAGAGCCATTAATGACAAGCTGCCAATTCATATGTGTAAATTTTAAAATGAACGGCTGCACAACTGTACTAACGATCCCTACAATGGCTGTCGCAGTCGTAACTAGAATATAGTCCAACGATTCTGTTGCCCAAATCGGATATAACAGGTGCAATACGAATGGACTGATTAGGATTGATAGAACATATCCAATAACGCCGACCACTCCCGTTATGCATAGGATTTTGAAAAAGGTCTTCATTGTAATCATTTCTAGCTTTGCTAAATAGCTTAAAATGACCCCGTTAATTGGTGTAATAACCATTGAGCTAAGCTTCCCAATTAACGTCGACGCATAATAAATCGAAACTGCCTTTGGCCCGAGTAATGGAAATATTAATAGTTTATCTGCATAAGTAAGTAAGTTACCAAGTAAAGAGGACAGTAAGAGGATGACACTGTTATAAGTAGTTTTTTTGAAAAGTCTTGTTTTAACGTACGGTTCTAGTATCAAATCTGAATTTTTAATAATATAAATTAAGCTAAATCCAAACCCTAGTATAAAAATAAATTGCCAAATTCCTGTTACATAAAATAAATAAGTTCCATAAACATAACCAAGCCCTAAAATATAGTTATTGTACATAATTGCTTTAAAATTTAACTTTATACGAAAAGCAACAACTAAGTATTCTCTCAATAAATTTAACCCTGTAATAATAAGCATGAGTACAATATCTAATATGGAAGACTGATTAACATAAAAAATCATACCAACAAGCATTAATAAAATTGATAGTACGAAACTCGTTGACAATAAAACATTAAAATCTCCGGATAATTCTTCTTTTTTATATTCCTCATCAAAGAGCAATCGAATGTTGTTCAATACATTTCCAAAAGGGAAACTCAAAAGTGTATAAAGACTAATTAACGTAACGACCATACCATAGTCATCCTCACCGAGACGAAACCCTAGAAACGGTAAGGTAAATAGTTGTAAAACTAATATGGGGATGGCCATTGCAACCATATTAAACAACGAATCCAGTACAAATTTTTTCTTATTCAACGAACTACATCCTTTTCATTTTTGTACAGCATCCTTTTCTTTCATCATTTGATGAATCACTCACTTTCCATTACGACTGCATCATCTGATAATTCACGTTTTCCCTTAAAAAAGTATGCGCTGAGCATGACTCCTAAAAATGTCCAAAAGCTAAGATCCGTTAAATACGAACCACTAACAAATAAACTAACAAACCCAATGCTTATCCAAATGATGGAGAGATTGTAAGTCATCGGATCCTTCACAAAAAAGATGCCTACAATTAAAGTGAATAAGAATATTATGACGAATGAACCAATAAGCACTCCGTAATTTACAAGAATCTCCAGAAAAATATTATGGCTATAAGTTCCGTTTAATAAAGCACGGTCGCCTGTAATTCCAACGCCCAAAATCGGGTTATCTCTAATTACTGCGAGAACTTTTCCATAAATATCATCACGCCCACTTAAATAAACATCACCAGACATCAAAAGTTTCAGGCTGCGGCTACTTAACCCAAATTGCATTAGCCATTTATATAAAAAAAGTAAAATCGTTTGTAAGTTCACTAACGTAAATGCTGCAATTGAGATAAATGCGCAGATGAAAAATCCTCTTACTTTCGACATTCGCTTTGGTGCAGTTGGATCTATTAATTTCAATATGATGAAAACAGCTATACATAATAAAGCGCCTCGTGAACCAATTGCTAAAATACTAACGACGGAAACCGAGGAGATGAAAATTGCCTTGATTGAAAATCGGTCTAACAATTCATCAATAAAGAGAATTGAGGGCAACAACATATAATAAGAAAATGCCATGCTGTAGTTGTCGATCTTTGCGATCCCGGTGAAAATGGTTAGCGTTAAAAAGAAACCACAAACAAAGACGATGATACTAGCTTTTCTCATGACACGTTTTAGAACGGACCAATCTTTTAAACTCACTGCATAAACAAAGACTGGTAGACACATAAAGAAGAAAGGAAATAATATCTCTTCTATGTATTGCCGATTATTCGAAAAGAATAGAAAATGACTTAATAGTATAAAGACCGAAACAAAGTACGTGATTAAAAGTTTCATTTTATGTTCTTTAAGAACAATCGGAAAAGTGTATAGAAAAATGGTTGCAACCACAACCTTTGAGAAGGTTTGAAGGATTGAACCAGTTGACGTATCCATTAATCCTAATACAACTAGGAAAAAATATTGAATGGTTAAAATAACAGTGGAGGACATAATGGCCATACTTAGTTTTTTATCATCTAATGTCTTTTTCTCTTTTAATTCAGCTAGAATTGTACTCTCCATCTAATTCCTCCACCTAAAGCAAGTTCGTAATGCTATAAGCTTTCATATAATGCTACTAATTTCTTCTCTTCAACTTCCCAATTAAATCTATCTTTCACTGCTCGCCGACCATTTTTCCCCATCTCTTTTGCAACCTCAGGATGATTAAGAAGGTACTGGATGGCCTCCACCATTTCATCAATATTTTCAGGATCAACAGGGATTCCATATTCGTAGGTTTTTAATAATTCTCTCACATACTTGGAATCGGATTGAATGATTGGTAAGCCCATTGACATATATTCATAAGCTTTTGTTGGTAAATGATCACTCTTGTTGTACTGACCAACATTTAACAGAGTGCACAATCCGATTTTACTTTTTCGATAAACATCCACAATGGCATCGCGATTTAGAAACCCTTTATAGTCTACATTTGAAAATTCCTTCATATTGCGAACCTGTTGTTCATAATCATCAGGTGACAAATTACCGCCTAAAATGATTTTGACGTTCGCTTGATAAGCAGCTTGTATATTATGCGTGATTCCGCGTTCATGAATTAAAGTCCCTATATGACAAATCGCATTTTCTTTTTGGCTATCATCATCTAAATATTTATCGTAAAGCTCACTAAGCCAAGGGTAATTATCTATTAGAATCGTTCTTTGTGCGCGCCCATCAAAAGGAGTCGTATTGTTATATGTACATGGAAAGATAACGGCATCGATTCGTTTGACTGAATAGGTTTCGTAATGGTAGTAGAGTTTTGAAATGATCTTTCGCAAGAATGTTGGGATATAACCTTTTTCTCGAATTTGTAGTGGATAATTTTCGTGGGAATCAAAGATCACTCGTTTCCCCCTTTTTTTTAGTTTGTTACCTACTGGTAGTAGTTCAGGGTCATGGAAGTGATATATATCTGCATCGATTTGAAGTGCGAGTTTTAGGAATTGCTTATTTGAATTCAACATCCGCTGTAGGCGATTTTTAGGCTGGAATTTTGTTGATTTAATTTTTACATCATGTAGAATTTCATCATCAAGATCATCATTTACGATCAATGTCACATCAAATCCGTGATTTGCAAGGGAGCGACATTCCTTTTGAAAGATTCGAATATCATAACGATCGTGAGCACTTGTTAGATGGCATACTTTTTTGATTGTTAACGCCTCCGGTATATAGTATTGAATTTACGGCTTCGCCTTCAAAAGAATGGACGAAACCTTATCGACTTCATCAGTTGTTAGATACGGATGAATTGGTAGTGATAGTACACATTCACAAAGTCGATTTGTTACTTCAAAGTCATCACCTTGATGATTTTGGTTGGAAAAGGCTTTTTGCTTATGCATTGGTATTGGATAATAAATCATACTTGGGATATCATGTTGCTTCAACAAAGCTTGCAATTCGTCTCTTTCATCCTTTGATTTGCATTGGATCGTGTATTGGGCAAAGCTTGAATAATAACCTTCTGGAATGACTGGAATGACGATAGAATCTTTTAATCTATGATTATATTCTTGAGCAACGCGATTGACATCTTCTAATTCATGTTGGATAAAGGCATCTAATTTAACATTTAAGATGGCAGCTTGGATGGTATCTAATCTTGAGTTCACTCCGATACGAACATTATCGTATTTGTCAGAACCTTTCCCATGGATCTTTAGCGACTTGAGCAGTTGTGCTAACTCGTCATCATTGGTGAAAATTGCCCCACCATCACCGTAACATCCTAATGGCTTGGCCGGGAAAAATGAAGTAGTCGCCGCATCGCCAAAACTACATGCTTTTCTACCATTAATATGGCCACCAAACCCTTGAGCACCGTCTTCCAATACATAAAGCTGATATTGTTTAGCGATTCGTTCAATTTCTGGATAATTCGCAGGTAAGCCGAACAAATCAACAGGAATGATGGCTTTCGGCGTTAAATTTGTCTCTTGTTGCGTCTTTAGGATGGCTTGTTCAAGCTTAACTGGGTCGATATTGAATGTATCTGGACAAACATCAACAAAAATTGGCGTCGCCCCACAATAGGAAACTACCTCACCCGTCGCAAAGAAAGTAAAGTCTGGGATAAAGACAGCGTCCCCTTCCTGAACACCCCATGCCATGAGGACGAGAGAAAGCGCATCTGTACCATTCGCACAAGTAATACAATGCTTCACGCCAACGTATTGGGCAAGCCGCTTCTCAAGTTCTTTCACTTCATTTCCCTCGATAAAGTTTGCACTTAACAGCACTTGTTGAATTGCTGCGTCCATCTTTTCTTTATATTTAGTATATTGCATTTGTAAATCTCGAAATTGCACGCGATCATCCTTTACATTGGTTGTCATTTGTCAGGTTTTCCACGGATAGAATGAGAATAAAACTTTGCTACGCTTTATGCGATTCTTGGTTGGTTTTGGAGATAGGTGGATTACTTAATCCAAGGAATTTATTGAGTTAGGTGATCCTTGTTGGAAAGTTGAATACAATATTTGGCCCTGGGAGCTGTTGTCGGGAACTTGTTTCTATTCAATTTGTCTTCGAGAGAGCTTCTCGTGGACTTGATCCATTTCATTTTGTCCATGAGACCGCTTCTCGTGGACATGTTTCACTTCATTTTGTCCTCGAGAGCGCTTCTCGAGGACAGCTCACTCTTTATTTCTGCTGATTTTGTCCATTAGACAGTAACTCTCCAAATCACGCACTTGCCTTTAACTACGCTCCCTGCAACATCCCTACCCAATCAAAACACCTTATAAATATTAAAATACGGAATCTGGATTGCACCGAACTGCCGAAAATGTTGTTCAATATTTTTCTTCATACTACCTTCAAAATCGAATTTTTTCCCCATCCTGCTTGCCAGCTTTATTCCCTCATACAGAAGCAGCGTTAATGATTGAGAATGGCGAAAGTCAGGGTGTGAACCTGACATTAAATAATAAACGGACTGTTCATCCCAAATGAAATACGCAGCCGAGTGGATATTACCTGCCTCATCCTCACAATATAGAATCTTCCGTGCATCTCGTTCTTTGCAAGCTGCATCCATTCGTGCAACCACATCGAATGAATAAGGAATATCCATATTCTGCCTTTCGAAGGTTAATTGATTTAATTCAAAAAATTGTTCAATTCCTAAATCCGCTTTCACTTCTACAAGCTTTTCTGCTTTTCGAAGCTGCTTTCGTACATTCGAATTCAAGCTTTCATAAATTTCATCCATATCGGATGTATCTTGAATGACGTACGTATACCTCGTCGTTTGGGAATATCCATTCCAGTAGAAAGGAAGCCAATTCGTCACGGAATAATGAAAGTATTGCTGATACTTTGCTAGATTCATTGCCTCGATTTTCTCAATGAATGACTCCATCAACTTCATTTCATAACGAATTTTCTTCTCATATTTTTGATCCTCGGGATAGCGAATCCAAACACCATTGTTTTGCGTTAAAGGAGCCTTCTTAATTTCTCGGTAGCCGCCACGATTTGTTACTAAATAATAGGGCAAACCAGCAATGATTTGCCCATTTTCTTCTATTAAAAAGACATCCCATTCCCCAGGGGAGACGGCATCCAGCCACCACCCCTTAGAAAAAATAGGAATTGTCCGTTCATCCTCACTAAAAATTCTGTACTTTTCAATGTCGGACATCGCCATCCCCTATCAATCTATACTTCGATGTAACGATCCATTAAAATCCATCGTTTTTACATTTTTAAGCGGTAACTCAACTATCTTTTTCTCAAATGAAGATTGATAAATGGCAAGAACGAGTTCTAATGCTTTTCGTCCATCCTCAGCTGTCACGTAAGGTTCTCGATCATGTTTTATCGCATCAATCACATCTTCATAAAGTGGTGTATGGCCGAATCCGTAAACATTTGGTGGGTCTTCAAAGAACGTAGACTTTACTAATTCGGAGTCTTCTAATCTATCAGCAAACAGCCACTCTTCGATTTTATTGACAGACTTCCCACCGAGTTTTGCCGTTCCCCTCTCACCAAATATATATAAAGTCTCTTCCAAGTTATTAGGGTAAACATTCGTTGTTCCTTCAATGACCCCATAGCTACCATTCGTAAATTTCACTAGTGCCAAACCAACATCTTCTGCCTCAATATAATCGTGCATTAAATTATCTGTTAGTCCGACAACCTCTTCAATCTCTCCGCCCATCATCCATCGCAAAAGGTCAATATTATGGATACATTGATTCATCAATGCACCACCATCTTGCTCCCAAGTACCTCGCCATGGTGCCTGGCGATAATAGTCGACCCCTCGATTCCATCGAATATGAGCTGTACCGTGTAAAAGTCTACCAAAACGCCCCTCTTCAACGGCTTCTCGTAGTTTTAAAACGGATTTATTAAAGCGATTTTGATGACACGCACTAACCTTTACATTTTTCTCTTTCGCCAACTCAATAATCTGATCAGCCTCATCTAATGAGAGAGAAATTGGTTTTTCAATAATTAAATGTCTCCCTGCTTCGATGCAGTCCAGTGCAATCTGCCCATGCTTCCCGCTTTCTGTACAAATCGCAACTAAGTCTGGTGCCTCATTTGAAAGCATTTCGTGATAATCCCTATATTTCTTGACGGTTTGTGGTAACTTAAACATCTCGAATAGCTGGTCCATCTTTTCCGCATCAAGATCACAAACAGCTACTATGTCCAATTGATTACTAATTGCAGCAGAAAGATGATTTGGTGAAATTCTGCCGCAACCTATCAAAGCATACTTTAGACGAGTCATAACGCTACCTCGAGTTTCTTAATAATTTTTGCAGGGACACCCGCAATCACAACATTATCCGGAACATCCCTTACCACGACTGATCCCATTCCAACAAAACTATTTTCGCCTACTGTTAGTTGATTTCGAATCACTGCAGATGGGGCAACATTTACATTTTTCATTAGGTGTACACTACCCGCAATAGCCGATAGAGCTGAAATCATCACATTGTCATCAATCTCAACGTTGTGAGCAATATGACATAGATTATTGATTTTGACATGATTTCCGATTTTTGTATCACCTAAAGTACCTCTATCAATACAAGTATTTGCGCCAATCTCAACGTTTTCGCCAATTACAACACCACCATAATGAGGGACTTTCATATGCGTATCATCCTCTGACTGGAAGTAGCCAAATCCATCTGTTCCAATGACCACACCAGAATGGATGATACAGTTTCGACCGATCGTTACTTTTCCCTCAATTGTACTATTATTACTAATGCGTACATTATCAGAGATGATGACATCAGGTCCTATATAGCAGTGATGGCCAATCGACACATTTTTACCGATCTTCTTGGTTTCAACAACCGCGCTAGGACTGATCCATTCATCATAGGTTTCATTGTAGAAAAACTGATTGAGTATCGCGAAAAAGACATCCCTTGGTTTCTCACAAAATATAAAACTAGCATGTTCAAAATCACTGATATCAAATGGGTTACTCACAATGACGGCATCATCAATGATTCTATCTACAAGAAGCTCAATCTTTTCTTCACTTTTTATCCAGGAAATAAAGTTTGGACTGACTTCCTCAATTTTGGAGAAACCCTCCACTAGTAAATACTCATTTCCTATATAGGAATGTGGGATATCCTTCTCACTTAAAAACTCTAATATCTGTTTAACATATACCATTTATTCGCCTTCTTTTCTTTTCAGCATGTTGTATGGCGTGTAAAAAGCATTAACCGGAATGCAACCTTGAATCAAATCAATAATAATTCGTAACAAATTCTATTCTATGATTTTCAGTTGCATACCAGTAATTGCGGGTATTTAAACTAATTTTTCCGAATAGAAGATTACAGATGAATTGCAACCCCATCCTGCACAATCTCATTCCTATCTATTACTTCAAATAGATTCGTAAAGTTATCATTTAAAAAATCATATCTTTCTAAAGCTGCATTTCCCAAAAACTGACGTAGTTTATCTTCCATGAGCTCATCCTCTTCCGAATACCAAAACGGATGTGTGAGTATATGAAGTTTTTCGAATTCATTGGAATGGATAATTTCTAATATATTTTCTCGCCAGTGCATTCGGGAATCAGACACATACTTCATATCCTTAAAAAATTTCCTGGAATAAGAATTAATAATACCTGGAATGACAATCTCATTTTCTAAGATCAACTTTGAAGGTCGATGCATCGAAATTACCGTTATATTCTCACTCAGTAACTCATTTAACATCCTTAACTCGTATAAGATGTATTTTTCCATTTCTTCCACTGATTCAATTTCATAGCGCTTTTCATCAAAGTGAAGTCCAATGACATGGCCTAATTCCTTGATTTGTTGAAGCTTTTCATACGATTCTTTTGAAAAAACATTATAAAAGTTCGTAGATGTTAGAATAAAATAAGTAGCTTTTACTCCTAATTCATTCTCCACTTTGGCCATTTCAATAGCTTTATCCAATGAAAGATCAATGTCATGCCGCAAAATCACACTTTTTGCTACTTCGTCACACTCTCCGTAAAAGCAAAATTTGTAATTCTTCAGTTGGAGCAGATGGATTAAATTTTTATAAGCATCTATTGTAAATTGCATCGTCATGCTCCTTTACAACAACTGAATGTTTTCGCGGTCTTTGATGTTTGCCATGGCATTTTTCGTATCAAAGATCTCTTTTGCAAACCGTTGAACAGAATGATAATCAACATTCGTATGGGCAGTCGTGATGATGACAAGGTCTGCCTCTTCTATTAGTTCTTGCGTTAACTCTGGAGCACCCTGCTTATGTGAACCTTCAAATGAATACTCTGGAACATAAGGGTCGTAATAGGTTACTTCTGCGCCTTCTTTTTCTAGCCCCTCAATAACTCGTATAGCTGGGCTTTCGCGATAATCTTCAATGTTTTGTTTATAGGCAACGCCAAGAACTAAAATTTTCGAACCATATAATGATTTTTGATGCTTATTTAAAATTCGACTTGCTCTTTCGACGCAATATTCTGGCATACGGTCATTGATCATCATGGAAGCTTCAATCATGGATGTATGGAAGCCATATTCTCTTGCTTTCCACGCTAAGTAATAAGGATCTAAAGGGATACAATGTCCACCTAATCCTGGTCCAGGGTAGAAAGCTTGGAATCCATAAGGCTTTGTTTTCGCTGCATCCACTACTTCCCAAAAGTTAAGACCCATTTTATTACATAGGATGGCTAGCTCATTCACGAGGCCAATATTGACATTTCGATAGGTGTTTTCTAGTATTTTTTCCATTTCTGCTACAGCTGGTGAGGATACTCGGTGAATTGGTGCTTCTAAAATACTTTCATATAATGTAGCTGCAATTTCTGTACATCTTTCTGTGACACCACCAACGACTTTTGGTGTGTTCTTTGTTTTATAGTGTGAATTTCCAGGATCAACACGTTCAGGGGAGAAAGCAAGGTAAAAATCTTCGCCACATTTTAAGCCGGATAGCTCTAATATGGGTTTTAACAATTCTTCTGTTGTTCCTGGGTAAGTTGTGGATTCTAGTACGATTAGCATTTCTTTATGCATATAGGGGACGATACTTTCGACAGATGATTTAACATAACTAATATCAGGTTGCTTATAAAGATCCAGTGGTGTCGGAACACATATACAGACACAATCGGCATTTGCTACTTCCGCAAAATCTGTTGTTGCTGTTAAATTTCCTGAATGAACGATTTCTCGTAAGTCTTCATTAATGACATCACCAATATAATTAATGCCATCATTCACCATCATTACTTTTTGTTCTTGTATATCAAAACCAATCGTTTTATAGCCGGCTTTCGCTTTTTCTACTGCTAATGGGAGTCCAACATAACCTAATCCAATGACTCCAAGAACAGCAGTTTTATTTAATAATTTTTCTCTTAAAGTACTCATAGTACCACCTTCTTATATGAGGATCTGTTCTAGCTTCTTTGTTAACACTTTAAAATCATAGTCTTGCGCTGCGATTAATGCGTTATTGCAATATTGGTCATATTCTTCTTGGTTCATTTCTGAGAAACCAATAATTGCATTTGCTAACTCATCGATCCCTGCATTGTTAAGGACAATTCCACATTGATAACGTTGAATTAAATCGTAGCCATACTCACAGTCTGATAGAGTCGGTTTTCCACTCGCAAAGTATTCAAAGATTTTATTGACACTTGTACCATATTGTTTTAAAGGATTTTCCTCAAATAATTGCACAATATTTAAATTCGAACAGCTAAGGATATAAGGAATGTATTTATGGTCCACTCTTCCTTTAAATTCCACGTTCAGAATGTTCTGTTCCATGCAATACAGCTCTAACCCTTCTCTGTCAGGTCCATCACCATATATGAGAAACTTAATTTGATGATGCCCTTGTTCTTGCACATGTTCGGCTATATCTACCAATCTTTTTATATTATTCGCCTTTCGAATCGACCCTGCATACACCACTTTAAAAAGCTCTGGATTAACCAAATCTGGATCAATCAATTGAAAGTGCTCTTTATTGTAATGAAAATTCTCCAAATCTACGCCATTATTAATATGGTAAACTTTCGAGAGATCGACTTTCCCACCATTTTCTCGATTCCACTTACGATGAATGATGTAATCTTTACCGCCTTCCATTGTAAAGATTAACGAATTCGCATTTTTATAGATCCAATTTTCGCCTTGGTACATTACTTTCGTGAATACATTTTTCTCATTAATCATGTCATAGGCTACTAAGGATTCTGGCCATAAATCTCGAACCTCACAAACGCAAGGAACACCAAGCTTTTTGGCAATTTTAATTCCTGCAACAAGAGTAAGCGGATGAACACTCGAAGCTAAAATAACATCCGGTTTGCCATGGCTTTTGACATATTCCTTTGCAACCGGAAATAACCCCCTATAAAACCCATACATATTTTTAATCCTCGAACTCCCATTTCCCTTATAGGGAGGGGTTTTAATAAAAACAAAATCAACTCCCGCTTTTTGTTCGGTTTTAAAAAGTGCCGTATTGGTTCCTAATTCGATTTTTTCCTCTGTATTATGGATCGTGGAAGCACAAAAAATGGTTGGTTGATGTCCGAAATCCTTTAAATTCTTTGCAAAAGAAAAATGTCTTCCACTTTCGTCTGTAAACATTCCCGTCGCATAATGGTTAAAGATCCATATCTTTTTTTTCAATTTCATTTACTCCTTAGTTACACGAATAGTTGGAAGAAGTACATATTACACGCTTCGATTTAGTGTGTTATTCATCAACGATAACCTGAAGCCAATCAGACACATGTCGTAACTTTTCTCGTATTTTCTCTTTTGAAGAGCTTTTGAAAATCATATATCCTATGATTTTATCCGCACCTGTTAAGGCAGAAATGTGATCACCAGGGCGTACAAATTCTTCATATTCGACAATATCGTTCATTGAAATATCTTGAAGTTTTACTTCTTTGAATATGCCATCTTTGTTACTGTAAAACCCATACATTGCCCAATACTTATCCGAATGGGTAATGTTGTAGCTGAGTTCATTTCCCAAAGCAGCATGAATAATATTTTCATCGATATCAAAACCTGTTGTATGTCTCAGGAATTTCTGATATCCAACTCCATTACGTGCTGCAACTTCTATTAAATAAACATTCTCCATATCATCGATTCGAATTTCAAAATTGAACGCACCAGTCTCCATCCTTAATAAATAAAACAGTCGTTGAATCTCATCATCAATTTTCTGTTTAAGAGAATCGGACATAAAACACGGATAGGATGCCCCAATCGATACGAATGGGTTCGGTGAATCATCTGGAAAATGTTCATTAAAGTAATAACTGAAAACAAGCTCTCCATTTACCGAAAATCCTTCCCCACCAACATGATAGAATCGATTACTTTCAATATACTCTTCAAGCAGGAAGCGCCCTGCCCTTGAAAACTGTAAGGCACACTCTACCTTTTCTTGAAGGCAAGAAATCGATTCGATCTTGGCCACACCTCGACTCCCCGAAGAATCTACAGGTTTAATCATTACTGGTAACTTAAATCGATGGAAATCAGCATAAGCCTCTTCGTATGTCTGATAAGCTTTCGCCAGAGGGGTATTAAAATCATGTTCCCTTAAAAATCTACGAAACTTTTCTTTATTTGATAGGATCCTGACAGATTCTAATGGATGGTATGGGAGATCCAAATGTTCTGCTAAAAAAGCAGCAACAACAGTCGTTAAATCTGATGCGTAACTTACCACACCATCAATATTTAAACTTTCTGCTAGCAATAACAGTTTGTCGCGATCAGTAGCAGAAATATGATGAAATTCATGGGCATAATCTCGCCCTGGAATATCGGCTCTATAATCGCAAACAATTACATAATTACCCATTTCCTTCGCTTTTTTAATAATCGGAATTTGAACATGAGACCCTCCAAGTACTAATAATTTTTTCACTAAAACTCCCCTTAAAAGATAATTTAGCTTCTGTATGCTGGGAAGAATCGCTCCGTCTCTGATATATTTCCTTCATCTCTAAGTTTTTGTAGTAATTCTTTATATTGGTTGTGAAGAAATATTTTCTTCCCAATGGAAAAAACGGTTTTGGACTTACTATTAAAACCACTTTTAAATTTATACAAACTGTCTTCGCTACTACCTACACCCCCACCTAAATGAAAGGTATTATACCCATTTTCAGATCCCCATAATGCAATTTCATACATGAGTAGATTGGTAGATGCAAGATGTTGAAAACCAATATGTGACGCAGAAAAGTGGTGATGTAGCTGGCCATTCCCATGCAAAACAAGTACCATTCCAATCTTGATGCCCTCATACACGGCGTAAAAGATCATGGCATGATAGCGACAATCCTGACAAATACTGTTGAAAAAATCACGGTCAAAATAGTAATAATCTCTCGCTTGATTTTTATCCATTGTCATGAAGTACATTTCTTGAAACTCATCAAATAGTTCAGGATTTCTTCCCCAATAGACTTCAACACCTACATTCTTTAATTTCTTGATCCATCTTTTTTTATTGGTACTTAAGTTGTTCCAAATGTCTTCCTTTACCTGTAAATCCATTGTGATGGTTTCATTTAATGTCGTCAGATCATACATATACTCTAGATTCTCATAATTATTTAGAACAGGATGGAATCGGACAAATTCGCTAACGATTCCTGCTTGTTGGCAATAGTCACTATATTCGGTATTGAGTCTATGAACACTAACGTCATCGACATTACCTTCTAGTAGAAACCCTCCATAGCCATATGGAGTGGCTAAGTCAAATAATGAAGAACGAGGAATTTTCCCCTGAAAGCGAACATCCCTTTCAATATCTCGCTTCATGACTACATTAATTGCTTTCATGTTTGAGTCCTCATAGTAAAATAGCATTGGTTCACCGTCACCATGAGCCCGAAAAGCTTTCGTATATTCAGCTAAATAATAGACATCGTACTGTTTGAACCCTTTTACAATACGATTCCACTGATCTGCCTCTTCTAATGTGAAAACAGATAACATACAGTGACTCCTTCTTATTCATAGTTTGTCAATCGCGAATTTAAGATGGATTCCCGATTTTCTCATTAGATTCTTGAATCTTGATAATTTCATTTCGAGATTCATCTAGGTCAACTGGCGTATCGACTCCGTGTTCTCCAATATCTGATCTTCTTATCACCACCAATATGGTTTTCAAAATAATTCTCACATCCCCTAGAAAAGTCAGATGCTGAACATATTGTTGATCATAATAAAACCGTTTTTCCCAACTGGAGCTGTTTCTTCCATTAATTTGTGCAAGACCTGTTAGCCCCGGTCGAACAGAATGTCGTTTCCGTTCTTCCTCCGTATAATAGGGCAAATATTCTACTGCTAAAGGCCTAGGCCCAACAATCGACATATCCCCTTTTAAAATATTAAATATCTCAGGCAGCTCATCTAAACTTGTAGACCGTAAAATACGACCAAATCTTGTTAAACGAACACTATCTGGAAGAAATTCACCATGCTCATCTGTTTCATTCGTCATAGTGCGGAACTTATAAATCGTGAAAATCTCCTCATTTAGTCCAGGTCGCTGTTGTTTAAAAATAACCGGAGATCCAAGCTTAACCCTTACTAAGATCCAAACAATTATGAACAGTGGGCTTAGTAAGATAATCGCTAAAAGTGACAATAGAATATCAATTGGCCTTTTAATATATCGTTTGTAAATAATCCCATCTGCTTTCTTCACGATTCCCACAACCTCTTAACAATCTCCACCACTCGCCATAAATCCACATCTGTCATCTTTGTATCCGATGGTAAACAAACTCCGTTTTCAAATAACGATTGGGCAACATTTCCACCAACATAATCGTACTTCTCAAAGAAGGGTTGTAAATGCATCGGTTTCCATATGTGTCTAGATTCGATGTTGTTTTTTTCAAGCGCTTCGATCACATCAATGGGTTTAACATTCCCACTTAACGTCATACAACTTAACCAGTAATTTGGTTCATTCCATTTGTTAATTGGCATCATTTCGATCTCATCAATATCCGAAAACGCCTCTCTATAAAACTCAAAAATAGACTTTTTCTTTTGGACACGTTGTTCCAACACTTTTAACTGACCTCTTCCAATCCCTGCAACCACATTACTCATCCTGTAATTAAAACCTAACTCGCTGTGTTGGTAGTAGCGGGCTTTGTCTTTGGATTGTGTAGCCCAAAATTTCACTTTATTCATCATGGCCTCATCATTTGAAACAAGCATACCACCACCTGAAGTGGTTATAATTTTGTTCCCATTAAATGAAAAGACGCCATAATCCCCAATCGTCCCAGTATGTAGACCTTTGTAATAGGATCCTAAGCTTTCCGCGGCATCTTCGATTACTGAAACCCCATGAGCCTGACAAATTTCCATGATGGCATCCATATTGGCTGATAAACCATACAAATGAACAACAATGACCGCTTTGACATTTGGATACTTTTCAAAAGCCGCTTTCAAAGCCTTAGGACTCATGTTCCACGATTCTTCATCACTATCAATAAACACAGGAATCGCATTTTCATAAATGATTGGATTCGCTGATCCTGAAAATGTCAACGATTGACAAAAGACAATATCACCTGCAGTAACACCTGCAGCCTTTAAGGCTAGATGAATGGCCGCCGTACCTGAAGAAAGAGCAGCTGCTGACTTACTTCCAATAATTCGCGCCAATTCCTTTTCAAACTCATCAACATTCCGACCTACTGGTGAAATCCAATTCGTCTCAAAAGCTTCTTTTATAAACTCCATCTCATATCCTTCCTCACTCATGTGTGGTGAGGAAAGGAATATTTTCTCGGCATTTTGAATTTCTTGATGATTATTTACCAATATGTTCCTTCCTTCTTTTTGAAAAATACCATTACGTCAATGTACAATGAAACTAAGTTTGTGGAATGTTGGATGACCATTTTGAATTGGCTAATTGTATTAACCTACATTTAATGTCGCTGCTTTTTTCGATAGATTGTATTTCTGAAAGAAATTCCATTAAGTCTTCTTTTGGCATACAATGCGCTTTACCTACATGGATTTTCGGATAAATATTTTTTTCCTGAATTTCTTCTGGATTTAAAAGTTCTTCATACATTTTTTCACCAGGTCTAATCCCTGAGAATTCAATGCCGATATCCTCTTCCTTATATCCAGATAGACGAATTAGGTTTTTCGCCAAATCGAGGATCTTAATCGGATCCCCCATATCTAAAACAAACACCTCACCTCCTTCAGCCAGTGCGCCTGCTTGAATAACAAGTCTGGAAGCTTCTGGGATTGTCATGAAATACCGCGTCATCTCTGGATGAGTTACAGTCACAGGTCCCCCTGCTGCAATTTGAGCTCTAAACCTCGGTACGACACTTCCGCGCGACCCGAGTACATTACCAAATCGAACTGCGGTAAAATTTGTATCACTAGACTTTGCTAAGTTTTGAATAATCATTTCTGCAACTCGTTTTGTTGAGCCCATCACATTCGTTGGGTTCACAGCTTTATCACTTGAAATCATGACAAAGTTTGAAACGCCAAAAGCATGGGCAGCTTCAGCGATATTTTTTGTACCAAATATATTATTTTTTACTGCTTCTTCTGGATTAAATTCCATTAACGGAACATGTTTATGTGCGGCTGCATGATAGATTACATCAGGTCGATAATGTTGGATGATTTGAAAAATGCGTTTGCGATCCTGTATATCAGCTATTAGAGGAATAAATTCTACGTCTTGATAATGACTATTCTCTGATAATTCGATATGTATTTTATAGATTGAGTTTTCCCCATGTCCTAGTAGAATGAGTTGCTTTGGATGAAACTGTGCAATTTGTCTACAAATTTCTGAACCTATCGATCCTCCTGCGCCAGTCACTAGAATTACTTTATTGGAAATTTTATTTGAAATTGCGTAAATATCTAACTTCACTTCTTCACGACCAAGTAATTCTTCAAACTTTACCTCTTGCACATCATTGACTGCTACTTTACCTAACATAATATCTTCGATTCTCGGCATCGTTTTAATTTTCGCATTGGTTTGAAGACAGCGTTCATAAATCGTTTTAATACCTCTTTTACCTAGGGATGGAATAGCTAGGATAATAATTTGTATTCCTTTTTCTTCCACAAGCCTTGGAATATCTTGTGTGGTTCCGCAAACTTTCACATCATGAAGGGTTAAATTTTGTTTATAGGGATCATCATCGACAAACCCCATTACCTGATATTGCGTATGCTGATGTTTTTTAATATTACGTAAGAGCATCGTCCCAGCATCTCCAGCACCAACAATTAATATCCGTTTCAGCTCATTTTGCGGTATTTTCGTACTATGGTAATCACTTATTAAGCGCAATAAAAAGCGAGAACCACCAATGAGAATCATCATAATAAGCCATGTTACAATCATCACACGGAAATAAAAAAAGCCATTCATTAGTTGAACAATACTTGCCGCCAAAACTGAGATGGAAACTGCTAAAGTAATGGTAAGCATTTCTTTAACCGATGCCACACTCCAAATGCGACTATAAAGTTTAAAAAAATAGGCTGTAATATGATGAATTGTAATCAAAGTAATGGAACTAAACAGTACTAACGATTCAAGGTAGAAATTCAATTCTGGGTAAAGTAGCCAAATACTAAGAAATATAGCGGAAAAGGCGAAAATAGAATCAAGTGCAAAAAACATGGAATACCTTAATTTATGCGTCACATACTGCACCTCTCATTCTGTTAAAGGAAATAATTTCCTAAAATGAGTGATTTCCCTCCTAACAATTTGTTCATTACTACGCTGTCTTGTATAGTGCCAATTGGTAAAGTTAGTCTTTTAGGACTTGATAGAAAAGGCGCAAATCCTTCCCAACTCATTCCAAACTATAAATTGATAGTTATTATAATGCTGATTGAAAAAAATATATGACTACTTTCTGTAATATTTGTTACTTGATAATTATTTGTATACAATAACAATTTAAAATAGCTCGAAAGCAAGCAATATCATCATTTAGGAAGCAAAAAAGGAATCAGATTCATACCGAAAATTGTTATATATTTGATAACATTTTTCAGCCTACTAAACTACTAATAGAATATGACAACAAATATATTTTTTTAAATTGCAGCGGGACCATTTCATTCGGTCAATATTCCTTGCATCGTTTGGCGTAAACCATATGGCTAGTGTTCACTTGCCTAAACTCTGACACAATTTCTGTGATAAACCTCCTGTGTTTGAGATTGCTTTCAAATTTAACGGTCAGGTAAAGATGAGAAATTATATTGTTGCCGGGAATATGTAAAAAAATAAAAACGTATTCCGACTGGAAATACGTTAGAAGGTAGTCTATTTGATTTTATTTGTCATAATTTGGACTTGATCGGAAATTATGCGTAATTTTATTCGATCTACCACACACATGTTAGGTTCTGGAAGCGACACGAATTATCGTACTCTTCGACCTCCATTATCGCGTTCTTCTTTTCCCACCATACCCATAAATATCATAGTAATAATTGCTATTTGGCAATTTAAAATTATTCAATACTGCCCCTAATATTCTTGCCTGTGAAGATTGTAATGCTGCTTTTGCTTTCACCACGTCTGATTTATCTACCTCTCCAGAATTAACAATTAATAAAGTACCATCACATTTATTTCCTAAAATAAGTGCATCCGATACGGATAAGACAGGTGGCGCATCAAAAATGATAATATCGAACTCTTGCATTACAGTTTCCATAAAGTAATCCATATTTCTGGACGACAGTAATTCACTTGGATTTGGTGGAATTGGCCCACTCGGAATAATATATAATCCTTCGACATACGTCACTTCGATTGCTTCAATGTATTCATGCTGTTTCGTCAGGATAGTGGATAGACCTTGGGTATTGGACATTGGAAATGTATAGTGAAGCGTTGGTTTACGCATATCCCCATCAATTAATAAAACTCGCTTTCCCTCCTGAGCAAATACCACAGCAATGTTAGCTGCATTCGTCGATTTTCCTTCCCCAGGAATGGAAGAAGTAATTAACAATGTTTTTAAATCTTGATCGGGCATGGAAAAAGATAGATTCGTACGGATTGTCCGGAATTGCTCCGATATAATATGTTGAGGTCTTGAAACTGTAATAAGTTTCTTTCCTTTCGTGTTACTAAGTTGCTTCCCCTTTTTATTTTTCATATCGATTCTCCTATCCAATTGTGAATTTAAATAAATCAAGATTCTAGTAAATCCTCAGATTATAGTCACGAAATGTTCACATGTTTCATTACTTACAATTTTAGTAAATTTTAACAAGTAATGAAACTATTTTCCTAATACAAATACTGAGGATATTCGACATTTTGAAAAGAGTTAAGTCTAATTTACCGGTTATGATGTAGTGTGTGTGTTTATTGGAGCGGGTATTGGGAGAAGTTTAGGTAGATAGTTGGGGGGTGAGGGGTAGATTTGCTATTCGGATTCTGCGGAGAAAATGGCTGGATTTAGCCTTTATAACCCTCCTTATAAAGGACATTTCTGAGAAGATTGTGCCTGGCTATGGCCTTTATCATCTTCACTTCCCTCCACCTGTTCATTATTCAAACAACCCCAAAATAAAAGACACATAGCACCCCTGTTTTACCAGCGTTGCTATGTGCCGCCAAGCGTCTACTACAGCTCCAAATGCTCCTTTAATATCCTTTGAATCTCTTTGAGCTCTCCTTCTTCTGGAACATAAAAATAAATACCGCCAATT
>DATMFE010000444.1:0-5381 GCA_035556295.1 Ureibacillus sp.
TAAGAACCCCAACGAGAGCCCATTTCACTGGAAATATACCCTCCAGATGCTGGCCAAGAAAATTCACCTGTACCGCGAGATGAAATTACCTTAGTTCCCATTTTCACAAGGTGATCCACAGGTTTTTGAAGAACAACTTCTTTTGTTACAGTTCTTTCAGTTTCCTTACCGTTTACTGTAGTAATCAAGTATGAAGATTGTTTTTTCCCTTTTGAACCTTGTTGCTTAATAACTGTCTCACCTTTATACATTGTAGCATCTTCTTCTACAATTTTTTCAAAAGGGATTTCTTCATTTATTAATTTTTCCTTAACAACTTGGACATTCACTAATGGTTTTTCAACTGTTACATTAATTTGTTGTCCAATTTGTAAAACCGAATTTTCATTTAGTTCAGGATTTAGTTCTAGCAATTCAGAAGTTTTTAAATTATGACTTATTGCAATAGATCCAAGTACATCACCAGCTTGGACAGTATATAATTCTCTTTCTAAAGTACCAGTTTGTAAATATTGAACAGCTTCTTCTGGTGTTAGTATTTTGCTAGGAGCAACTGCAGTTTTAGCTCCCGAAACAGCATCCATTTTAACATCTAATATCCTTGTCTCATTCACTTGCAAAGCAGGTGGTTGCTCGCCTGTCTTCTTGCTTAACTCTAATTGTGTTAGTTGTGCTTCTGTTACAAATTGTAACTTAAGTAATTTAATTGTTTTTTGATAATCATTAACGTCTTTCAAATAAACAACAGGTTGCCCATTTACACTTAATGCATACGCATCAGCTTTTGCAACTAACTGTTCTTTTAACGTTTTTAACACTTTTTGATCATTCGTATTATATGAAAATACCTGCTCTGGAATAATCGAAATACTTGATTCGACATCAACAGAGAAGTCTTTAAATTGTGATTTTGCTTCTATTTCTTTTTCTTCAATAATATCTTCTACAATTTCAGCATTTGAAACTGCACCAATATAATCTTTCGCTAAATAAATATGATATACCTTATCTAAAGGCCCCTTATCCTCTGAACCATTTGCAAAGGCTAAATTGAATGTAACACTCGATAATAATATAGCAGTAACTGCCGCAGTCTTAATCATGCCTTTATGATTTTGTAAAAGACTAGTTGTTTGTTGCTTTGCAAAGTCTCTATTTTTGTTCCACTTCGAACTCATTTTAAAGCCCCTTCCAAAGTCCGTAAATATAAAAAGGTTAATCTTACCATGTATATTTTCTCACTAATAAACTCTACCATAATCCTAAAATGAGTGGTATAGTTTGAGCCTTTTGTAATGGAACTGTATTATTTGCATATTTTTTGTTACAAAACTAAAGGTTGGTACTCATATTAAACCTAATATATTTATCTATTAATATTCATATTTTGAGCTTATTATTCAATTTTCTACTTCCTATTTTGTTAGTTACCAAATTCCTTTATTGATATGTACTGATATATGTAAACTGCTCTATTTTTTTATCATTATTTGTAAAAAATCAGAGTCTAAAATCAATTAAATTGTCATTTTTATATGGTTTATCTTTGTCTTATTTGGAATTTTCTTATAATATAATAAAGTAAAGTCAATTTGTTTGGAGGAATTTTATGGGGGAAAGTGCTATACATAGAACAAAGCTCACAGCAGGACAGATATCTTTTAGAATCACAATGGTCACAGTAGGCGCTTTGGTTTTTGCCTTTGGATTAGAGTTATTACTCGTTCCAAACAATGTTTTGGATGGTGGGATTGTAGGTATTTCTATTATTCTATCGCATTTTTTAGGACTTCCCATTGGGGTTTTTATCTTCATCTTAAACCTTCCTTTTATCTTCATAGGTTATAAACAAATAGGGAAAACATTTGCTTTAACTACCTCTTTAGGCATTACAATCCTTTCAGTCTCAACTGTATTGTTACATCATCTAGAACCTTTCACGAAAGATCTTTTATTAGCAACAATTTTTGGCGGAATTTTATTAGGACTTGGGGTTGGTATTGTCATTCGATATGGTGGCTGCTTAGATGGAACGGAAGTTATGGCCATTTTATTCAATAAAAAGACTCCTTTCTCAGTTGGTGAAATTATTTTATTTATTAACATCGTTATTTTCACAATTGCAGGTTTTGTTTTTACATGGGAACAAGCTATGTACTCTGCAGTAGCCTATTATATTGCTTCTAAAATGATTGACATTGTCGTATTAGGTATGGAAGAGTCCAAATCTGTATATGTCATTAGCGATGATATAGAGGAAATTGGCCAAGCTATTATGGATCGCTTAGGTCGTGGTGTTACCTATTTACACGGCGAAGGCGCATATACGGGAAATGATAAAAAAATTATCTTTTGCGTGATTACTAGATTAGAAGAATCAAAAATGAAAGAAATCGTTCGAAGTATTGATACCCAAGCTTTTCTCGCTATAGGTAATATAAGTGAAGTTCGAGGCGGGCGATTTAAGAAGAAGGACATACATTAAAAGCGTCTCTATTTGAGACGCTTTTTGTTTCGTAACGAATACATGATTAAGGTAATTATTGATAGTAATGAAATTATTAAACATGGTTTAAAAAATGGAGGGAGATAATTTAATTCAATATTATTCACTCCTTCTACTAAAGGAATGCCAATAAATGAATAATTAACTTTTTCTATTTTAGCTTTCTTCCCATTAATCTTTAGCTCCCACCCTGGTTCAAACGGAATTGGAGTCACAACCATTTCATGATCTGAACTAGTTAATACATTTCCACTGGCTTTCCCATTTTCCCAATGAATATCAGCTTCAATACTTTGCATAAGGGCATCATTTAATGTTGTATAATCTTCCTCATAAATTTTAACATTCTCCAACCTATACGTGCCTTTGGGTAAACGGATTGAGATTAAATCGGCTGCTTTAACTCTTATGGTTAAGTCATTTACATTGGTACGATAAACAGAAGTGGATGCTTTTCGAGTTGTTCGGTATTCATTCACAGTTAAAGAAAACCCTTCACTCTTGTCGACCCGTTCTAAGGTAAATGCTACATAAAAATCTTGCACTCGATCACTTGAAGTAGTAACAAATAAATCCACTCCTCCCTTTTTCCTTTCTACTACTAAGTAATCCTTTTCCATTTTGGCATTAACTAGATGAATTTTATCCGGTATTTTACTATTTATTTCATCGAGTTGAAGTGTCTCTTCAAACGATTGATTGGCAACAATTACACCTTTCAGCATTGCATGCTCACGTTGAATTACCGGTTCACTATCTAAAGACTTTTCAGTTAGAAATTGATTTACCACTCGAAAGCGAGGTAAAAGATTATCATTTTTGTACATAATATAGTTTTTTGTTTGGGCAAATGGTTCGTAAAGATACGGAACCGATAATTGCTTCCTATCTCTCATGAAAAATTGAACCTGTAATAAGCTCATTAGATTAGTTCTAGAACCTAGACTTGCGTAACGGCTCACACTTTCTCTACCCATATCAATTTGTAATTCCTTAAGATACATCTTTATTATGTGTTGATTTAATATACTAGAATAGACACTAACACCATCAAAATCTTGCACTATAGGCGTATTATTTCTCAACTTTACCATCCAATCAATACGTGCTCCCTCTACAAGATGCAATTTCGCTTCGGAAATCAACAATCGTTGCTCCTCAGAGTTGTATAAATCCGAATTCATAAAAGTGATGGTTGGTGACTGGGATTCCTTTGCTACTTGAGATAGTCGATTTGCTTGATAGATATTGGAATAGACTATAACAAATAGAATTGTAACAATCCCGATTGTCGTATAATCAATCTTTTTAAATTTGATTAACCCTATGAAAGTGATTACTAGGATAAAGGATAATATTGGTAATGGATAATGAAGCCAATTTTCAAACGTTAATGTACGATCAACTACTAAGGACACAATTGCTAAGACAAAAAAAACACTAGAACCAAAAATGATTTGATTCACTTTCCAATCTTTTAGGTGATCTAATCCAAAGGCTACTACCCCTGCATATCCAAGAATGACAATGGACTCCCAACGATTTTGAGGTGCAGAAAATCCATTGAAAAGACTGCCTATATAGGGGACAAAGTGAAATATAGTTCCTACTATGGCCAATAAGGCAAAGAGCCGAAATAGTTTATCCCTATATAAATTCCTCATGCACAATACTATTACCACAATAATGGGTAACCAAATTATTCTACTATTTAGCAAAATATTATCTGCAAACTCAATAAGGGGAATATTGTCATTATATTTAGGTCGAAAATTTTCTAAGAATGAAATGACTGCTGGTATAAAGGCAAATGAACCTATTCCAAAACCTAACAGTCCTCCAAATATGAATAATTTTAATTGTTTCCAATACCCCAATTCAGGCTCCGAAATTCGTATTATCCATCGAAATAGAATATAGAAAAAGGCGAGTAAAAGATTTATGTAAGCAAAGTAGAAATTATTGATCACTGTAAATGCTACTGCTAGTGTAAATAACATTGGAGATTGCTTACGTATTACTTTTTCAATACCTATCAATAAAAACATTATCCAAAACAATGCATCGCTAAAAAAGTCCCAATACATTTCATGTCTTAAATAAAATGGGCTTACTGCATATACAATTGCACCAAGGTAGGCAGATTTTTTGGATAGGTTCATCACCTTAAAGTAGTGATAACTAATAAGAATAATGAGTGACATCTTTACGATACTCATCGGTATGACAAGTGAAATCCATGTATTAAATCCGACATCAAAATTAAAAAGGAGCTCTGCGAAGAATAATACACATACAACAATTAAGTAATAGATATTTGTAGAGTAATAATAAGCTAATTGTGAGAATATTCCTCCACCAATTCCAAATGAATCGGAGTAAAAGAAATTCCCTATTGAATAATTTTCATAAAGGAAGTGTTTGAAAGGCAGCATTTGTGAAAGACCATCATTGATCCCTTTCATCACCTTTCCTGAAGGATATTGAACTATATAGTAGCTATGTGCCAAAATAGCAATTACTAATGAAACTATACAAATAACGATAGCCTTTAATAGTAAAGTTTTTTTACCCTTTAACATGGACTGTTCTCCTAGTAATTAGAAAAGTAATTGGGAACTGATGAACATATCAATGCGGACATTGATGATAGTTTGATATCTCTTTTAACTCATTATTTATTCTTCCTACATATTCACCTATTATTCTGAGCTAAAGTAGCTGAGCATTACCCAAATATTGGAGTAACGTTAATAAAAAAAACTACTAACGGCTTTAGCCATTAGTAGTTAGTTCAATTTCTCTTTTCTCTTATTCCCAGATTGGGCTTACCACGTTAGTTTGCACCTGTCGCAAGCTTTCGGTGCAGAACGAT
>DATMFE010000445.1:0-2212 GCA_035556295.1 Ureibacillus sp.
TTGAACTCCAATAACTTTTGCATCCAATGCTTTTTCGTAAAATTTAACAGCTTCTTGTCCATTACCGTTCATAACTAAATAAGGATAAATTCCTAAAACCATTAAAAACACCTCTTTTAAAATTTTAGTTAGACTTTACTAAATCAAAGTTAGATGAAAAAAGAACTCACGTTTGATTTAGTCATAACTCTCACTACGTATCTATACAACAAATTCATTGGGTTATCCTGCAGCGTTAGTTTATTAAGAAAAAAAGATACACGTACATCTGCAAACGTAGAATTCTATATACACCATATACAAACCTAGTTACCATAAAACCATTTCTAGGAATCTAAAACCTCTTTTAGTACAACTTTAAATTTTGGTCTAAATACTAAATCCATAATCGTTATAAAACGGTCAATTCCTTGATCTATAAATAATCGAATTGCTTTGCTTTCTTTATTATCATTCATGATCTCAATCTTTGTAACCGATTCGAGACTGTAGTAAAAGATCTCATCACCTTCTAAATCCTTTACTGAAAGCGAGAAAGAATTATAAAATGGTGAGATTTTCACTTCAAACCTGTTCATTTCGCTCGTAAAGATAAAAGTGGATTCATCGTACAAAAAGCTCTCATTTTGGTCTTTTTTAAGTGGAATACATTCAAATAATGAAATAAAGTCTAATTCTTCGGGACAATCTCGCATTTGTTTCCTCCTTGGTCGTAACTATCTATTTAAATAGCTCCTTTTGCACAGTATTAAAAAACAAAAATCCCTCAATTATTTTCCCATATACTTTAATACTCTTCAATTACCTTATGTATATTCCATACAAAGTTATTTAATATAATCACAGTGATTGGTAGCATTTCTAAAATTAATGTTTAAAATGGATGGTTTATGAAGGAATAAAACGGCCTACGTATAGTAAGCTAATCATCATTAAATACTTATTTTACCTTACCTATTATAAGTAAGGCCAATGCATAACAAAAGCTAGCCAATAATGAAATAGCAGCTAGTGTTAGCTATTTAAATGAAAGTGAAAGTAGTAATGGCAGCTTTGAAAAAGCCAGTACAGTAGATGCAATTGATTTGTTATTGCAAAATCCAAAAGACCGTTCAAAACGAGTGTATCGAGGTTTTTATTTTGATGATGATGTGTTACGTATTATTGATCGAGTCCCAAAAAGTTATAAATCAGAATTAGTGAATGAAGCTCTGAGAAAAGTGTTTAAGGAAAAGGGATTAGTAGACTAAAAAAAAGCAGCATTAAGCCTGCTTTTTCTAGCCTTAAAGGCATTTATATGATTATGAAATGCGTATTATCTTCTGTGAAGGTTCTTGATGTAGATTTTGAAATTGCTAAACAGCGTCTGTCATCGATTCAGTATTCAATTTCTTTAAGATACTTTTTCTTTGATTTTTAATGGTGCTTTCTTCTGTATGAAAAAGGCTTTGTATTTTTGAAATAGAATAACCATCAATAGCAAAAGCAAAGACTTCTTGTTCTACTTTAGTAAATTGGTTCATAAAGAATTTCTCTTTAAGGATTTTGCATTCTTCTTCTACATTCTTCAGTCGAACAACTTCATTAACTAAAGAGGTGTTATGTTAACTAGATATGTATGCAGTATTCATGTTATTAAATAAGCTTATAAGGATTACCATGCTTGAGATCCAAACGAACAGATCCGTTTGGATTTAAATAATATTAATACTGCATTGAATTTACCAATATTGTAAAAAAATTCATTAAACAGTTTAACACTAACCAAATAAACTGTTTCTATTAAACCATTTTGATGTTATTTGGCAGAAGTAAATAAAGCTAATACTTCTTGCTTACTCGTGTTTGTTTTACACTATATAATGAAAACAATTAATTGACTATTTTTATGATGAAAAGGTTGGAGCAGGAAATTCATCAATTTTGATACGAAGTAAACTATAAGGTTTCTCTCGTAAGTCTTTTCCATAATGAAATCTAGGCTGTCGATGTAATTGGTTCACAATGACATACAAATATTGATCCGGACCGATTGAAAAAGTATCCGGCCACAAAATTCTCGGATCATGTGCGATAGTTTCCATTATGCCATTTGGAAATATCTTACGAATA
Source organism: Ureibacillus sp. (assembly GCA_035556295.1). Classification (GTDB taxonomy): domain Bacteria; phylum Bacillota; class Bacilli; order Bacillales_A; family Planococcaceae; genus Ureibacillus. The sequence continues at coordinate 2,113 of DATMFE010000445.1, forward strand.
CTGTTGTTTTCGTAATCTCCAGCATAAACAGTTCCCTTTGCATCGGTGATCATTCCATCAGAAGCACCTTTTTCTCCCCAATACTCCACATGATAAATTA
>DATMFE010000446.1:0-5340 GCA_035556295.1 Ureibacillus sp.
GAAGAACATTAATCCATTCACGGATGGGCATAGACGGTGCATCATATTTAGTTTAAAAATCAATCTTTTCCAAGTACAACCCGGCTGCATCTGCCATACGGCCCGTTTGGATTCTTTCTTTTGAATCTAAAATGCTCGGGATGTTTTCAGCATCTATTTCACCTAAGCCAACTTCTATTAGCGTTCCGACAATCTTTCTAACCATATTATAAAGAAACCCATCTCCCCGCACTCTAATTTGGATGAAGCCATCAGTTTCTTCTATATTAATAGAATATATTTCACGCACCATCGATTTTTTCTTAGACTTTGCATTTGAAAAAGCAGTAAAGTCATGCTTACCTATAAAATATTGACAAGCTCTTCTCATTCTTGCGATATCCAGCTCCTGCTCCACATGCATACTGTACTTTCGCATGAAAGGATGGGTGTAGTGTTCGTTCCAAATCTTATACAAATACGTTTTATCTTTAGCATTATAACGGGCATGAAAACGTTCAGGAACGAGCGTAACCTCCACAACACTGATATCCTGCGGTAAATATCTATTTAAATAATTCATGACTTCCGATTCAGTCAAATTTTTATCCGTCTTAAAATTAGCTATTTGAGCAAGAGCATGTACACCGGCATCGGTTCTACTGCACCCAATGATTTCAACATTTTCCCCTACTAGTTCGGTTAACACATTTTCTATTTTTCCTTGAATGGTATTGTCACTATTACCAAGACGTTGCCATCCTTTATAGCGCCCGCCATCATATTGAATGGTCATTTTATAATTGTTCATTGCTTCCTCCTTATTTTATCTCCCACACAACTCCTGCTGCATGAGAAACCATATCAAACTGTTAAGTTATTAGTGCACGGTGTATGTAATATGTTTTCAAAGTTTCCTCGCTCCCCCATTTCCAGGTTTCATTCGGGGGGCACCTCACTGCTTACAAGAACTTTACTATATGATTTGTGTATACATCCTAACAATCAGTGTAAAAAGCACTTCTGCATAGTGTACCAAAGAGGCCGATGTCATGCAACGAAGGAAACATTCAAAAGATTTTCATCCTATCTTTAGTAAACGTTTAATGAAATCACCGAACCCTAAAACAAAAAAAGTTGGCCCCTACCATTTATAGAGAACCAACTAACATTCATTACTATATCGTGTAATGAATCAAAGAACTTGTCCGCGAAACCTATTAAAGCGTCTCCGATTCCAGTCGAAATCCTTCGACAATTACATCTTCATCGATTTCCACCAATAGGCACCGTTTTCCTTGATACATAATATATTTTATATTTTTTAGGTCTTTCGGGCTTACGGATACATCTGCCACCTTCGTATTGATTTTAATCAATTTAGGAAGTAAACTGCTTGCCTTGAATTCGTGTTTTTCGTCATCTACGACTGCTTTGAAGGCATGTTCCACTTTTGCGGTGTCCACATTTTCGACCCCGCTCACCTCTAAAATGCGTTCAATGTCCCGATAATCCAATGTAGGAGGTTCACTTTCTTCATTTTCTTTATTCTCCTGTACCATCTTATCGATTTCCTCATATACATTGGAAATGACTCTGGAATCCACTTCGTCTCCGATCACATTTTTTAAGACTTGTTCAAATCCGTCCTTATCTTCAGCGGCAGTAATAATGTCTTCACAATTGAGAATCTCTGCAATAAATCGTTCATCTGGTTGATTCACTTTCCCTGCACAATATAGAATATGATTTACATCTGCAGCATTGTCATTAAAAGCAGGAAACAGAAAGCCTGATAATGGAGATTCTAAATTAACAATTGGATCAAATAGATTATTGGATTTGAATTCTCTCTCTATATAATCAAACACCAAGGTTTTTTTCGGCTGATCGGTTTTATTGAGACTGCAAAGGATAAACTCGTTGGAATAGACTGCATCATCCCCGCCTTCTCCAGATTCCAAATCCCGTTTCCGAGTCGGCTTTCGATATTCCCCTCGAATAAACGTCACGACCGTATCAAATTCATAAGTAACATTAGCAAACATTTTCCCGACAATTTGCAGCATGTTCTCTTTCCAATCTTCTGTTGTTTCTGCCTGTAATCCTTCGAAGAGAATGGTTTGTGTGCTGCCTTCCACATCTCGTTGAAATTTCAGCTCAAACAGTTTGGCATCAAGATGACCTGTTAAAACTTTTTTAAAGTTTGCCAAAAATAATTCTTGTGCTTCTTGTTCTAACATTTGAAATGGTTGACTGATATGATGATAAACCTCACCTGATTCTTTCCTAACATACACATTAAAGATTTCACGAATGTTCATAAGATGGTCGTTATCTACTTTAAATTGCTTTCGAATATTAGCAATGTCTTTTTTATTCATATACCTCAACTGCTACTAAAAACATAGTCAAATATCATCATTTAACTATGCTAGACCATTTCCTGCTTCATCGAACCCGACTTCGCCACATACTCGCTACAATCATTTGTTTGGTTCTCTACAGGCGTAAATTCGGATGTAGCCCACCCTACATATACACACGTTTAGTTAAGTTAAGACGGTGTATTCTGTCGCATATTTCAGATTTAAACTGGCGTTGAAATCTCGGTCTAATTCCGTCCCGCAAACATCACAGTGGAAGATTCGTTCGGATAAACTCTGCTTCACCTTCTTTGTTCCACAACCAGAACAAAGTTTAGAAGAAGGATAGAATCTGTCCACGATACGAAGTTCGATTCCATGTTGTTTACATTTCGCAAAAAGCCATTCTCTGAACAGATAAAAACCCTGTTTGGAAACTGCTTGCGATAAATGCCGATTTTTCATCATTCCTTTTACGTTTAAATCCTCGATTGTGATATATGTTGGTTTGGTTTTCACCAACTGATTTACCGCAAATCGAACGTATTCTTTGCGAATATTAGCTAGTCTAGCGTGCAGTTTTTGAACTTTCACAAGTTGTTTCTGCCTGTTTTTAGCGCAGAACTCACCTCTCTTTCTATGTTTGTTTTGTTCGTAACTTCTACTTACCTTTCTCTGTTGCCTTTTCAACCGTTTTTCAAGTTTCTTGACTTTTTGTGTTTGATTAATATTTTTAAAGGTTTGATGATGACTACAAGTACCAAAAACTTTAATGCCTAGATCAATTCCTATACCATCATGATGATTTATTTGATTCATTTCTTTTGTTTTCGCTTCACATAAAACAGATATGTAATAACGATCTGCTTTTTGTGAAACCGTACAGCTCGTCACCTTTACGTCAGACGGAATATAACCATATTCTTTTAAGCACACCCATCCAAGAGTAGGAATCTTGATTCGATGACGCTCCACCAATAAGTCTGTTGGATTATTTTTTGGAAAATAGGCTTTCACATCTTGTTTTTTCTTCCTCTTAAATGTTGGGAACCTTGCTAATCCTTTAAAAAAGTTTTTGAATGCTTTATCCCCGTTCATAATGGCTTGCTTAACGGCTTTACTGGATACCTCTTTAATCCATGTGTCGTGTTCTTTTGTATGGATGTTATTGAGCCATTTAGAAAAATCATAGCCGGATAGATGCTGATTGGTTTCCTTGTAATGCTGTTGAGCTGTCGAAAGATATAAATTATAGACATACCGACAAACACCAATCGTTCGATGAACCTTATCCCGCTGTTTTTCGCTCAACAGAATTTCGGTTTTATAGGCCCTTTTCATAACTCATCATCATCTTTCAATTTTTTCTTATATTTTCTCAATCCATAAATCCGGCAGGAGAATACATGAATGATGGAAATTAAGTCCTGAATCAGTTCTTCTTGTGGAGATAAAGATTCATTATTAACAATGATGATGTCTACTCCACATTTTCGTAAAAAATCCTCGAACCACTCATAGCCAAATCGAACAAACCGATCTTTATGTGCAACGATAATTGTCTTAACCTCTCTTTTTTGTGCTAAATCAATGAGTGTATTCCACTTTTTTCGTTTGTAGTTAAGCCCACTTCCAATGTCCGTGAATACTTCATCTACAATCATGCCTTTTGCATTCGCAAATTCTTTTAAAAACTCAATTTGATTGACTAAATCATCTTTTTGTCCCTTATTAGATACCCTACCATAAATCACCGTCTTACCTACTTGATTTTCCTTTGAAATCCCCATATATTCTCGATATTGTGTTTCCGTATAATACCTTCTTCCTTTAGGGTTTCGATAAGCGATGAATTTACCTTCCTTATCCCATCGTTGGAGAGTAATAACAGAAATCCCCAACATAGAAGCAAATTCTTTTGGTTTGTATATTTTTTCCATAATTACATTATACTACATTTGATTATAATTGATCATATTTTTGTATGCTGTTTTGTTCCTTCTATTCCTGATTATACTGTTCAGACAGGAAAATAGGAAAGCTAGACAACTCCTACTCTCTATTTCTATTTTTTCAATTAAACTTTTTCGGAGGTAAAGACGATACAAAATTAATTTTTCACGTCTTATTCTATAAACATTAAACACCTTCCGTTGCAAGTTCGGAAGGTGTTGTCTGCAAATAATTACTTATTAGCGGTGATTCTTCATTTACTTCACTTCGTTTGAATGAACCTGTGATGTTGTAGATTGTGTTTTTTCCTTATCAATTGTATTAGATGATGTATTGTTCACCATATTTTCAAGGGCCTGGCCCACTGTGTTTGTAACATTTAGTTTATGTTCCGGGATTCGCTGACTTTTCATAAAATAATCATCCTCCTCTTCATTTTTTCGATTATGGCTATACCTTTTACAAGTATCCTAAATCAAATCTCCTTTATCTGTCCTGTGCATTTTCGACCGCAATCTCGTATGCATCCAAAATCGCTTCACTTTCTAAAGGATCCGATATACCTAATAAGTATTGGTTCCCCTCTTCTCCCTCGACTTTCATGACAATCGTCTCTTCTTCTCCCTTTAGGAGAGCATAAGATTCTTCCTTCATATCAAATAATGCCTCAATCGCATAATCTTTACGGTTACCTTTCTCATCCTCAACGGTTATATAATCTCTATGGTCATCACGCACGAACATCTCACCTCAATAAAATTCTTAAAAGAACAGTTATTAAATGAAAATTTGAAAAGACTGTAATTACAATCCTAATTATTGACTAAAAATGGGCATTCCCTCGACAAAAATCCCTATAAATTAATGTCTCTGTCATAGCCTGTTAAACATTCAGTTTTTATATACATTTTTAGAGAGCAAAATGGATAAAGTAAAAATACCCAAAGACGCATAGAATAAATGTTCGGAATGAACTTTCGATCTCGTGATATTTAAAAGGAGGAAATTTTATGCCGGAAGTTAACAATGACAATAAAATGAC
>DATMFE010000447.1:0-1570 GCA_035556295.1 Ureibacillus sp.
TACTGAGCATGATGTGGATGTAATCGTAACTGAACAAGGTATCGCTGACTTACGTGGACTAGCTCCAAAAGAACGCGTTGAATTAATCATTAACAACTGTGCACACCCAGATTATCGTGAACAGCTTTGGGCTTACTTCAACGAAGCTGTTGAGAAAACTGGTGGTCATCAGACTCCACACGTTCTTGAAAAAGCATTATCTTGGCACGTTAACCTTGCTAAGAACGGTACAATGAAAGAAGCTTCTCTTCAAGAGCAAAAATAATAGATAAACAATTCGCTATGGCATTTGCTGTAGCGAATTTTTTTTGGACAAGCACGTTATATATTCTGGATTACTAGATAGTATAAACAGATTATGTAGATTTATACAAAGAATGAGAATTCGTTAACACGTCATACGGTGATTCGGTAAGGCTAATATGGAAAAATAATAATAAAAAATGTTGTCCGTTGGGAAAGTGTGTTACACTGCAAAGTAATAGAAAAAAGAAATTATATGTTTCTCCATTTTATTGAATTGAGAAAAAATGTGGAGGAGGGGAACTGGTGTTTAAATCAAAACTGCATTTTTGGACCTTTGAGCTGTTGATGATTGCTGTGCTTATTTTTGTAAGTACAAAAATTTCATTTCTATTCGAACCAATTGGTATTTTCATCACAACTTTGTTTTTTCCTATTCTGATTGCAGGGTTTCTATTTTTTCTCTTTAATCCGATTGTGACATTTTTAACGAAAGGGAAAGTACCGAAAGGATTAGCGATTCTCCTCATTTATGTTGTCTCCCTTAGTTTAATTGGTTTGTTAATTGGTTTATTGGGTCCATCTTTATCGAAACAGGTTACAGAATTAATCAATGATATTCCAGGATATTTCAATGAGGCTAGGAAATTCATTGAGGATATGTCCGAAACAATGTGGTTTAAGTGGACGATGGAGCAGGATTATGTTTCATTAGAGGAGATTGGGAATACACTTCAAAACTATGTAACGACACTGCCCAGTAATATAACGAATAGTCTTTCATCCATTTTTAGCGTAGCGACGAACATTACATTAGTCATTGTGACAGTTCCGTTTATTTTATTTTATATGTTAAAGGATGGGCATAAATTTTCGCGTGCTTTATTACGCTTTGTACCGAAAGGATATCGAAAGTCTGGATTAGTCATCTTAAGAGAGACAATGGAAACATTGGCAACGTACATACAAGGTCAACTGCTAGTCTGTTTCTTTGTTGGTGTTGGAACGTTTATTGGGTATTTAATTATTGATTTACCATATGCGATTTTGTTTGCTTTAATATGTGCGATTACAAATATTATTCCGTATGTTGGCCCGTTCTTAGGCGGAGCACCAGCTTTTGTTATCGCGTTAATTCATTCTCCAACGCAGGCGGTCTTGGTGATTGTCGTCATTACAATTGTACAGCAGCTTGATGGGAATTTAATTTCACCACTTGTGATTGGGAAGAAGCTGAACACACATCCATTAACAATCATTATTCTTTTACTTGTTGCTGGCAATCTGGCTGGTGTTTTAGGGATGATTTTAGCTGTTCCGACATATT
>DATMFE010000448.1:0-3110 GCA_035556295.1 Ureibacillus sp.
AATTAACGCTACCATCTAATAAACCAGCAAAAACGTTCAGTGCTTTTACCATTCCCATTTCAGGCATTTCTTCAGTTGGTGGGAAAAGAAATAATCCCATCCCTCTGGAGAACTTAAAGAACTCCCTATAGGTGGTTACAACACTATCAAATGCACTATCCATCGTTAATCGATCACGACGAGATACACTAGGAATACCACTTGTTCCTGTACTTCTCATTTCGAATTCCACTTCATTTAATTTCGATGTCATAAGAAGATGAGAATCGCATTGTTTAAATGTTTGAACTGGAATTAAAGGGATTTTTGCTAAATCATTAAAACTCTTTATATCCTGAGGGCTAATGTTTTTCTTTTTACATAAATCACGATAAAATTCGTTATTTTCATAATGATAGTTAAAGTTATCTGCAATAACGCTGCCTTTATATTCATTTACTGTATCAAAAGGCATTTTATAAAGGTTATGGGCACTGCCGACTAATGTATTTAATGGGGATAATCCTAGTTCTTTTAACTGAGTAGATAAGTTCATTTAACAGCCTCCTTAGTGTTCTGAGCTTGTATTTTTTTTACTAACAACACAACGTCCTCAATAGTTTTACACCAGCCATAGTCCTCAGTTGGAATGCTAATATCTAACTTTTGCTCTAAATCTAAGACAAGTTCTAAACGGTCAGTTGAATCCAGTGATAAATCTCCGGACAAATTGCTATCTATTTTAATATCCGTTTCTTTTAAAGGTGAAAAAACTAAAATAGACTCTCTTATCATCATAAAAATCTTATCGTTTTCCATAATTAGGACCCCCACTAAAACTTTTCATATGAATTAAGTTATATGATTTGCTAAGAACTTGGCGTCTTCTCCAACCCCTAATAATAAGGCGGAACCTCGTCGGTATTGCCATGATAACCCTAGAAAGTAAAGACCCTTTTCTTTTGTTATGCCTCGATCATGAATTACATTATTGTTTTTATCAATTATGTTAGGGATTTCAATCCATTCGTAATCATTGTGGTAACCAGTGGCCCAGATGATATTCTCTGGTTGGACCTTCTCCCCATTTTGACAAATTAAACTCTTACCATCTGCCTTTGAAACTTTTGAAACCTTTTTAACAACGCCTCTACTTAGCAGTGGTTTTAACTCTTTCCCTATAATTGGATCATTTTTTTTCATAAACTGCCCCAATTTTGAATGGATAGTTGCTTTTGATACTCCAAGCACTTGGAACCACCAAAAAACACTCCTATTCAGTAATGTATAGGGTAGGAATTTCATCCGTTTACCTACAGATAGATAAACTTCTCTGCTTTCAGCTAACTCCGTTGCAATCTGTACCCCTGAATTACCAGCACCCACTATTAAAGTCGTTCCTTCATTTAATTGAGTCGGATTTTTATAATGAGCTGCATGAATTTGAAAAATGTCTTTTAAGACATCTTTCTCAACATCTGGTACAAAGGGCTTTTGAAAGGGACCAGTCGCAACTACTATATTTTTCGCTACGTAATTACCCTTATTAGTAACAAGGTGGAACTGTTCATTCTCTTTAAATAAATTAATAACGGCTGTATTTAGTTGAACTGGAAGATTATAATGACGGCTATAATTCTCTAAATAATCGGCAATCTCATCTTTGTTAGGGTAACCATGTGGCGACCCTTCTACATTCATACCCGGTAGTGCACTATGAGATCTAGGTGTAAACAAGATTAAAGAATCGTAACGATGACGCCAAGAGTCCCCGACTCTACTATTAGAATCTATAATTAAAAACGAAAGGGATTTTTGTTTTAAATAATAGCCAATAGCTAGTCCTGCTTGTCCAGCGCCAATTACAATTGTGTTATATGAATTTCCCATTTAACATCCCTCCTTCAACAATAGTAAGTACATTATGCTTAATAGGATGAATTCATTAAGAAAAGAGGGAAAAGAACGAATTTAATTATGCCAAACCTCTAAGCTATTATTTAAATACGCTTTTTTACAAGCATGTCTTTGGATTTTCCCACTAGATGTTTTTGGTATACTGCTAGTCTTTAAAAGGTAAATAGCATATGGCTGAACTTCATGTTCCTCCATTACTTGCTGACGGATGTTTCTTAAAACATTGTCTAAATAACCTTTCAACTCTTTTTCCTTATGCGATCTAGGCCTATATTTACGTTCGATTTCAGCAACTATAATCAACTTCTCTTCCTCATTAATATCAACAGAAAAGGCAGCGCTGGCTCCTGAAATAATAGCTTGATCTGCTTTTTCCACAGTTAATTCAATATCTTGCGGGTAATGGTTTTTCCCTCTCATTACAATGACATCCTTCAGTCTACCTGTTACAAAAAGCTGGCCTTCATGAAAGAACCCTAAATCTCCAGTTCTTAAAAAGCCATTTTCGTTTGTGTCTTTCACTGTATTATTAAACGCATAATTTGTTTCTTGTTCCCGTCCAAAATACCCTTTTGCTATACTGTTTCCTTTAATCCAAATTTCACCTATTTCATTTGATGCACATGTGGTTAAGAAATCAGTATTAACAATTTCTACTTTCTGATCAAGCCAAGTCATACCGCAACCAACTAATTTAACTGAATCTTCAGAATTTAACGGTCGCTCTATAGCTTTATTTTCTAGGAGACTTTCCTTGCAAAAGCCTTTGGAGACAAGCTTTGTTAATTTTTCATTACCTGTTATAAATAAAGTTGCTTCGGCCATACCGTAGCACGGAAAAAATTGATTTAGTTTAAAACCACAATCTTTAAAAGCCTGGGCGAACTTTTGAATAGTTTCATAACGCACGGGTTCAGCCCCATTAAAAGCAACTTCCCACGTACTTAAATCAAGCTGCCTCTTTTGTTCATCTGTAATCTTTTTTAGGCATAAGTCATAAGCAAAATTGGGTCCACCGCTAATAGTTGCTTTGTACTTTGAGATAGCACTTAGCCATCGAAAAGGCTTTTGTAAAAAATCCATTGGCGACATAAATACACATTTGGCCCCAAGGTATAGTGGTTGTAGAATGTTACCTATTAACCCCATATCATGATACATTGGTAGCCACCCGAGCATGACTGTATCCTCGTTATGCTGACAAGCTGTTTTAA
>DATMFE010000449.1:0-3513 GCA_035556295.1 Ureibacillus sp.
AATGATCCTAAAAAGAACATCAATTTGACTAAAACATTTCTAGTGCTCATTTATATGATCATCTCAATTCTATATACAAATAATATATAAAGTTACTGACGTTGTTCTCTTTGCCCAGCAATCCAAGCTAACGCTAAAATAGAAACAGTTACAGCTACTGCAGTCAACATAACTATATTCACCTCTTCTTTCTTAACATAAAATCTCCTACTCTATATTAAGCTTTATTATTTAAATACTGAGTAAGTAAATGAACTGCACTGTCTTGTTTTTTCTCTATTGCAACCTCTAACGGCGTTTTACCATCATCTTTTTGCATTTCGATATCTGCACCTTTTTCGATGAGAAGTTTAATCATATTTTCATCTCCTAGCAGCGAGGCCTCATGAAGACTAGTCCATCCACCGCTTTGTTTTGCATTTACATCTGCGCCTTTTGTAAGCAACAAGTCTACAGCTTGAATTTGCTTATTTGCTACTGCTGCATGAAGAGGCATGTTTTCATTCGGGTTTTTAGCTTTAGCATGAAGATCCGCCCCCAATGACAACAATAACTTGGCGCTATCCACTTGCCCAAAATAACAAGCTAAATGTAAAGGCGTCCATCCATCTGAATTAAAAGCGTTAAGTAAAGATGGCTCTTTATTTAATAAATCTCTTATCTCTTCACTCTCTCCATTCACTGCAGCATTTGTTATTTGATCAATATATTCCATTTTACATCCCCCTAATATATAGAAATACCTTGATTATATTTCCATTTTATTATAGGTTAGTGGATGAACACGACATACAAACTTAGGTATATAAGTAAGAAAGACGATAAGGAATAGAGATTTTAATTGAAGATTCACACTAGATATAAAGATAAAAGGTATACATCCTCTCTAGAAACAATAAATAAAGAGCCTTAAATAAGGCTCCTCATTTGTTCTCTATTTACCTTTTGCTTTTTAAAAGTAACGCCCAATCACACTATTACTTACACTGCATCCGTCATTACATATAAATTAGATGGGATAATTTTATTTTCTAAAATTAAGTATGGATGGCATTTCATTAAAGCCAGTTTAAGAACTTCTGGTACTCTCTCTTCATCATACGCGCATACTAAATGTAATCCACCTTTATTTACTAATTTATCGGCTTCATTTTCAAACTCTTCTAAAATAGGTACGATTCCTTCTTGCTGTCCCCATTCTACATGAGCCCATATTTGAAAAGCCGTATTGTTTTTATAAAAAGGATCTAAGTGTTTGGAAAGGTGTTCAAAAATGATGGCAGGCTGAAAGCTTCCACTTGAACAGTAATAATCAAAATTATTAATGGTATGTATATATGCTAGCTGATCTTTAGTCAGAATCCCCTCTAATTTTTTAAAAATCAGCGGAATCAGTCTTTCACTTTCGATAACTAACGTATGTCTCTCTTGTTCAATCCCCGAAACAATATAAGACACAAGATTATCTAAGTAACTTCTCATATCGTCAATATTGTAGTAAATATGAACGCTTTCATTATTCTGTATTAATTGAGCAAACTGATTTTTCAAGTGTGTACGCTCCCTTATATAAAATCAACCTAAATATTAAACTCTTAAAATAGTAAATTGTCTATTCATTAGAACAATTCTACGCTTTGCGTTCTTGTCTGTCAAAACTAGATGTTCCCCACTTTGTTTTGGGGTGTACAGCTGGTTTTTAGAATAGTGTATCTATATTGATTGCAAACGAGATAACAGTTGTGCCAGTTATTCTGGCGTCTTTGCTAAAGGATACTGTACCCTTTTAAGATACGATTAAAACTTAACAAGAAATAATTGCAGAAGTAAGTTTTCTTACCTCTTCATTAAATAAATTCTTATGCAGCATTTCTTTATTTTGTATAGAAGACTAGTCACTATAAAACACAAAGAAAAAACGCCACTTTCTTTAATAAGTGGCGTCTTTTCTTTTAAAATATTTGAGTAAAGGCTACAATTAAAATCGTAATCCCGCTTATTAACGTTCCGCATTGACTCAATGTAAAAATACCAATAATATTCCACTATTTACTTAACCTCTTGAAGATGCCGCCACGCATCGATCTATGGGAGAAACGATTCTTGCAGCAGAAAAGCTCCCTACGGAAATAGGGAGCTTTTTCTACTTTTTATGTAAAGCCTACACAAATTCAGTCAACGTAATGTGCTTTATAGAAAATAATAAAGGTGTCCCTAATTGCTAGAAGACACCTTTATGGACTCTTTAGAAAGCTAATCTTTGACAACCAGTATTTATCTCTACTCATGCAAGATAGATACTAACGAACTTTTTCTTCACGGTCATCTCTTCTTTTAAGACCAAAAAGACCAACTAGTCCTAATAATCCAAGCAATTCCCAAGGTGAATCATTATCATCATCCACATCAGTTGCTGTAGTGACATTTCGAGTATTTACGTCATCGTTATAAGTATTTACGTCATCATTATAATTTGCTCTATCTACGTTATTGTTTTCAGCATTAACCGGCAAGATGAAAGTCATCATAGCTAAAGCTAGCGTACATAATAAAACAGACCATTTTTTTCGCATAATTTCTCCTCCTTTCCTTTTGTTAATAGATAAAGTTCCCAAGGTTATTAGTTACTATTCGTTAAGTAGATATATCATTTGAAACCACTCACTAATACCCAAAATAAAGAAGTTTTAAATTAGTATGAATATATTTCTTATCTATTAAGCAAACTACTCAAGATGCAATGAATCATCACTCATGAAACCTAATTACGTCATAGAAAAAACTACCTTCTCCCTAACTCTAAGGTAGTTTTTTCTATTTTTAGTCTGTATGTGATATATAATTATAGTTAACATAATCACTCTTTGCGGAATACATCATAAAAACGAGCCCTTAATACACAAGGACTCGTTTACCTACTCATTTTCTTATTTATACACAACTTATACATTGTTGTTTATTTACTAGCAATTTGATCACTATTCAGACTAGAACTCTTACATAAAAATAGTCTTTTTATACCCAAAGCGAACTCGTGCCTTCTTTTTCAAGATGCAGCACGTTCACTTCTGTTCCTTTATCATACCCATGCTCTCCACCTGGAAGAACAATCAGCGCGTTTGCTGCAGCTAATGACGAAATAGCGCCTGACTTGTCCATGCCAACAGGCGTCACGACAAGCTTTCCACCTTCATCTGAAATTTCTCCTCGCACCATTCGCGTAAATGCATTAGGTTCTTTGAAGCGGCCGTTTAACACCGCTTTTGTTTTATGTAAATGAGGCACCGGTGAATGTAAAAAGCTGCGAACAATTGGACGAACAAACAGTTCAAACCCGACGTAACAAGCAGAAGGATTTCCCGATAATCCAAACAGCAGCTGCCCGTTTCGTTCTGCGACTGTTGTGACGCTTCCGGGTCGCATCGCAATTTTGTTAAACAGCACATTCGCACCAAGCTTTTCATAAATAGCCGGCAAATAATCATAGTCCCCAACGGATACCCCGCCGGTTGT
>DATMFE010000450.1:0-6196 GCA_035556295.1 Ureibacillus sp.
CAACTCTTTCTGCAATTCCTGAATTATCAACGCCTTTAAAGTCTTTCTTTGGCATAAAAACACCTCCTAGCCCTATTGTTTGAAAATTTGAAGATAAAATAAGTGGAAGGTTAAGTTATATTTTTATTTCCCGAGAATTAAATAGATACTTGTTGCTAAGAGACATGCACAACATGCTTAATTGTTTTATGAAATGGGGAAACTAAAACGTCAAAATTTAATTTACTGAGGAGGAATATAAGTGGAAGGAAATCCAAGCACAAGACAGTTTCAGGATGATTTAAAGCAGTATCGAATGCCAGAGTCAGTAAAGCAACAAAAATCCAGCACTTATCGAGTCGGATTTGAATCAAACACTGGAATTGAAAAAGTACAGAATCAGCAGGAAGAAAGAGAAAATAAATAAGTTTGATCACTTTATACTTTTACATGATGAGGAGGGCATCTCATGGATCAACAAAAAATGTTAGCAAATGAATTAAGTAACATGCTTACAGAAAATAAGCTACCGATTACAATTGAAGAAGATATCCATGAAATTTGTAGAGGTTTACAATCAGGTGAAATCAGCGTGAATGATTTGAAGGAAAAAGATCCTTTTGTTGTACATGCAGTTCAAGAAGCAATGGATAGAATAACTAAACATAGTTCTTAAAATAGCTATAAAAAGCAATCATTTTTATTAAGCCAAAGGCTAACTCTTTAAAGAGTTAGTCTTTTGTCATTCAACTGGTATGAACATGAAAAAAGAATGACAAACGAGTTGTCATTCTCTCTCCTACACATGGCAAGCGTTTAGTTTTTAGTCACAAGGAAATGAAACATCTAATCCCACTTTTTACGGTGTCGATTGTTTCTAAAAACTAGTATGTCTTCCTGATCAGAAAATACACATCCATCATTTACCACGAGTACATTTCTTCCACAATAGGAAGCTTAAGAAAAACAAGGAGGTGACACAACATGGCAAACAACCAAAGCAGCAACAACAACGAATTATTAGTATACGGTGCTGAACAAGCAATCGATCAAATGAAATACGAAATCGCTAGCGAATTTGGTGTAAACCTTGGTGCTGATACAACTGCACGTGCAAACGGATCAGTAGGCGGCGAAATCACAAAACGTCTTGTGCAATTAGCTGAGCAACAACTTGGCGGCGGACGCTTCTAAGACAACTTTATAATTGATGGCTGAAGGAAGAATGGATCCCCATTCTTCCTTTTTGTACGAATAAAAAAAGAAGGAGAGATTATATGCAGCAAAATCAACCAGCTAAAGAAAATATGGGTTTTATTGAAAAACCAGCAGCTTCTGCAACAAATGCACAAAAAGTAAAACAAGAAATTCAAAAAGACGTACATGAAGGACAAGGTGCAATGACTTCTCGAGAAGCAGGCGCAATGCGCGATTAAAAAACACTTTAAGCAGTTTTAATCACGTACTCTTTGTACAAGAACCTATAAAAGTACCTCGATTAACCGAGGTACTTTTTGAGTCTACTCTATTTCGATGCGAGAGCTGCTGTAACTAATGTATATAAAAAGAACAGATTCCCTTAAGAGGATCTGTTCTTCAAGTTAATCTAATTGAATAGGTTGTTGTAATTTCTCTCTTGTACGTTGCTTGTCTACTATCTTTATCCAATTCCTATTAGCCTTTAAAAATCAGTGGGAAAACGCCCTTGCTTAAGTTCCATTTATTTAAGGTAATCAATTCAATTTCTTGATCTGCAAAGAAACAAATCCCTGTTGCATTGTCTCCAGGATAGATTCTGCTCGTCATCACTTTCTCACCTTCATTAATAAAAACTTCAATGGACGATTTATCAACAAACAGATGAAGATGTAAGTGATTATTATTTAATCCAACAGGTGCTTTTCTGATTCCCCCATCCCCTTCACCTGATTTATCACGATTAAAAATAAACAAGCTTTCCAGCCTATCATAAGTTAAAAGAGTTTCTTGTTGAGTGTCAGGATCTGTTCTCAATTTTATTCCGAACTGTGAAGCAGCTTTTGCATTAAATTTCACTTCAAGTTCGTAACAATCACCTGAAATACCTGCAAGTTCTTGTTCTCCGTTAACTGTAATATTTTCATACTGTACGTGATGTTGACGAAGCTGTTTAAGCTCCTGTATTGGTTTACTAATTATATTCCCTTGGTTAGTAGAAAGCTCCCGCGGAATAGTCATTGCTCCCGCCCAATTATGTTTTTGTTCAGGCATGCTGCTTTCCCACATAGCCATCCACGCTATCATAATGCGTCTGCCATGTTCATCTTCTGTTGTTTGAGGAGCATAAAAATCAAACCCGTAGTCCAAAAGCTGAAAGTCTTCATGTTGAAGCAACCCTGTTTTATAGTCTAATTTCCCTTTTACATATCCAGCTTGATGTAAGTTATGATAGAGATTCCCTTCTGGTTTTACCCCTTGAGGTGACATAAGAAGCACGTCTTGTCCTTCGAGACTAAAAAGATCCGGACACTCCCACATAAAACCAAGATTCCCTTGGCTTTTTGCCATCACATTTATAAACTCCCACTTCATCAGATCTCTTGAACGATACAAAAGAAC
Organism: Ureibacillus sp.; assembly: GCA_035556295.1. Lineage (GTDB taxonomy): Bacteria > Bacillota > Bacilli > Bacillales_A > Planococcaceae > Ureibacillus. Next base: position 2,578 of record DATMFE010000450.1, read on the forward strand.
TTGGCCCTCATGATCCTTTGTACGTGATCCAAGAACGCAATAATAATAGTCGTCCTTCTTCCATACTTTTGGGTCTCTAAAATGATGAGGATGAATATCCCCTTCAGGCACTGAATTAATCACTGGGTTTTGAGGCACTTTATTAAAATGAACGCCGTCTTCGCTTACAGCAAGACATTGAACCTGTCTTAAGTCCGTATCATAGTTATCTCCTGTCCACGCATTCCCTGTGTACATTGCATAAAGCTTTCCGTCTTTTTCAACTGCACTTCCTGAAAAACATCCATCTTGATCGTATTCTTCACTTGGAGCAAGAGCGATAGGAAGGTGTTCCCAGTAAGTAAGATCTTTACTTTTTATATGACCCCAATACATTGGCCCCCACTTGGGAGAGTAAGGATGATGTTGATAAAACAAATGATACTCTCCTTTGTAAAAGCTGAATCCGTTTGGGTCATTCATCCAGTACGCTGGTGTAGATACATGGTATTGCAGTCGCCAATGATTCTGATCAACAGACTCTTGCTCGTTTAACACAGATTTCATTGCCTTTGAGATTTTTTCTTGATGTTGATTTCTTAATGTTTTCAAAAAATACCCTCCTGCCTTTCTACACGTAAATGAGTTAATTGTGATAAAAAGAGATTAAAATGATGAATCGATTTCACAAACAATGGACTCATAAGGTCGGAATTTTATCTGATTTAGCTGCAGCTCTAAATGGTCATAGTTCGATAAAATAACCTTTTTCATATTAAAATCTAAGTTTAGAGTTAACTCTTTATTATCAAAGTTAGCAATCACCGCTATTTTTTTATCGTTAAACTCTCTCGTGTAGGCCATGATTTGCAGGCTATCTTTAAACATGTCTTCGTATTTACCAAAAGCAATAACATCTGAATATGGACTGCTTTTTCTTAAACTAATTAACTTTTTATAGAAATAAAATAAAGAATTACGATCCTTTAAAGCATTCTCGACGTTAATAGAAGAGTAGTTAGGATTTATCTCTAGCCAGGGTGTGCCTTGGCTAAACCCTGCATATTCAGAATGATTCCAGTGCATAGGTGTTCGAGAATTATCACGACTGCGTCTCCAAATCGCTGCTAATGCTTCCTCTTTTGAAAATCCTTCTTTTAGCGCAGAGTGATATTGATCAATTGAAGCTAAGTCATTGTAATGCTCGATTGATGGATACTCTACATTTGTCATTCCAATTTCTTGCCCTTGATAGATAAATGGCGTCCCTTTTAATAAAAAATAGACGGTAGCTAACATTTTAGCTGAAATAGGTCCTATATCTTCTGGTTTAATAAATTTGTTTAACGAACGAGGCTGATCATGGTTTTCTAAATAAAGCGCTCCCCACCCTGTGTTGTTATAGAACGTTTGACTATCAGAAATGGCTTTTTTGAAATCAAGTAGATTCCAATTATACGGTTCATACCATTTTCCTTCTTTTCCTACATCTAGATCGACATGTTCGAACTCGAAAAGCATACTAAAATGTCCGTCTTCTCCTGCATAAATAGGCAGTTCTTTGTGTGATACCCCAGGTGCTTCTGCCACCGTTAAGATATCGTGTGAAGTAAAAGCTTCTTTACTTAGTTCACTTAAAAATTCATGGATGCCTTGTTGATTGGTTTCAATTACATTCATTCCATCATGCGAATCAGCAAAGTCCTGTCGTTTTTTTATAAACGTAATGGCGTCTACTCTAAAGCCGCTAATTCCTTTATCTAACCACCATGTGACCATTTTATAAATGGCATTTCGGAGATCACGGTTTTCCCAATTAAGATCAGGCTGTTTTTTAGAAAATGCATGAAGATAATACTGTCCAGTTTGCTCATCATACTCCCAGCACGAACCGCCAAAAATAGATTTCCAATTGTTAGGAGGAGTCCCTTCTTTTTTTCCATTTCTCCAAATATACCAATCTCTTTTAGGATGATTTACATCACTTTTTGATTCTAGGAACCATTCATGCTCATCCGAAGTATGGTTAACGACTAAGTCCATAATAATCTTTATCTCTCTTTTTTTAGCTTCATGGATTAGTAGATCCATATCTTCCATAGAGCCAAATTCCTCTGCAATGGCTTGATAATCAGAGATGTCATATCCGTTATCATCCATTGGTGATTGATAAACTGGACTTAGCCAAATAACGTCGATACCTAACTCTTTTAAGTAATCTAATTTTTGAATAACTCCTTTTAAGTCACCAATTCCGTCACCATTCGAATCATAAAAACTTTTCGGATAAATTTGATATACAACTGCTTCTTTCCACCACTGTCCCTTCGTTATTGTAGCGCTTTTTTCATTCTTTCTTTCATTTAGTTGAACCATTTCTTATCAGCTCCTGTATATTTATATTAAAATTATGTACTTATTTTTCGTTTTATATGGTATCGATACCATATAAAATTAAAAAAATATACTCTTAAAAATCTTATCTAACCTTTATCCTTTAAGATGAATTCATTGTATTACATCATGGGAACGGTTTCAATAACTTTTCTGAAAATTTTTCAAAAAAGGTGAGAACGAATAACTTCCGCTCTCACCTTCATTTGCGATTTCCTATTACGTTGAGCTTCGAACAACCAGCTCGATTGGGAGTTCAAACGTTTCCACCTTTACTTCAGAATCATTCAACATATCAATAAGAGTTTCCATTGCTTTGATCCCCATCTGATCAATAGGTTGTCGTATAGTTGTTAACTTCGGATCTAACATTTGTGCAAGAGGTTGATCATCGAAGCCAATAATCGCCAAATCATTAGGTATTTTTAGACCACACTCTTTGGCTTCAATCATCATTCCCCCGGCAATTTCATCACTTCCTGTAAATATAGCCGTAGGGCGATCCTCCATTGACAGAATTTTTTTAACTACTTGTTTTCCATCTTCAATGCTGTGTTGATTAACAAAAATCCACTTTGGATCTGGCTCGATCCCTGCCTCTTGAAGTGCTTTTTGATACCCTTGATTACGGTCCTTGTCCTTACCTTCCTCAGCAAACAATCCACCTGTACAGTATCCGATTTTCCGGTGGCCTTTTTCAAGTAAATGCTTTACGCCTATATATGCACCCTTATATTGATCTAATCGAACAATTGGAACACTTGCGTTGTTTACATATTCATTGCATAACAAAATAGGACCGTATTCAGTAAACGATTCTATAATACTCCAGTCATTTTCAATAGAGGTCATAATAATTCCGTCAACCTGCTTTGTTTTTAGTAAATTTAAAAAGGCCAATTCTTTCTCTTTATCTTCATTACTTTGAAAAATTAATACATGATAGCCGTTTTTATAAGCAACTTGTTCAATTGAATCGACTAAATAAGAAAAAAATGGATTTACGATTCTTGGTACAATGACACCAATTGTAGTCGTTACCTGTCCTCTTAATTTTCTTGCTGAAGGGTTTGGGGTGTAGTTAAGCTCTTCCATTGCTTTTAGTACCAGATTTTTTTTCTCTTCTGAAACATATGAATGATTGTTTATAACACGGGAAACGGTTGTTTTTGATAACCCCGATAATTTTGCTACGTCATATATGGTAGGCATTTATTTATCACTCCATCACTAACTGAAATCAGTT
>DATMFE010000451.1:0-5081 GCA_035556295.1 Ureibacillus sp.
CTCGATAGAACATGAAACCCATTTTGTCACGGATTTGTCGCAATTGCTTTTGCAATTTCTCATTTTATTGTGAAATAATAGCGCGTATTCTATTTTCTTTGGTAAAATTACGATGGATTTAACATTGTTTAAGTGGACAGATGAAAAATGATGGTTCATACATAATTGTTCAATTTCCTTGCTAAACATAGTTAAAATGCACGGCGAATGATAAAGATAAATAGATAAGAATATAAAAATCAAGCAAAGTGCAGAGCAGTAATTTGATAGGAGATGTATATTTTTGAAATTTATGAAATGGATTACTACCATAGCAGCTACTGTTCTTTCAGCCTCATTAACTATGACACCGATAGCGAGCGCGGCAGAAACAAAAACAATAGCAGATGAGAGTATATATGATTTATTAGTTGACCGTTACTTCAACGGAACAAGTAAAAATGATATCAATGCTAATTCACTAGACCCGACTCAATTTACTGGTGGAGATTTTGTCGGAATCACTCAACAACTTAATACAATCACCAAAATGGGCTTTACGATCGTTTCATTAGGTTCTGTATTCCCTACGGAAAAATATGATGGATCGCTTGTGACATCTTATACAGGATTCGACCCTCATTTTGGGTCTGAGGAAGAATTCATCTCTTTAATTGACACATTAAAAAACCATAAAATTAAAACGATGATTGATTTTCCATTATCTAATCTAAGTGAAAATCATGAATGGACACAAGATCCTGAGAAGGCAAGCTGGATTCGAGAAATATCGAATGGACATGTAAAATGGGATCTATCAAATCCAGAAGTACAGCAAGCATTAATCGAAGAAGTTGTAGATTTTGTTGCTACATACGACTTGGGTGGTATTCGTTTAACAAACTTAGATGATGCGGATACTGATTTCGTAAATGAAATCATCACTGCAATTAAAAATGAAAATGATGATATTTATATAATTTCGGATGAAGAAAGTGCAGCTGATTTTGATGCAACATTCTTTAATGATACGTATCAAACTTATCGTTCTATCTATAAAAATGTTGATCAAGATTCTTCACAACAGCTGAAAAACATAGAACCATTCCTGAATGGGAATGGAAAACCGACGCAGCTTATGTTTGATAACATTAATACTGACCGTTTTGTGATGGATGTAGAAGCACACCCACCAACACGTATTAAACTAGCGATGGCATCTACTTTATTGCTACCAGGTCTTCCTGTAATGCAATATGGTACAGAAATTGCAATGAACGGTGCAGTTGGTCCGGAATCACACCAAATCTATAATTTTAAAACTGATACAGAGTTAGTGGACTATATTAAAAATATACAAACATTAAGAAATAGTTCCGAAACATTACGAAGTGGAGATTTCCAATTAATAAAAAATGAAAATGGTCTACTAACATTTATGCGGTCTTCAGAAGACGAAAAGTGGATCGTTGTGATTAATAACTCTGGAGCAACACAACGAATAGATATACCAACTGAATTGGTTGGAGAGGGCAAAGAACTTCAAGCAATGCTAGAAACTGATGTGGTTCGTGCGAATAATGAAGGAACTTATCCAATCGTTTTAGATCGTGAAATCGTTGAAATATATCAAGTAATTGATGCAAGAGGAATTAATGTCGCATATATAGTAGCCTTAGGCTTTGTTTATATCATTTTTATTGCATTTATTATTGGAATAATGGTAAAAGCAAGAAGAAATAAAGCTGCAAAAAAATAAATAGTAGAAGTAAAAGAGCTATCAATTTTTGATAGCTCTTTTTCATTTTTATTAAAAATTTCACTTTATCACTTTAAATCAATAAACTAATATAAGACTAACTTAACAGAAACGATTATCTAAAGAACTATGAAAATAAGACATTTTTAATATGGTTATAATAAGAAAATATCATAGCGCATATAATTATAATTGACTATATTTTTGTAAATTTGTGGATAAACTTGTGTCGAATTGTGTCGATAGAGAGAAAATTAGAAAAATTCTCGTAATTTACGTTGACAAGATGTAAATTTGTTGAATATAATTTCTATAAATTTATAACATTTGTAAAATTGTAAAAATAGATTTGGGAGGAGGAATATTTTGAAGACAACTGATGAGCTGTTGAGAATTAAAAACTTACATACAGGGTTTCGAATTAAGGATACATATTTCGATGCAGTTGACAATGTATCTCTAACACTTCGCAAAAATGAAATTCTCGCAATCGTAGGTGAGTCTGGTTGTGGAAAAAGTACGTTAGCAACATCGGTAATTGGTTTGCTAGATCGAAACAAAACACGTATCCAGGGAGAAATTTTATACAAAAATAAAAATTTAGCATTAATGAATGAGGAAGAGTTAAATGAGGTTCGTGGATTAGATATTAGTATGATTTTCCAGGATCCGTTATCTGCACTTAATCCATTAATGAGAATTGGCGAACAAATAGAAGAAAGCTTAATCTATCACACTGATCTAACAAAAGACCAAAGAACAGAACGTGTACTTGAGCTTTTAGGTCAAGTAGGAATTAATAATCCTGAACGTGTTGCAAGACAATTCCCTCATGAATTATCCGGTGGGATGAGACAACGGGTAATTATAGCCATTGCTATATCATGTAAACCACAAATCATCATTGCAGATGAACCAACGACTGCACTAGATGTAACAATTCAAGCCCAAATTCTAGACCTATTAATTGATTTACAAAACGAAACAGGTGCTGGAATTATATTAATCACACATGATTTAGGTGTGGTAGCTGAAATTGCAGACCGTGTAGCTGTAATGTATGCAGGTGAAATCATTGAAGAAGCTCCAGTTGAAGAGTTATTCAATAATCCAAAACATCCATATACAAGATCATTATTTAATTCTATTCCGCAAATGAGCCAAGAGAATAGTAGATTAAATGTAATTGAAGGAATTGTACCTTCATTAATAAATCTTCCACGTGAAGGCTGTCGTTTTTCTTCACGTATTTCGTGGATTCCAGAGGAAGCACATGAGGAGACCCCAACTTTACATGAAATTTCACCAGGACATTTTGTCAGATGTACTTGTTGGAAACATTTCCACTTCAAGAGTGATATAGGGGGTAGCCATCATGTTCATGCAGATTAATAACTTAAAAGTGCATTATCCAATACGTGGTGGATTCTTTAATAGAGTAGTAGACCACGTTTATGCTGTTGATGGAATTACAATGGAGTTTGAAAAAGGTAAGGCTTATGGTCTTGTCGGTGAATCAGGTTGTGGTAAATCTACAACGGGGAAATCCATTATCGGATTAGAAAAAATCTCATCTGGAAATATCATTTATGAAGGTGAAGATGTTACAAATAAACGCCGTGACAGAAAATCTGCCTATAATCGAGATATCCAAATGATATTCCAAGATTCACATTCAGCTATGAATCCAAGAAAACGAGTTCAAGATATTTTAGCTGAACCAATTCGTAATTTCTTAAGCTTATCGCCACAAGAAGAACGTAAAAGAATTAACGAACTTCTCGCAATCGTCGGGATGCCTGAAGATTCAAAGTTAAAATATCCACATGAATTCTCTGGTGGTCAAAAACAACGTCTCGGCATTGCTAGAGCAATTGCAACAAATCCGAAATTAATCATTGCGGATGAGCCAGTATCAGCACTTGACTTATCAGTTCAAGCACAAGTACTAAACTTTATGAAGGATATTCAAAACGAATACGGTTTAACTTATTTGTTTATTTCCCACGATTTGGGAGTTGTTAAGCATATGTGTGAGCATATTTCAATCATGTATAAAGGTCGCTTCGTTGAAACAGGTGAGACTAAAGACATTTTTGAAAATCCTCAACATATTTACACGAAACGTTTACTATCAGCAATTCCAGAAGTTTCTCCAACTGGTAGAGAAGACCGTAAACGAGAAAGAGTTAATGTTGAAACACATTATCAAAAAGAACATAGTAAGTCTTTCGATGACAATGGCCGAGTGTTTGATTTAGTGCCAATTAAAGAATCACATTTTGTAGCGGCATCTCCGACTGTAAAGGAGGTCATCTAATATGTGGAAAACGATTCTAAGACGTGTGTTAATAATGATTCCGCAGTTATTTGTTTTAAGCTTATTAGTATTTATTTTAGCTAAATTTATGCCAGGTGACCCTTTCTCAGGAATGATCACACCTGAAACTGACCCTGCTAGACTTGAAGAATTACGAGAAAGAGCAGGATTGAATGACCCTTGGTATGTGCAATATGGTCGTTGGGTTGGTAATTTAGTTCAAGGTGAATTAGGGAAAAGTTATACATTCCAACGTAATGTTGGAGATTTGATTGGGGAAAAAGCCTTAAACACGCTATGGCTTTCACTATTAAGTGTAATATTACTTTACGCAATTGCGATTCCGTTAGGGATATTGGCTGGTCGCTTTAACAATTCAAAACTAGATAAGTCAATTGTATTTTATAGTTTTATCTCTTATGCAATTCCTACTTTCGTATTAGGTCTATTATTCTTATATCTATTTGGATATACATTGCAATGGTTCCCAACTGTAGGTAGTTCTGATGTTGGACTTGAACCAGGTTCTATGTCGTGGTATATCAACAAAGTATATCATCTGATTTTACCTGCTTTCACATATGCGATTTTAGGTACAACAGGTGTTATTCAATACTTACGTTCTGAAATTATTGATGCAAAATCAATGGATTATGTTAGAACTGCAAGAAGTAAAGGTATTCCTATGAAAAAAGTTTACTCAAAACATATTTTTAGAAACTCTTTACTTCCAATTGCAGCATTTTTAGGTTTTACAATTACTGGATTACTTGGTGGATCAATCTTTATCGAAACAATCTTTGGATATCCTGGAATGGGTCAATTATTTATATCTTCAGTACTTTCACGAGATTATAGTGTCATTACAGCACTTGTTATGCTATTCGGCTTCTTAACACTATTAGGTAGTCTCTTATCCGATATTATTATGAGCATTGTTGACCCACGGATAAGAATTGAATAGACACTTAAATGAGTTAAGGAGGGAGAATTAATGGTTAGTGTTACAAATGAAAAAGATTC
>DATMFE010000452.1:0-1899 GCA_035556295.1 Ureibacillus sp.
TCCCCTTATCGAGCGCCACACCTACCCCTAAACTTCTTTCTTCAATTTCATGACTACTCCAGCAGCCCGTCAGAGGAACGAGCAAAAAAACAGAGAGAAAAACCAATAAGAACTGTACGTGATTAAAGGTTTGTTTCATACTTTCTCCCCTTTACTTTTGAAATAATGAGAAGCAGCAGCGGCAAAAAGCCAAATAAAACTAAGGCAGCGTTGCCAACCATATCCCCTACTTTAAATACATCATTGATGTTTTTGGGGATCATGGAAATAAGATAAATAACGGGAAGCACGCCATACATAAATGGATGAATGTTCTTTTGGAAAAGTTGAGATAGTCCTAATGAAGCAGCGTAATGGTTAACAGTAAAAGAAGTAAACATTTGCATAATCCATACCACCAGCAACAGAGAATCAAAGCGTTCAAATATTAACCCAGTTAATTCATAACTTCTTATTAAATCAAGCGTAGGCCACGTTCTCGTAACCACTCCATCTACTGAGAACGCTCCGATAACCATCACGACGGTAATAACATAAAGAAGTAAAGGAATCGCAGTACCAACCAGTACAGCTTTTACTGCTTTGTTTGGTTCTTTCATGAATGCCAATATTAAAAGCATGATTTCAGGACCCGTGAATGCAAGAGCAGTTGTTTTTATGCCTTTTAGCACCGGTGTGATACTTGAACCTAGTACCGGGCGCAGATTGTCTACTTCAAATATTTTGATACTCATAAAGGCAACAAGTAAAAAAAGAATAACCGTAATAGGTAATATAATCTCAAATAGACGAGCGATTGGATTTATCCCCCCTCTGATTAGGTAGAGACTTGCCCACATAAAGGGCATAATAATAGCCCATTTAGGGGTTCCTTCCAACAATAGATATCCTGTTACTTCTGCCAATGAACGGGCATGAAACCCACCAAGTACTAAAAAATAACCTATTATGAAGAAACTAAATAACTTGCCCATCCATTTCCCTACAATTTCTTGGCTGTATTGATAAAAGGTTTTTTCAGGGAAGCGTTGACTTAATTTCACCATAATTACTCCTGCTATCATGGCAATTATTCCGCCTAAAATAACACTTAACCAAACATCTGGTGTTTTTACTTGTTCCGCAACTGTCCGGGGCAAGGTAAGAATTCCTGTTCCAAGTATAAAATTGATAACAACAACAGTTGCTTGAGGGGTCGTAATACGATCGTTTGAATTGATCATTACCCACAGTTCACTTCCTTTCATCATAAGCTACCCTTTTCGTAAGGCTGTTTCAATTAGGATTCTGCTGAAAAATCAGCCATCAATGATGACAAAATATGTTTATCAATAAGATCTTTATCTGATGGCCCTTCAACGAAGACAATACATGCTCGAATGCCGGTACGTCCTATAATAAACTCCCTAAAATAAACTTCAGAGTTATGACCAATTTCTTTTCTAACTTCCTTTACATTTGAATTGAAATCACGTGTAAATGGATTAGCTGAATTTTTAGATACAGATTCCTGTTTGTTTTCATTTTCACCACTCTTCCTCTGAAGTACGAGTCCAATTAAACAATCTGGAGATTATATATGGGATGAAAAATACCATTAACGCTTGCATAAAAACTTGCCACTCTGGAAGATAGGAAACCATTGATTTCTCCATACTAATCACCCTATTTATCTTTATATTAAGGAGGATCTAGACACAAACACCCTTAAAATATCGTTATTTACTCCATGGGAAATTCTTTTATTTACCAGGTAGTATTATTCTTCAGTTTATTTCTTATACAAAGGGAACTTAATCCGATTTGAATATAGGAGAAATTTATGAAAAGAAGCCTTTGCTCTTGTTGAGCAAAGGCTTCTTTTGACGAGTTTCTTCTATATTATATTGTTTTTATTAA
>DATMFE010000453.1:0-2849 GCA_035556295.1 Ureibacillus sp.
GTGTTGTCACCACGAATATACCACATAATTCGACTTTTTTGGCAGATTACTAGAAAGATAGGATTGATTTACTAGACAAATAGGAAATTCCTCTCTTTCAAGTTTAAGGTGAATTTGGATTGTTCTTTTACAATTGCGGAGAAGATAGGAAGGATTTTTTGAGATTCTTTGAGATATTCGACAGTTAGATCGTTTTATAAATTAATTCCAATAAAAAAAGCGGAGATTGTATCTCCGCCTCACTAATACTATTAAAAGCTAGTACCCTTCCACATAAATTCCTAATGGAAGATTACCTCCACCAGCATGCATCACTTCTAATTGAATGGTTTGTGAGTAACCTTCAATAGTGATATCTGGAAGCTCAGCATAAGTTATATTTGGTTTAATATCTGGAATCAAATATACTTGTCCATTTACTTTTATTGCTCCACTATAGATTCCACCTCGACCAGCTAATTTTATCTTCACTGTTTTTGGCTCGCCAGTTGGATTAATGATAGGAATATTTACTTTATAGTCCATACCGAAATGGCCAATATTCCCAACAGCTCCATTCGTCTGTGAAAGAGAATTTTCTGCAGTCACTAAATTGTCTGTAAATCCATTTGAAATACTATAGCCGACTAACGATTCCCCAAGTGTATAAGCTGGAACCTCTGCGGAAATGATGGAATTCTCCCATGCACCTCTTGGATGCACACCATTTGTTGGAACTGGATCTGTATGGATTAATGTTAAATCTCCATCAGTTTTTGATAAAACTGTTCGAACTTTATAATCTAAGCTTCCGCCATTGACAGATTGGACATCAAAATCATGTAAAAATCCGATAATACGACCATTACTTAGATCAAATGATTCGATCACTTTTGTTTCACCTGGCTGAATTTCTATTCCACTACTTGATGATTGAGATAGCTTATTATTAAAGACTGCATCTGCAATCGTTAGACCCACTTCATATGAAATACGACTCGTTTCACTTTTTGAAGAAACACCTTTAGAACTTGTAATCTTAATAGGAGTACTACTTGATGTATTTTCAATCGTAATACCTAACTTTACTTTCTGACCAAGATCATTCAAATGCCACCCATAAACACGGTGTTCATTCTTTGTTTTATATGCTTGGACATGATACTGCGATAACGTTGATTCATTATCTGGTACTTTTGCGTATGATAAAACCTCTGGATTATCACTTATTAAAAGATCACGTGAATCTACTAAGTTAGCATTTGGAATTTGTTTCGGTACCGGCAAAGCACCGTTAAATAATTCTAATACTGGGCTAGTAAATAAATAATTATCTAAATACACATACAATTCTCTAATATTACTTTGGTAACGTAAGCTACCACCTAATTTGTCCACTATAAAATGTGTAGGAACGTACATTTTCCCTTTTTCGATAAAAGGTTTCGCATCCATCACAATATAGTTATCATTGAAATTTACATTGCTACTGTTCGCATAAAAGATAAAATTATTCCCTGCAATATTTAATTGGAAAGTATCCTCTGAAATCCAAGTACCTGAAGAATTTTCAATGTAATGGTAAAAATATTCAGCTGGAATATAGTTTCGATTTTGTTTCGTAATCACTGGATCAGTCATTACAACTCTAGTATTGTTTATATGGAAAATATAAGGCTCTTCTTGTTTAGGCGGTGTTGGTGTAGTTTCATCATCTGAAGAATCGTTCATTGTAATATCTACACGTTTAGCCTTCTGATCCCAAGACACAACTCCATTAAAATTCTCACTGACAAAGCGTAATGGAACATAAGTTCGATCCTTATGAGCTAGAGCAGGTACAGACATGGCAATTTTGTTCCCATTTACTACTGCTGTTTTGGAATTAATCGTTAAATCTATCGTTTGACCGTTTAATATCGCTTTTGCAATTCGAGTAGTTGAGTTCCATGATACGTTTGCACCGATTGCTTCATAAAAAGCACGCATTGGCAATAAAATACGATCCGATTTTATAATAATTGGATCTTTGAAAGTAACCTTTTCTCCGTTAATAACAACTGTCACGTTCTTAATTTCCTGGACTTTGCTTGTAGCTGCGTTTGCGCTATCCATCTGACTTCCAAGGAAAAACGTCATCATAAACACTGCAATCATACTAATAATCTGTAATCTCTTTTTCATGTTCTCTCCTCTTTGATACTAATATTTTCTAATACTTATATAAATTCTAACACCAATCTAACAGAATTTGTTGAAATTTAGCAAATCTTAGAATCAATTACTATAAAATGAGAGTTCATACATAGTCTGGTTACCATTTCATGTACATAATTCGCTCATTTCGGTTCATTATATTAATATAGAAAATGCTAATGATAAGATAGAAAATATTCATTTTTAATTTATTGGAGCTAACTCATGAAAAAAGAACATATTAACGAATTAGACATCACTCGTGCATTAGCAATTTTAGCAGTACTAATGATACATTCGACTAGTACGCCGGTTACGACCATCCCATATAATTCCCATTTTTTTATCGTCTATGTATTCTTAAATATTTTTTCAAAATTTGCTGTACCAGTATTTATATTCTTAAGTGGCTTTGTTTTATTTTATAATTACATCTCTAAAGACTTTACAAAACAAATGGTCATTCATTTTTATAAAAAAAGAATCATCCAAATCGCTCTACCCTTCCTGTTTTTCTCGGTCTTTTTCTATGTATGTGCAAATTATTTGGCAACCTATGATTTACGATTAACACTCAACCAATTATTTAGCGTTGAATTTTTACAGAAACTCGTGATTGGGAAGGCATATACTCATTTATACTATATTTTTATCATCGTTCAGTTTTATGTTCT
>DATMFE010000454.1:0-2368 GCA_035556295.1 Ureibacillus sp.
GAATCCGATGTGCTAGAAAAAGCACAAAGTTCTCTGTTACATCAAGCAATCTCTGAAGGATTTATCACGGATGATATAATCGCCATTGATGCAACTCATTTTGAAGCTTGTGACAAAGCCCCTTTAAAAGAAGAGCAGCAAAACTAAACTTTTTCCTTTTATTGTAATTTATCTGACGGACTAGGGCAGTAACTCTGTGATTAGATCATATAGAAAAAGTAGGGTTCGAGGAAATTTCAAACAACCCCCAGGGACCGAAAATGTTATATTTACTTGCTTGAATTCCTTATCATTTCTTCAACTTCTCTTTTAATTCGTTCTTTTTCCTCTTTTGAAATCTTCTTTGACTCCTTAATCCCAAGAATTTCATACAGCCCTAATTTTATTTCATCAAATTGTTGAATGGCCTGTTCATGGTCTATTGCCATCCATTCTTCTATCTCTTTAATAGATTCTTGTTTTACAAACCATTCAGGCAAGGATTCTTTTGATCTATGAACGATTGCCCGCTTATATTTCTCGTTTGCGTGAATACACTCTTGAGTCGCAATAAAGCGAGTTCCCATTTCAATTCCTTCTGCACCAAGTGAAAGAGCTGCCAATACCCTCGTCCATCGCCAATCCCTCCGCTGGCTATTACAGGAATCGATACAGAATCTACGACACGAGGAATAAGCACCATTGTACCAATATCATCGCGTCCTAAATGCCCCCCGCCTTCCTGACCAACCGCCATCACCGCATCAGCACCTAATTCTTCCGCTTTTTGTGCTTGTCTAACTCCAGTTACAAGTACAAGTGTTCGAATATTTTCTCCTTTAATTCGTTCAAAAACAGGCTGTGGATTCGCTCCCGTTAAAGAGATAGCAGGCACCTTTTCCTCAATTGCAACTTCAAGTAATTCTTGATAGTTTACACCAAATGGCTTATCGGTAAAAAGAAGCCATATAAAAAGAGTTTTAAAGTAGCACACACGCTTGAAGGGTTAGCTAGTCTTCTAGATTTTATTAGAGAAGTAGAAGATGTATCAGAGGGATGACCTCCTATTTATTGTATTGGAATCCACTGGACATTATCACACACCAATTGTTCAGTATTTCGAAGACAGAGGATACTTATTGATTCATGAGTTAGATTCTTATCAAAAGATAGTTGTCGTTGTGCAACTATCTTTGGTAAACGTAAACGCCGCAGAAAATTATAGTAAACTTTCGGGTAATCTCATATTAAACCCTGTAAGAGTAGTAAAAGAATATTTAATACTAAGCAGCATATTTTTCTTCTAAATACGGTACGCGAACTCGCTCATAAATGACACCATATACAACACTTGCTACCATTACAATAACACTTGGGACAATAAACGTTTTACTCATCGCGAATAACACATCTGTACGGAACCAGTTTTGGAACGGTAAACCTACACTTAATAGACCTGCGAAAAAGGCGATTTTGACACTGATATGCTTCCCTTTCATTTTGCGAATCATCCCGTTAATAAATAGACGTAGCATTGCTAATCCAGCTCCTACGAAAAAGAACGTAACTAAATAACTTTTCACTGCTTCATCGAAAATAAAGGCTTTCCCTATCATCACTAAAATAATTGCTGCTACAATAGACATCATCATTTTTGCTTTTTTATTCATTACTGTTTCCTTCTTCAAAAATGAACACATTGTTCATTACAATTACTAGTTTAAAACGAGTGAATGACTGATGTAATAAACAAAATTCAACATAGTGTTGAATTTTGGATAAAATAAAAGAATATTAATTTACACAATATCCCGAGGATATTCCCTTTTAATATCATCGTCATGTGAATATTTCTTTTCGAATAAGACTGCCATGACAATTCACTGCAGTTGACCAGTACAATTAGGGCAATATTTTGGTTTCAAAGATAAACCTCTCAAATCTGCCCTCTCTCTCAGTAATAACGGGCCTTGTTTTTCTTCTAGCTTATGTACTTCATTCCACATTTGTAAAAAAGTTTGTAAAACATTTCACCTAAACAACTGGACTCTTTAACTGAACAAACTTTATACAAATGAAAGCTCAGAGCCGTATAGGGACTCTGAGCTTTTTTGCGTGTTAATTAACCTGTTTGTTAATCCAAATGTTATTTAACTTGTTATTTTAGGTGTTCTCCACAATAGATGAACTACTTATTAATAGATGCCCACCTTTTTATAAATCTTAGCAATACGCTTTAACATAGCTCAAAAGAAAATAAATAAGACATTAATTTCTTTTTTCTAAAATGGCCTCATTAGGAATTATCTCGGCTTCATTGTTGTTATCTTGAACAATTTTCATAACATTCGCTAACCCTTTTAAATTTGCTGTATTATCCATATTCTGT
>DATMFE010000455.1:0-24222 GCA_035556295.1 Ureibacillus sp.
GACAAATTTATTGGCATTAAACTCTGCAATTGAAGCAGCTAGAGCAGGTGAACACGGAAAAGGGTTTGCAGTGGTGGCAAACGAGGTAAGGAAACTTGCTGATCAAACGAAACAATCTGTTGAACAAATTGCAACTCTAATAAGTTTATCTAGCGATGTGACAGGTAAAGTAATAGATTCTATTCACCAAATTCAGTCATTGGTCGAACAAGGTTTAGAACAAAATGAGAAATCTCTAGAGTCCTTTGAAAAAATATCTAAAACAGTTGATTCTACAATAGTGGACTTTGAACATGTAGGAAGTCAAATTGAAGAGCTATCAAGTATAGTTAACAAAATTGGAAAGTCACAAGAAAACCTTGAAATTGCAGCGTCAAAATTAGAAAAGACGATCATGACTATATAATGGTAATAAGAATTGGATTAGAAGCTGTCTCAGTAATAGAGACGGCTTTTATTGTTCTATTATTTTAGTAGTTACTAGATTTAACATCGCATGCTTGTTCAATTACATACATATACTAATTATTAAATATACTTAAAAGCATACTGCAAATTACATTGAATCAATGCGTCTTTTTAGCAATGGTTATAAGCGTGGAAATCTAAAAATATACTAAACTTCAAAAACTCCTACCATTTAAAAATATGGCTATTCAACAATCAATCGAACGATTCCCTTATTAATAAATCTCATCAAAATACTTTTCATTTAATAACAATTAACGAAATATTCACAAAACAGAAAAAGGTATTTAAATAGAAAATGTCGAATAATAAAACAATATTATTGAAATTTCGATAATTTTAAGGAGGGTGCTATGAAACTGAAAAACTTTATCGGTGGTAAATGGATTGAATCGGACACACTTCAAAAAGTCGCTATTATTAATCCAGCAAATGGAGAGAGCTTGGGGGAAGTTCCTCTTTCTACAACAAGTGAAGTTCAGCAAGCAGTATCAGCTGCAAAGGCAGCACAGAAAAAATGGGCACTTCTTCCTGCGCCGAAACGTGCAGACTATTTATACGAAATTGGTTTTAAATTAAAAGAGAAGAAAGAATATCTTGCTCAGGTTTTAACAAAAGAAATGGGCAAAGTCATTGAAGAAGCACGTGGGGAAGTGCAAGAAGGGATCGACATGGCCTTTTATATGGCAGGTGAGGGAAGACGATTGTTTGGGGAAACAACGCCTTCAGAACTTGCAGATAAGTTTGCCATGAGCGTTCGCAGTCCAATCGGTGTTGTCGGTTTAATTACACCATGGAATTTCCCAATTGCAATTGCAACTTGGAAGTCTTTCCCTGCACTTGTTGCAGGTAATACTTTTGTATGGAAGCCTTCTATCGAAACACCTATGATGGCTTATGAACTTGGGAAAATTTTCGAAGAGGTTGGGCTACCAGAAGGCGTTGCGAACATCGTATTTGGTTCTGGGACTGAAGTAGGAACTGCCCTAATCGAACATCCAGATGTGAAAGTAATATCCTTTACAGGTTCAAACGCAACTGGAAGTAAGGTAGCAGAGCTAGGCGGGCGTCACTTGAAGAAGGTATCTCTTGAAATGGGTGGAAAAAATGCTGTCATCGTTATGGACGATGCCGATTTAAAACTTGCTACTGAGGCAATTCTTTGGAGTGCTTTTGGAACTGCAGGGCAACGTTGTACAGCTTGTAGTAGAGTCATAGTCCATAAAGATGTAAAAAATGAATTAGAAACAATGTTAATCGAAGCAATTAGCCATTTAACTATTGGTGATGGGTTAGATCCATCTGTTAAAGTAGGTCCTGTCATTAATCGCGCAGCATTAGAGAAAATTAACCACTATGTTCAAATCGGGAAACAAGAGGGTGCAAATTTACTAGTTGGTGGCAACATTCTATCTTCACCACCATTTGAAAATGGTTACTACTTTGAACCGACAGTATTTACCGATGTAAAAAATGATATGACGATTGCACAAGAAGAAATCTTCGGTCCAGTTGTAAGTATTATTGAAGTGAATAGTTTAGAAGAAGCAATAGAAGTGAATAACAGTGTGAAGTTTGGTTTATCTAGTTCGATTTTCTCTCAAGATGTAAATAAAATATTTAAAGCTCAAAGAGATTTAGATACGGGGATTGTTTATGTCAATGCAGGTACGACTGGTGCAGAAATTCACTTACCATTTGGTGGAACAAAAGGAACAGGTAATGGTCACAGAGATTCCGGCCAAGCTGCTTTAGATGTGTATACAGAATGGAAGAGTATTTATATTGATTACAGTGGTAAGTTGCAAAGAGCTCAAATAGATACAGAATAAACTAAAAAGGGGATGTGTGTATGAAGGTTGTAGTATTAGGCGCTGGTTTAATGGGGAAAGAAGTAGCGCGAGATTTAGTTGCAAATGATAAAGTAGAAAAAGTATTTTTAGCTGATATTGATCTAACGGTTGTACAAAATTTTGTTCAACAACTCAATACAGAGAAACTTGAAGCAGTCCAACTAAATGCAAATAATGACGACGAATTGCGTGCATGCATGGCAAAAGGGGACGTATGTGTAAACGCACTTTTCTATGAATTTAATGAAAAGGTTGCAAAGACTGCTATAGAGGTTGGGGTTCATTCCGTAGACCTTGGTGGACATATTGGAGAAGTTACAGATCACATTTTAGAACTTAATGATTTAGCAAAGGAAAAAAATGTAACAATCATTCCAGACTTGGGTGTAGCACCAGGAATGATTAATATTTTAGCGGGTTATGGTGCATCAAAGTTAGATACAGTGGAGTCTATGAAACTTTATGTTGGTGGTATCCCAATGAAACCAGTAGCTCCTTTAAATTATACAAGAGTATTTTCTCTTGAAGGCGTACTAGACCATTATACAGAGCCTTCAAAAGTCATCTTAAATGGTCAACTAACAGAAGTGGAATCACTATCAGGAATTGAGCAAGTTTATTTTGATCAATTTGGTACAATGGAAGCCTTCTATACTTCGGGAGGAACATCCACACTGATTAAAACATTCCCAAAAGTGAAGACATTAGAATACAAAACAATTCGCTATAAAGGGCATGCGGAGAAATTCAAACTATTTGTTGATTTAGGTTTTACTGAAAAAGAAAATAAAGTGGTTATTAACGGAACAGAAGTAAAAGTGCGTGATGTAGTACGTGAAGCCTTAGGGAAAAAACTGGACCAAGGCGATCAACGTGATGCTTTACTGTTACGTGGAATTATTTCTGGAGAGAAAAAAGGAGAACAAGTCACTTATGAATATGAAACAATCATTGTTCGTAAGCATGACGATTATATGACTGCAATGGCTCGCGCTACAGCTTGTACAATTGCAGTAGTAGCTGTAATGGTTGGTTCAGGTGAAATTACTAAGCGTGGCGTATATACTCCAGAGACAATTGTTCCTGGGCAAGTCTATATTGAGCAAATGGCAAAACGCGGAGTAATGATAAAAGAAACAAAACATCGTTCGGCAATTGTGAAATGGTAAGGTGATGGGGATGAATTTTGATTTTACAGAAGAGCAACAATTACTAAGAAAAACAGTAAGACAATTTGTAGATAGTGAAATCATTCCTCATATTGCGCGATGGGATGCTGAAGGTGGATTCGATCCAACAATTTGGAAAAGGCTAGCTGAACTAGGGTTAATGGGCGTGTGTATTCCTGAAAAGTACGGTGGAGCAGGAATGGATTACAATAGTTTAGCAATTGTCTGCGAAGAGTTGGAAAGAGGGGATACAGCTTTTCGCACAGCTGTATCCGTCCATACTGGTTTAAATAGTATGACCCTCATGCAATGGGGTACAGAAGAACAAAAGAGAAAGTATTTAGTTCCGCAAGCAAAGGGAGAAAAAATAGGAGCGTTCGGTTTAACAGAACCTGGTGCAGGTTCAGACGTTGCTGCAATGAATTCATTTGCAAAACGTGATGGGGATTATTATATATTAAACGGGCAAAAAACATGGATTTCATTATGTGATATTGCCGATCATTTTATTGTATTTGCATATACTGATAAATCCAAAAAACATCATGGCATAACTGCATTTATTGTAGAGAGAACTATGCCAGGTTTTTCTTCTAAAGCGATTAAAGGTAAGTATGGAATTCGAGCGGGTAATACAGGGGAGTTATTCTTCGATGACTTACATATACCAGTAGAAAATCGTTTAGGTGAGGAAGGCGAAGGATTCAAAATTGCGATGTCTGCCCTTGATAATGGTCGATTTACAGTAGCAGCTGGTGCTGTTGGGTTAATATCGGCATGTATTGAGGCAAGTGTAAAGTATTGTCATGAACGCAAAACGTTTGGAAAGCCAATAGGTGAACATCAACTTGTTGGTCAAATGATCGCGAAAATGGAAGCTGGCTATCATATGAGTCGCTTACTTGTTTATCGTGTTGGCGAGCTGAAAAATAAAGGGGTACGTAACACTAGAGAGACATCATTAGCAAAATGGCAAGCGTGCGACTTTGCAAATCAAGCGGCTGACGATGCACTTCAAATTCACGGTGCATATGGTTATTCTGATGAATATCCAGTAGCAAGATATTTACGTAACTCAAAGGCACCTGTTATCTATGAAGGAACTCGTGAAATTCATACGATGGTGCAGGCTGACTATGTATTAGGTCGTAGGGAAGATAAACCATTAAATAAAATGTTGCCGAAATGGCCATTTGAAGAATAGGTATCAAAGCGTGAAGATTTGAAGCGTCTTCACGCTTTTTTTGTGCAAAATTAATTGAATTTGAAAACTGAAAGAATGTAACTTATCGGAAAATTCAAGGTCTAATTGATTAAGAAATGACAATAAAGGAGTGACAGAATGAAAAAAAGGTTTTATATAAGTGGTTTAATTCTAATCATAGCAGCGATTGTAGTTGGAGCTGTGCTCATGCTAGGTAAAAAGATTGATGTAGAAGCGACATCAAAGGTAATGGTTCATCATCCTTACCTTATACATTTCTCGCAAAGCCTTGATGAAGCGAGTATCGAAAATGAGCAAGTCTATTTAACAAATAGTAATGGAGAAAAAGTTGAGGTTACAATGAAATTACTAAATAACAATCAAACTCTAGCCATCATCAATGCTAAATCTGGAACTTATACTGCACATGTGAATAAGGATACTTTTAAGGGGATTACAGCTCAAAAGGAAAACCATGAAATTACATTCGAAGTAGTAGATGAAATCAAACATATTGCTTCGATCGAAGACTTACAGAATTTCTTCATAAATGCGGCCAACATGAATAACCGCTATTACAGTGGAGCTGAATTTGAAACAACGGCAATGGAAGATAGTGCTAACATGTCAGAAGCAAAAAGTGAAAGTGCTAGCGGTGGGTCAGATCATTCTACTACAAATAACCAGGTAGAAGGTATTGAAGAAGGTGATATTGTAGTTACAGATGGTCAATTTATTTATTCGACATATGATAATAACATCGTTATTACCGATGCTCGTGATCCAAAAAATATGAAACAAGTAAGTAAAATTAATCTAGACCAGTATAGCTATCCGATGCAATTAATGTTACACGATAATATGTTAATTGTTATTAAGGATCAGTACGTGGAAATGAAAGAGTCAAAAATGCCCTATACAGAGGGAACTAGTTTAACAACTGCTGCCTTTTATAACGTTGAAGACCCAGCAAATCCAACATTAATCCGCGAAGTTGGTCAAGATGGTTATATGAGTGGTGTTCGCAAATATAATGATACGCTTTATATTATTACGAACAAAACACCAAACTATTGGATTTTAGCTGATACGCCAGTAGAAAATGTTGAACTAAGACCGTACACGTATGATAGTGAAAATGATGAAAAAATTGCCCCTATGGAAATTGATCAACTCACAATTTTACCAGGTGCAACTGAACCGAATTACACAATCATTTCTGCCATTGATTTAAATAACTTCCAAAACAAAAAAGTAGAAACGAAAGGCTTCTTAGGTGGAAGTTCAAGTCTTTACATGTCATACAATGCAATTTACCTAACTGCAAATAAATATGAAATGCCAACAACGTTCGAAGTAGAAGAGGATGCAGATAGTAAAATTAGTGGAGATGTATCGACTTCGCTTGTAAGAGATATGATTATCGCACCTATTTCAACAAATACTGACATTTATAAGTTCACTATTAATGGCACGGATATTGCCTTTGCGGCTTCAACTTCCATTGAGGGGACAGTGCTAAATCAGTTCTCTATGGATGAGTATGATGGGCATTTCCGTATAGCAGTTACTGAAGGTCAATCTTGGGGTGTGGAACCGGCTACAAAAAATCATCTTTATATCTTCAACGACAAGTTAGAAAAAGTGGGAGAAGTAAAGGACTTAGCAAAAGGTGAACGTATTTATTCTGCAAGGTTTATGGGTGACAAGGCGTATATTGTTACATTTAAACAAGTAGATCCACTCTTTGTTATAGATTTAGCAAATCCAACGAATCCGAAAGTATTAGGTGAGCTAAAAATTCCAGGATTCAGTAATTACTTACATCCACTTGATGAAAACCACCTAATTGGTATTGGGTATGATACGAAGACTAAAATAGACAGTTATTCGAAACAGCCTGTAACATTAACAGGCGGAATTAAAATATCACTCTTTGATATAACAGATTTCTCAAATCCGAAAGAACAAGATAATGTAATTATTGGAGGTCGTGGTACTTTTTCAGAAGTACAATACAATCATAAAGTACTTTTTAGAAATTCTGAATACAATTATTTTGGATTTCCGGTAACGGTCTATAACGAAAAAGGGGAATATGATATTCAATATCAAGGTGCTGGAGCTGTGATTTATGAAATAACAGCAGAAAATGGTATAGAACTGAAGGGTAACTTAATTACGCCAGCACAAAATGGCGAAGAATACGAAAACTGGGAAGCGATGGTTCAACGAATGCTCTATATCGATGATACACTCTATACAGTTTCGCGAAATGAAATTAAGAGCTACAATTTACAATCATTTAATGTGTTAGGTAATGTGAAGTTAAAATAAACATAAAAAACGATTGACAATCCTTTAAAAGTTGCCAATCGTTTTTATTGTTGGGTATAAAGAAAATCGAGTTAATTAAAATCTATATTTGCAAATTCTATTTATATTCTAATAATTCACTTACTGTCACAAATTCATAGCCTTCTGCTTGCAAATACTTTAATACACTTTCAAGTCCATCACCCGTTGATGAGTGAATATCATGCATTAAGATGATGGCATTGTTATGCATGTTTTTCTTAACCATTGGTAATAACTTTGAAGCATCACGATATTTCCAATCTAATGTGTCAATCGTCCACATAATGACAGGTAAATCAAATGCATTTGAGACCTGATTGTTTTTCGCTCCATAAGGTGGTCGGAACACCGTTGGATTTTGTCCAATTACATTTTTAATCGCCTTGTTTGTTGAATTAATTTGCTCAGCGATCTGATTCGAGCTAAGTTTTGTTAAGTTTGCGTGGTTCCATGTATGGTTTCCAATTTCGTGGCCACGTTCAAAGGCATCTTTGATAATATCAGCATTCTTTTCCACACGATTTCCAACAATGAAAAACGTCGCTTTCGCATTGTATTTATCAAGAATATTCAAAATGTTTTTTGTTACTGTTGGGTGTGGACCGTCATCAAATGTTAAAGCAACCCTTTTACCAGAACTCTCGACTTTAGGTGGTGGTGGAGTCTGGGATGGTGGAGTTGAAGTAGCTGAATCGTCTGTTATTCCCGTTTTGAATTTCTTTGAGAGTATGGAGTCAATTGACGATAAAGGAATAGAAGCCGTTGGAATACCGATGCGGCCATCCGCAATTTCCCCTTTATTAAAATAGAATATTAGTGCATCATTTTTAATAATAAACCGTTGGAAATAAACCCATTCTGGAACAGTTACCTTATTTAAAACTTCTTGATTAATAAACTTATGATAAGTTTGATTATTTAATAGAGTAGTACGAACTTTTTCTGATAAGGAAGTTAAACTCTTTTCATCATCATTAAGAATTTGTTGTAAATCTATCAATTCGCCAGTTTCAGTATTCAAGAAAAGGGTATAGATTGTTGTATCATATAAATTACTTTTTACGGCAACATTTTTAATGAAAACGAAAGAAAGGTATTTTTCCTTATGTGGATACATTTCTACTTTTATGTTTAAATTGTTTAATAGATTTGGAGTTGAAGCATTCTTATCAACAGTATTTTTTAAACGAACTATGTTTTCATATTGGTTTTTAGAGTCGGATATGTATTTGTTAATTACTGTATTAACTGATTCAAAGTTTGTTTTAAAATATTGAATCGTATATGGCTTTATATTATCTTTTAATGTTTCGTTTACTATACGAATTCCGTCTATCGTTGTATTTTGAATTTCCTGAATAACAGAAGAAGAAATATCTGGTAAATTTGAGTCTACTGAATCAGATTGGCTAACGGGTGGTTGGTTACTTGCTGAAACATTTTGAAACTTATATTCATTGGTAGTAGTCGTAAATAGAATGATTAGCACGGTTAAGGTAGCGATTGTGGTAATCAGGACAATATCAATTAATCGACCGCCAAATTTGCGATCATTATTATTCATATAAAACGTACCCCTTTCATTGAAAAGTCATATAAGATGTTAACAATTTAGAAATAATAAGTATTTGTATTGAGATTTCTTTTTTTGTTCGATACTATGAGCAAGGAGAAAAAGGAGATTAGCTATTATGAACAATAATGAAATCAATTATGAAATGGCTCTAGACTGTCTCTTACTTGCTGGTCGAATCATGATTGAGAGTGGAGCTGAAACATATCGAGTTGAAGATACAATGCTACGTATGGCTCGTTCTCTTGAAATTGAAGATGCTCAAAGTTATGTAACGCCAACAGGGATTATCCTTTCGTTGGGGAGAAGACAAAAAAATAAAATTACTTCTATATCAAACCGTATTACAGATCTTCATAAAATAGCACTAGTAAACAGCGTTTCTCGTAAACTAACTACTAAAATAATAACACTAGAACAGGCTTTCGAGGAGCTAGTAAAAATACAAAAAACGAATTATTTTTTGCCAATAACGATTCAAGTTCTTGCAGCAGCAGCAGCAAGTGGTGCGTTATCGATTTTATTTGGTGGAAGATGGTCTGATGTTCCTGCCACTTTCGTTGCTGGAGCTGTTGGTTTTTTAGTTGTTACGATATTACAAGAACAGACAAAAGTTAAGTTTTTCTCTGAATTTTTGGCAGCTCTCTTCGTTGGATTAGTCGCACAATTCGCATTAAAGTTTCACCTAGGGACAGAAATCGACAAAATAATTATTGGTGGTGTTATGCCGCTTGTCCCTGGTTTACTCATTACAAATGCTGTACGGGACTTAATGGCAGGGCACTTTACATCTGGAATATCAAGGGGTGCGGAAGCCTTTTTAACAGCATTCGCCATCGGTTCCGGTATCGCGCTAGTATTTGGTCTGTAAGGAGAATGTAGGATGGACTATTTAATACATTTTATCTTAAGTTTTATTACAACAGCATGTTTTGGTGTGATTTTTAATGCGCCCATAAAAGCTATTCCCATATGCGGATTTGTTGGCTCAATTGGTTGGATGATCTATTACACATTCATGCAGCAAGGCATGACGGAAATCCAAGCGACATTTTTAGCTGCTTTTGTTGTTGCAATCGTTGCACAGGTTTTTGCAAGGAAATTTAAAACTCCCATGATTGTATTTAACGTATCTGGAATTATCCCGCTTGTCCCAGGTGGTATTGCTTATAATACTATGCGTAGCATTGTAGAATTAGACTATACACGTGGTATTGAATTTGGAATGAAAGCATTTATGATTTCTGGCGCAATTGCCATGGGGCTTGTATTTGCTGAAGTAATTATTCAAATAACTTATCGATTGTTAAACAAAGGAAAAACTTCGATGCAGTCTTTCGCTAGATTAAAACGTCATCGTACAAAATAAAAATAGGCTACAGATTAATAAGGGGGTTATCCCTTATTGATCTGTAGCCTTTTAATATTATTTTTTTACAAGTTTTTCTATTTCATTTTCATTTACAGGTTTACTAATTAAGAATCCTTGTATAAAGTCACAGCCATATTCTTTTAACAATTGTCTTTGATCTTCTGTTTCAACGCCTTCTGCCAAAACTGCAATTTTCATCGATTTACCAAATTGTACTATGCCATTGATTAGTCTCTGATTTTTTTCAGACATTAATAATGAGTGGATGAAAGTTTGGTCAATCTTTAAAATTTCTATAGGTAATAACTGCATATAACGGAAGGAAGCATAGCCTGTACCAAAGTCATCGAGTACAAAAACGATCCCTTCGTTTTCGAGAATCCTCATCTGTTTAATAATATTGGCTTCTGCCTCTGCTTCTAAAGCAAATTTTTCTGTAATTTCAATTTGAATTAGATGAGGGGGACAACCTGTTTTAGCAAGAGTGTTTACGATTGTCTTCGCCATGTTTTTGTCACGGAATTCACGAACAGATAGATTGATACTAACTTTTAATTCGAGCCCTTTTTTATACCATTTAACAGCTTGTTTACATGCCTTTTCAATAACGAATGAGCCAATATCATTAATTAATCCGGTTTCTTCAGCAATAGGAATTAACTCGTCCGGTGAAACAACTCCAATCTCTTCATCATCCCAACGAACTAACGCTTCTACGCCAATGATTTTCCCTTTCGCTAAATCAAACTGTGGTTGATATAACACTTCTAAATTTTTCTGATCAAGAGCAAGAAGCAATCGTTTTTCTATGATAGATTTACGATTTAATGCTTTATGCGATGCAGCAGATAGAGAAGATATATTATTGCCACCAGCTTCACGAACAGTTTGTATCGTTTTTAGTGAAGCTTTCATTAATTCAGTAAAATTAGATTGGTCTTTTGGCGAATGCGTAATACTTCCGCTAATAGAAATAGGTATTGCAACATTTCCAATATAAATTGGGTTTTGCTTCAAGTATTGTAGAAAGCCTTGAATAAACCACTCACTTAAAGGTGTCAGAATGACAAATTCGTTTGAATTAATTCTTGCCATCGAACTATCTTGGAAGTAAATTTTCATACGCTTAACAAATTCAGCTATAAAGCTACTTTCAATAAGAACATTGTGCAATTCTTTCAGAGTATAAAACTTGTCGATACTCATATAGACAAAGGAAAAGCTAGTACCTTCATTGATCTTTTCGTTTACAACTTGCTCAAGTCTGTAAATATTCATTAAACCTGTTTCAGGATCAACATAAGCGATTTTTTCAAGATCATTTTTTAATAGTTTCTCTTGAGTAATATCCTGTTCAATTAATGTATATTGAAAACGATTTTCAAAGGTCGAATAGGTAGGAATTGCAGTTAGATGAACCCAATAAGGCTGTCCATCCTTTGTAATCTTTTCAACATCACCATCCCAAATGTCCCCCGATGTAATCGTTCTCCAAATTTGATCTGGTACCTCATTATCTTCATCTGCATCAGGAAATAGCTGCCAAAATGTTTTACCAATTACACGTTTTGGTGTCCAATGACTTGTTTTTAGGAATTTCTGATTGCAATCAATAATAAAGCCTTCGCTATCAATCGTAATGAACATAAAGGTTGCAGCGAGTCCCTTTTTTAAATCCGCTAAGTCTTCTGTTGAACGATTTACTTTTGTCACTTGGTCATTTAATAAACAAATAACAAGTGTACATTGCTCGCCTTTATAGGACGAAGGCATAGTAATAACCGTGGATTCTAGTAAATGATCATCTTTTGTTAATAGATTAGCATTTTCAAATTGTAAAGTTTCATCACTATTTGAGAGTATCTCCCACGATTGCTCGGGTAGTGTTGATAATAATGTTGTTCTAATTAGATCAGTATTTGTAAATTCATTGAATGAATATTGAAAAACATCTTCACATAGTTGATTCCAAAGTACAACTTGATTATGACGATTCATTAGAAATGAGGGAAAAGGTGAATTTAAGATTAACTGTTCATCAATCTTATAATTCGTCTTTAAAAGTGCCATTCTATTTAATCTCCCTTTAGAAGAATATTTTACTACTATTATAAAATTAAATCGTTATTTAGTCATTACTATATTCATGGAATATTTATGACAATTAATAATTTTGGGACCTTATAACTATAATTTGAGAGGAAAATTTAAAAAAACAGTAAAAATATAAGAATAGATTTGTAAATTATTTTGAATAAAATAATTTATTAGGTAGCAGATATGAGTAATTTCCTGTCAATTGTCAGCAAATTTAAGCTGAAAACTATACAATTCGATGTAAATGTGCGAAGATTTAGAAAAATTGTTCTGCACTAGTAGAATAATATTGATATAGATATTTTAGTAGGAACTAAGGGGTTCTTACGCGATGTTCAGGGGGTCAGCGTGAAGACAGTATATTCTTATGTCAAACCTTATTGGTTGCCTGCGTTAATAGCTATGGTGTTAATGCTGGTTGAGTTAATCATCGAGCTAGTTCAGCCATTGATCATTGCGAAGATTATTGATGATGGAATAGTAGTAAATGATCTTAATGCAATTAAGATTTGGGGGATTGTATTAGTTTGTTTGGCAATCATAGCACTATTAGCGGGGTTAATTAATTCTTATTTTGCTGCGCATACAGCGCATAGTTTTGGATTCGATTTAAGGAATGCTTTGTTTAGCAAAATCCAAGCGTTTACAATGGCAACTTACTTAAAATTTCCTACATCTGGTTTAATCACTCGATTAACAAATGATGTCACTCAAGTTATGAACGTTCTCTTTATGAGTCTTCGAATTTTGGTAAGGGCACCACTTTCAGCAATATTAAGCTTAGTGTTGGCTTTTACTATTAATGCTAAAATAGCACTGTTTTTATTAATCGGTGCTCCAATTGTAGTTGTGTTTCTTTATGTTATGGCGAGAAAGGGAATTACTTATTTTGCTCAGGTTCAATGGCGGTTAGACCGTGTGAACCGAGTGTTGCAAGAATGTTTACAAGCAATTCGATTAGTTAAGGCATATATGCGTAACCAATATGAGGCTAGTAGATTTCAAGAAGTTGCGGATGCTCTAAAGCTTGATACAACAAAAGCTCTTCGAATAATGGAACTAATCATGCCAGCGCTGTTATTAATCATGAATTTAAGTTTACTAGCTGTAATTTGGTTTGGATCTAATGAGGTGCATTTAGGTGGTGCGCAAGTAGGTGAACTAGTAGCCATTATCAACTATGCGATGAGAATAACAGGAAACTTTTCAATGTTTGCTTTTATTATTATTGCAATTGCTCGTGCCAAGGCTTCTGCTGATCGAATGCAAGAAGTTTTATTGGTTGATAAAGTCGGTCTTGAAATGAAAAAGGTAGAAAAGGATACGAAACAAATTAAAGATGCAATAGATGAAATAGGAACTGTTCGATTTGAACAAGTATCTTTTACATATCCAAATTCTGATTTACAAGTTCTATCAGGAATTTCTTTCAATGTTAAGCAAGGAGAAAAGCTTGCGATAATGGGAGAAACTGGCGCGGGTAAAACTACATTACTCAACTTACTACCAAGGTTTTATGAGCCTACTTCCGGTAAAATCTTTGTAAATGGACGCAATATTCTTGATTGGGAAATAGAAGAATTAAGATCCATGATTGGCTTTGTGCCACAAAAGTCATTGCTATTTACAGGTTCAATAAATGAAAACTTAAAATGGGGAAAACAAAAAGCGTTGATGTCTGAAGTTCAATTAGCAGCGGAACAGGCTCAAATCCATGAAACTGTTGAAAACTTCCCTAATAAATATGAAACGCGAGTAGGACAAAAGGGTGTAAATTTATCTGGAGGTCAAAAACAAAGACTTTCCATCGCAAGAGCACTCGTTCGTAAATCAAAAATTTTACTGTTAGACGATAGTACAAGTGCACTAGATGTAAAAACGGAGGGTGCTTTGTGGGATGCATTAGAAGATGAGAACGCAACAATGTTAGTTGTTACGCAAAAGGTTAGAACTGCCAAAACGATGGATAAAATCTTATTATTGCATGAAGGAAAAGTAGAAGCGTATGGTACACATGAAGAGTTACTTCAAAAAAGCGAGCGTTATCAACAAATTGTCGAATCTCAACAAGAACAGGTAGGTGAAGAAGAGTGAACTTCATACGAAAGCCGTTCGGATATGAACCGATTCTGACAAAAGACGATTTAAAGAGAAAAGTTGAGAAGAAAAAGGGACCTAGGGCTAGTGATTGGAAAAGTACAATGCTAAGAATATGGAAGATTGTCGATGAACAACGATTCTTGTTAATTACTGTCTTTCTGATGGTTGTAATCAGTTCAGCATTGTCGTTAGTCGGTCCATTGTTAATAGGAAAAATTATTGATGAGTATATATTAAAGAGCCAATTCCAAGGAATGCTTCCAATCATTGCAGCCTTAATTGTTGTGTATGTTGTTCTATCTATTTCGCTATTCTTACAAAACTATTGGATGATAGGTATCTCACAATCAACAATTTATAAGATGAGAACGGGCCTCTTTAATCATTTAATGAAATTGCCTGTTTCATTTTTCGACAAACGTCAGCATGGAGAACTAATGAGTCGTGCAACAAATGATATTGAAACTGTAAGTGCGACTTTAAATACTTCGTTTATTCAAGTATTTTCAAGTTTATTAACACTAATTGGGACTATTATAGTGATGCTTACATTAAGTCCACTATTAACAGTATTGACGATGTTAATTATTCCACTTATGTTTTTGGCAATGCGTTGGATTACGAAAAGAACAGGGAAATTATTTAAAGAACAGCAAGCTGCAGTTGGAGCATTAAACGGGATGATTGAGGAAACCATTTCTGGCCAAGGGATTGTTAAAGCATTTTCTCAAGAAGAGCGTGTCATCGAAGAATTCCAAGAAAAAAATGCTAGACTACGAAGAACGGGATTTTGGGCGCTTACTTATTCTGGTTTTATACCGAAAGTCATGAACTTTTTAAATAATAGTAGCTTTGCTATTGTTGCGGGAATTGGTGGGATTTTAGCATACAATGGATTTGTCACTATTGGTGTCATTGTAATTTTCACAGAATATGCACGTCAATTTACTCGTCCTTTAAATGATTTAGCAAACCAAATTAACACGGTTCTATCTGCAATTGCGGGAGCTGAACGTGTATTTTCTATAATGGAAGAAACAAAAGAAATTGATGATGGAAACTTACCTGAAGATACTAGATTAAAAGGGGAAGTAGAGTTTAAAGATGTCCACTTTAAATATGAACTAAGTGAAGAACAGGAAACATTAAAAGGTGTTAGTTTCCATGTAAACCCTGGGCAAACAGTAGCCTTAGTAGGTGCAACAGGGGCTGGAAAAACAACCATTATGCAATTGTTATCTCGTTTTTATGAGATTGGTGATGGTCAAATTTTATTTGATGGAAAAGATGTCCAAGACTTTAAGCATGAAACATTACGAAGCCAAATGGCGTTTGTATTACAAGATCCGTTTTTATTTGAAGCTTCTGTCTATGAAAATATCCGTTATGGAAAGTTAGACGCAACAAACGAGGAAATTATTGAAGCTTGTAAAAAGGCAAATGCTCATGATTTTATCATGAAACTACCAAATGGCTATGACACAATTTTAGCAAGCGATGGCAGTGAAATTTCTCAAGGACAAAAGCAATTATTGTCCATCGCAAGAGCGCTTGTAGCAAATCCAGTAATTCTACTATTAGATGAAGCGACAAGTAGTATTGATACTGTAACAGAAGTGAAGATACAACAAGCTTTAGAGCTGTTAATGAAGGGAAGAACTAGCTTTGTCATTGCACATCGCCTAAATACTATTCGCCATGCAGACCTTGTTTTCGTTATGCAGGAAGGCCAATTAGTTGAATCTGGTTCGCAACAAGAGCTAATTGAATTGGGTGGTATTTATGCGAAAATGTTGGATACTACAGATAGTTTTAGGGAATAAGTGAATTTTATAGTAAACAACACAAAATTTCGTTGTTGCGCTCCAAACTATGTAACTCTAAAATTGAGGATAGGTAAAAAAGAATTGGAGTTTAACTATGAATTTTTCAATAATTAAAGCATCCTTTCCAGTAGATCTAGAGACACTTGAAGAAGTTAAAACGTTATGTGCGGAAGCTGGGAATGCAGACAGAGTGAGCTACAATGCTCTGATGAATTTGCGTGAAAGTAATGAGTTGTACAGTAAGGGCTTTTTTGTTTTAGCCTATGATGATGAATTAAACCAGTTAGTTGGCGTTGCTAGTGCTATTGATGTAATGGGACTAGATACGTATGAATGGTCATTGGTTGTTTCACCAATGTATCGACAAATTGGAATCGGAAAAGCGCTTTTTAAAGTGTTACATGAGAGTCTGCATGAACGTGGTGCAGAAGGGGAGCTTGCTCTTGTTCATGAAAATAGCACATATGGAAGAAAGTTTTTAGAACGCTTTGGATTCAGATACAGTTTTTCTGAAGCAACATTTGAAGCAAAAGCGACAGTATCAAATTTGGAGGATCATATATTTATCCGACAATTTTCGGAATTAGATACAAATGCATTAATTCAAATTTTTATTGAAGCTTTTGGGGATATGCGTGATGAATCCTTGGAATTAATAGAGCATAATACTACAGCAGAAGGAAGCATTCTATGGGTAGCAGAAATGAATGGGGAAGTACTTGGAACCCTAACGACTACCAAAGAGGGCGAAGTTCAGTGGATTACTGCATTTGCCGTGCATCCAAATAGTCAAGGTAAAGGAATTGGAACGGCGTTATTAAATTGGGCAAGGGATTTTGCATTAAGAAATGGCGAAAAGTTTGTCATGTTAGATGTTGAAACTGAAAACGAAAGAGCTTTATCTGTATATGAAAAAGCTGGATTCCAAAAATCAATGCAAGTGGATTATTTTGTTTATAGCAGTAAAGAATAGTGTTGGTTATATAAGAGGGGCTTCTTTAAAGTTATAACTTTAAGAAGCTTCTTTTTTCTGGTGTAGATCTATTACCAAAGTTGCAACTTACGGGTTTACATCAAAAAAATAAGAATAGTAAAAACTAAAAAACTTTCAGGCGTCTGTCTAACTACCAAATCTAAAAGATTTTGATATAATGGATGGATGTAAGTTTCATCATGAAGTTTGCAATATAAATTAAAATATCATTATAGGGAAGTTGAATAGATCAATGGAAGAATTACAAAAGGATATAAGTCCTGCAAAACTGATGTGGAAAATGACGAGGCCACATACATTAACAGCAACATTCGCACCTGTCATACTAGGAACAGTTATCGCGCTGTATGATACACAAATCGATTGGCTGTTGTTTGCTGCTATGATGGTTGCATGTCTTGCACTACAAATCGCGACAAATTTATTTAATGAATACTATGATTTTAAACGCGGTCTGGATACAGCTGAATCTGTTGGAATCGGTGGAGGAATCGTTCGACACGGTTTGAAACCCAAAAACGTCATTACGGTTGCGATTTTATTGTATGTTTTAGCTGCGCTAATAGGAGTATATATTTGTGCGAGCAGTAGTTGGTGGTTAGTTGCAGTTGGTTTATTTGGAATGGCAATTGGTTACTTATATACAGGCGGACCTTTGCCAATCGCCTATACCCCTTTTGGTGAATTGTTTGCTGGAGCATTAATGGGATCAGGTTTTGTCTTAATCGCTTACTACATTCAAACTGGTACAGTAACGCTATTAAGCTTTATGATTTCCATTCCAGCGATGATTTTAGTTGGGGCTATTAATATGTCCAATAATATTCGGGATATTGAGGAGGACAAGAAAGGCGGACGTAAAACCCTTGCCATTTTATTAGGTAGAAATAATGCAATTATGACATTAGCTAATTCATTTATTATATCTTATTTATGGATTATCGGCTTAATTGTATTAGGTGATTTGAGTCCTTGGACACTGGTTGTTCTATTAAGTTTACCTAAACCGATTGCTGCCATTAAAGCATTCCAACAGGGAGCAAAAGAGCCTGCGCTTATGCGTGTTGCTATGAAATCGACTGCCCTCACAAATACTTTGTTTAGCTTTTTATTGTCGATAGGATTATTTATTAATTATTTATTGAATTTATAATAAGAAAGAAGTATCTTTTCTCTTTGTTTTTGAGGAAAGATACTTCTTTTTTATCTATGTTTAAACAACTTTATAATTTTGCTCTTGCAAACAGGATACAACACGATTATAAATGTCTTCGCTTGTTGTTTTTAATGACAGTGCAAGTTCTGTAAAGAGTAAGTTTTGAATAGTTGTTAATAATTTCGAATCTTGTGCCCCTAACTTTTTGCCAACTAATACATCATCATGTTGTTTAAGCATCAGGGTGTTCACAATTTTGGCTATTTCAATTCTGTTACCTTTTTTGATAGCCTCTGAGAAGATTTGTATACGGTGATTATTTTTTTCGATCCATGCCACACCAGGTTGTTTAAATGAGTCGATAATGAGTTGAGCTGATTCCTTGTCTACAACGTCGCGTAAATTTATTTTATCACTATGTGTGGGGATATTAATGACAAGTTGTTTATTGTTTAAAGGATGCATTACATAATATGTTTTTGTTTGGTCCGAAAAGCTTTTTTCTGTAATATCGTCAATCTCACAGATCCCATGTGATGAATACATTATTAAATCTCCAACATTATACATAAAGTCGCCACCTATTCCGGTCATTTGTCAACCAAGTTTACAATATAAGTGTAACATGAAAAAATAAAATTGTCAATTTAGTTGACAATTTTAAGTAGTCTCTCTTATAGTAATGATAAAATTAAAGTAGAAGAGGTGTTCATGTTGAACGATCATCTAGATAATCTTGGATTAGTCAATTTGATGTACGAAAAACATGACCATTTGAGAAATATGGTTGATACATTGTGGGAGGAGCAAAGTGATATTAAAATTTCCCATACAGAATGGTATATCATGCATAAAATCTTTGGTAATAAACCAACCATTTCTGACGTATCTAAAAACGTTACCATTACTAGACAAGCTACTCATAAAAATATTAAAAGTTTACAAGCAAAAGGGTTAGTAGAAGTTAGCAATTCAGACCGTAGTAAAAGAGATAAATGTATCAGTCTTACTAGATTAGGAGAGCAATGCTGCTATAAAAATAATGAGTTGAAGCAAAGCTTGGAGCAAAAAGTTGCAACTATTATTGGTGAGAATCGGTTAAAAGATCTCATAGACATTTTCAAAATGGACTGGGGATTATAAGTCAGATTTATAAATGAAATTACATAGCGTGCTATTAGACAGCTTCCAAGATTAAATGTACTTGGGAGCTGTTTTTTGTTACCTCTTTCTTTAATTATTCAAAAAAAGAAAATTTTAGAAAAAAATATTTACAATACCTATAAGTTTAGTTATATTTAATTTGTTATAATTTTAATAAAATTCCGAAAAGGGTGAAAAGATTGACTATTAGAAATGATTTCTTAGTATTAGGAAATAAAGAAGCACCTGTGAAGGTTGAAGTATTTTTAAACTTAGCATGTCCATATTGTGCTTCTTTCTACGAACTAGTTGATACAGTACTAGTTAAATATATTGAAGATAACAAAGTTGCGGTTATTGTAAAACATTATGATAAGCCAAGAGAAATGTTGTTGCCAGGTACATTAATTAACTTGAACTTAGACTATAATGACCCACAGAAAACTCTTGAAGTAATTAGCGAATTATTTAAAGAACAAAGTACATGGGACCAGTATTCAAGTCATGGGATCAAACAATATATTGAAGAAAAGTTTGGTCTTAAAGAAGAAGAACAAAATATTGAACTTAGTCTAAAATTAACTGCCGAAGCAATTGAACGAAATGTAAAGATGGTACCAACCGTCTTCATCGGAGATTTAGAATTCCAATATCCTCGTGAAATATTTAAAGATGAACTAATTGAAGTAATCGAGGAACAACTACAAAAAGCAGGTGTAGAGTTATGAAACTAAATGTTAAAATATCAGGATTGTTATTATTAATAAGTTTAATCTTTGTATTGTCAGCTTGTGGTAGTACAGAAAGCGAAGCAAAAAGTGGATCTGAACCAAGTGCTGAAAAGAAAGTATTGCGTGTAGGATCTTCAGGTATATACCCTCCATTTATTTCAGTTGATGCAGATGGAAAAGCACAAGGTTATGATGTTGAGGTTTTAGAGCTAGTAGGAGAAGCTTTAGGGTATGAAATTGAATGGACATTTGCAGAATTCTCAGGAATTTTCGGTATGTTAGATGCTGGACAAATTGATACTGTAGCAAACTTAATTGCCATGACAGATGAGCGCCGTGCTAAATATGATTTCTCTACTCCGTATGCATATTCTGGTGCTACATTAGTAGTTCATGAAGACAATGAAGATATTAAGAGTATTGAAGATTTAAAAGGTAAAAAGGTTGGAGTTTTGCTAGGAAATAACTTGCATCAGTTCTTAGAAAAATGGAATGAAGAAAACGGTAATGAAATTATTATTACACCATATCAAGATGTTAGTGGTACATATAACGAAGTTGCATTAGGCCGTTTAGACGCATTTATTGATGTAAAAATTACTGCAGCTTCTCGTATTAAGAATGAAGGACTTCCGTTGAAACTTTACGGTGAGGAATATTTAATTAATTTTGATTATGGTTTCCCATTCGTACGTTCTGAAGAAAATCAAGAGTTCTTAGACGCATTTAGTGCTGAGGTTCAAAAATTACAGGACAACGGAACACTTAAAAAACTTTCTGATAAGTGGAGTGCAATTGACGTTACAATTCCACACGAAAAATAACAATATTGGCTACTCTTTGTGAGTAGCCTTTCTTCATCTAATAAATGAAATGAGGGTTCATATGAATTTTGATTTTCAATATATGATAAGCCTTTTCCCAAAGATAATTGAATTTTTACCAATCGTTTTATATATTGGTACACTTTCGTTTTTATCGGCCATAGTATTTGGGATGATATTTGCTGTCATTATTAATAATAAAATCCCTGTATTATATCAGGTCCTATTGGTAATTATCTCTTACTTCAGAGGAATACCAACGTTAATCCAAATTTTTATTTTCTACTTTGGTTTACCTCAACTATTCCCAAGTTTGAGTTCAATTAATGCTGTTACAGCTGTTATTATTGCATTAAGTTTACGGAATGCAGCCTATTTATCAGAAGTATTTCGCTCTGCATTTTTGGCAGTTGATAAAGGACAGTACGAAGCGTGTATATCAGTAAATATGACAAAGTGGCAAGCGCTTCGAACGGTGATTTTACCTCAAGTGACACGCATTGCGATTCCGCCCTCTAGCAACTATTACATAATGATGATTAAAGACACATCCCTTGCATTTACAATAGGTGTAGTTGATATGATGGCTCGGGCAAAACTTGAAGCTGCTGTTACATTTAAATTTTTAGAAGCATATTTAATGGTAGGGATTATATATTGGGTCATTTCTGTTATTCTTCAATTCTTACAATCTAAGTTAGAAGCGTATGTTGAAAAACCATATAAAAAGGAGGCAGCGAAATGATTAAAGTTCAAAATTTACATAAGAGCTATGGCGATGTAGAAATTTTAAAAGGCATTGATTTAGAAATTGCTGATGGTGAAGTTCTAGCAATAATTGGACCATCAGGTTCAGGAAAATCAACTTTACTTCGCTGTCTCAACTTTTTGGAGGAAGCTAACAAAGGGATAGTTGAAATTAATGGAGTTAAAGTGGATTTAGATGACTACAACAAAGAGCAAGTATCAGAGTTACGTAAAAAAACAGGAATGGTGTTTCAATCTTATAACTTATTTAAGAATAAAACAGCTTTAAATAATGTTTCTGAACCACTTCGATTAACTAAAAAAATTCCACGTAAAGAAGCAGAGGAAATAGCTTATAAGTTATTAGCAGAAGTTGGATTACAAGGCAAAGAGAATAATTATCCTGTCGCTCTTTCTGGAGGGCAACAGCAACGAGTTGGTATTGCAAGAGCTCTTGCACTTGACCCATATGTTATTTTATTTGATGAGCCGACATCCTCCCTTGATCCTGAGCTAGTAGAAGAGGTACTAAATGTTATGAAAGCAGTTATTAAACAAGGTCGAACAATGATTGTTGTCACACATGAAATGAATTTTGCAAAAGAAGTTGCAGATCGTGTTATCTTTATGGCAGATGGAAATATAGTCGAACAAGGAACGCCAGCAGATATCTTTGAACATCCGAAAAATGAACGCACACGACGTTTTTTAAAAACATATTTAGGTCATCATTACATTGATGGTGAAGGCATATAAAAAAGCTAATAATTAGACAGACTGGAAGAGATAATAAATCTTTTTCAGTCTTTTTTTATTTATTAACTTAGTGATAGTAAGTCGGCAAAGTGGATATAACGTTATAATGTTCGTTACAATTTAGATGTTGTTTCGAATTGAAACTATTTTGATCAAGGGGGAGTTCAATTGATGAAATTAAGCGTATTAGATCAAGCGCCGATAACTAAAGGAAATACAGCACAGGACGCATTAGCGAAAGCAGTTGAGCTTGCAATAGTAACTGAACAATTAGGATATGAACGCATTTGGATGGCAGAACACCATAGTACACAATCGTATGCAAGTTCTGCTCCTGAAATAACAGCAGCTTATATTGCAGCTAAAACAAATCGTATTCGTGTTGGTACTGGCGGCACAATGATTATGCATTACTCACCGTATAAGGTGGCGGAGAACTTTAAAACATTAAGTGCTCTTGCTCCTGGACGTATTGATTTTGGAATCGGTAGAGCACCTGGTGGAGACCAATATGCTATGTATGCACTAGCTGATGGACGTAGACCGGAAGTGGATAATATCTATGAGAAAATCGATGCTGCTTTAGCATTTATCAATGAAGAAGTTCCCGAAAATCCTTATTATAGAAGAGTTACTGCTTCGCCAAATCACATTCCTTTACCTGAAGCGTGGATCTTAGGGTCAAGTGGGAACAGCGCGGTGGAGACAGGTAGAAGAGGTGCAGGCTATTCTTATGCGCAATTTTTCAATGGCTTTATGAATAAAGGAATTTTTGATGCGTATCGTCAAAGCTTTGTACCTTCAGCGTATATGGAAAAGCCAGAAATTATGGTGTCTTATTTTGTCACGGTTGGTGAAACGAGAGAAGAGGCTGAATATGAGGCAAGACCAGCAAATATCGCACGAATGTTATTTATGCGCGGCCAAGTTAATGCTCCACGTCTTACGCCAGATGAAGCAAAGGATTACCCTTTAACAGAAATGGATAAAATGTGGTTGGAAGAAAATCGAAAATTAAATATTGTCGGTACTGCAAAAGAAGTGGGAGATTTTTTAAGACAAGAACAAGAAATTTACGGCTTCGATGAAGCAATGATTTGTACAATTCCACATTCACAAGAAATGCGATTGAAGGTTTATCGCTTACTTGCTGAAGAGTTTAAATTAAATAAAAATGAATGAATAAAAAAGTGCGTCAATGATTTTGGCGCACTTTTATTTGATGGTTTTCAATTTTTCATTCACCAATTCAATCGGAACAAACAATCCAACATTTCCATAGTCCTGGTCATCAATTGTAGCAAACACTACACCTATAACTTCTCCGTTTAAGTTAATAACGGGACTTCCACTATTTCCTTTATAGACGGGTGCGTCCATCATATAGACGTCCTCTTTCCAATCCGAAAGACTTTTCGTGCCCAAAATTCGCCCTTCATTTGCAATGCCTGAAAAGAACAGAGGGTTACCGATAAAGTAAACCGCCTCTTTAAATGAAAATTCATAGGTTTCTGCTAAATCTAATGACGGGAAATTGTCACCTTCTACTTGTAGAAAGGCAATGTCAATTTCAGGATAACTTTCAATTACTTCAGCTTGATAAATTCCGTCTTCAGGAAAATATACTGTAAGAGATAATGCGTCTTCAATTACATGAGCATTGGTAACAATAAGGCCATCATTTGTTATTGTAAAGCCTGTCCCTTTACTATCTTGGGTTGAGATTTGTACAACAGACTTTTTATAAGTTTGAATATCACTTTGAAACGATAACGCAGCTGATTTCTTAATAAATTCTACCGCTGGTATCGAAAAAATCTCAAATATGACAGCAAAAGTACTGAGGGCTAA
>DATMFE010000456.1:0-1551 GCA_035556295.1 Ureibacillus sp.
TCTTGGATAGGAGCACTAATGGTACTAATGGCCGCAATACTTACAGGTTGGAGTAGAATTCTTGAAAAAAGATAAATTAAAGGAGGTGGTTGACCAAATATTAAACAAGTATAGAACAACTTTATTTTCTTATAACAACAATGGGAGGTTCATTAATAATGATTCGAAACTTACAAGATACAACAACTTTATACAACGGTGTTAAAATGCCTTGGCTTGGTATTGGAGTATTTAAAGTAGAAGAAGGCCCTGAATTAGTGAATGCTGTTAAATTCGCCATTAAACATGGATATCGTAGTATTGATACAGCTGCCATTTATGAAAATGAAGAAGGAGTTGGCCAAGCTATTCGCGAAGGGCTAGATGAAACGGGCATTTCTAGAGAAGAATTATTTGTTACGTCGAAAGTGTGGAATTCTGATTTGGGTTACGAATCAACGATTGCCGCTTATGAAACGAGCCTAAAGAAACTTGGTTTAGATTATTTAGATTTATATCTTATTCACTGGCCTGTAGAAGGAAAATACAAGGAAGCATGGCGAGCATTAGAAACCCTTTATAAGGAAGGGAAAGTAAAAGCAATTGGCGTAAGTAACTTCCAAATCCATCATCTTGAAGACTTAATGAAAGATGCAGAAATTAAGCCGATGGTTAACCAAGTAGAATATCACCCACGTTTAACACAAAAAGAAGTTCAAGCCTTTTGTCAAGAACACGGAATTCAGTTGGAAGCTTGGTCACCTCTAATGCAAGGTCAATTACTAGACAACCCGGTTCTACAAGAAATTGCTCATACACATAATAAAACCATCGCTCAAGTTATTATACGTTGGGATTTACAAAATGGTGTTGTAACCATTCCGAAATCTACGAAAGAACATCGAATTGTTGAAAACTCAGCTGTGTTTGACTTTGAGTTAACGAAAGAAGAAATGCAGCGAATTGACGAACTAAATCAAAATCATCGAGTGGGGCCAGACCCTGACAACTTTGATTTTTAAAATATAGCACATCCCAAAATAGGCGCTCCCCTTTCATAAGTCAGCGTCTATTTTTAATAAAATTTAGCTTATTAGCTAAGCATAACATTGTAAAATATCTATTTTATTTAGTATGTTACCTATATCTTAATCAAGGGGGAAAGTAAGCATGAATAAAAATGACCAGCATTTATTATCTCCATATACATTTGCAAATGGAATTGAGTTAAAAAATCGAATTGTTATGGCACCTATGACAAACTTCTCGTCTAATCCGGATGGAACAGTAACAGAGGCAGAAGTAAATTATTACGCTCGCCGCTCTAAAGGAGTCAGCATGGTGATTACCGCTTGTACATATGTTACGCCAAATGGAAAAGGGTTTCATGGTGAATTTGGCGGAGACAGTGATGAAATGATACCAAGCCTAAAGCAGTTAGCAAAAGGAATTAAAGATCAAGGTGCTAAAGCTGTCTTACAAATGTTCCATGGTGGAAGAATGTGTCCTCCAGAGCTAGTCCCTAATGGTGAAATTGTAAGTGCAAGTGATATACCTGCAGAAAAAGGCGGC
>DATMFE010000457.1:0-6066 GCA_035556295.1 Ureibacillus sp.
TTCTAACGTCTTTTATTGAAGATAACGAGACCATATATACGATATATAAAGTAATATACACCTTCCATATGCCTGCATTTATTTTAGTATCGGGGTTCTTTGCAAAAGG
The DNA here is from genome assembly GCA_035556295.1 of Ureibacillus sp. Lineage (GTDB taxonomy): Bacteria > Bacillota > Bacilli > Bacillales_A > Planococcaceae > Ureibacillus. The sequence continues at coordinate 110 of DATMFE010000457.1, forward strand.
TTTTCACCAGAAAGGCTACGTAAAAAAAATTACGAAAAAACTGATTTTCCCTTACCTCATTTTTCAAATAATCTACTCTGTTTTTTATTATTTTTTATATGACCAGTCGGAAATTACACTGGACCCTTTTAATCCACAATGGTCATTATGGTTTTTAATAAGTCTGTTTTGCTGGAACTTGATGCTTTTACTTTTTGCTAAATATAAAGCTGTTATTTCAATTACAGTCTCACTTGCAATTGGATTGCTGGCTGGCTACACAGACTGGGTATCCAATTATTTAAGCCTATCAAGAACTCTTGTATTTTTTCCATTTTTTCTACTAGGATATTATCTAAAGAAAGAATATATTTATTCATTATTTAAAATAAGGTTTAGACTGCTCGCCCTCGCTGTTTTTGTGATTGTGTTTGCCGGCTTTTATTTCTATCCAGATATCAGCCATAAGTGGCTTCTTGGCTCAAATTCCTACGAGGAACTAGGTGCTACCTCGGTTGCAGCCATGTTTAAAAGACTTGGATTTTATTTATTAAGTGTTTTAATGGTAGTAAGTGTTATGGGATTTATACCACGCAAACAATATTTCTTCACCAATCTTGGTAAAAACACATTATATATTTATTTGCTTCACGGCTTTTTTGTCAAGGTATTCAGGGAAAGTCAAATCCAAAATTACTTTAAAAATCCTGAACACTTTATATTACTAGCGGGAATATCATTGCTGCTCACTCTCCTGTTGTCTGACAAAGTCACTATTTCCTTTACTCAGCCGTTAATTGAATTAAAACTGTCTCAATTAAAACTTCTTACGGCAAGAATCGTCAGCATGATCAAGTTTTATCGTAAAAAATTTCAAAGCAGATAAAAAAGAAGGTTCTGGTGCAAGAACCTTTTGATAATTTTTTTAGTATTTGCACCAGAACCCTCTCAAGCGTTTTGTGCTTTTATTTTCTTAATTCAAACCAAAATTTACTCCCTTTACCAACGGTACTTTCTATGCCGAATTCAGCTTGGTGCATTTCAAGTATGCTTTTGACGATTGAAAGGCCTAATCCGTTGCTTATGATTGAACGCTTATGAGTTTTCGCCTTATAGTATCTATCCCAAATCAGGTTGAGCTCCTCACTTGGAATACCTTTTCCGGTATCGATTACTTCGAAGCGGATTCTACTTCCTAGATCGATTAAATTCACTTTAATTTCCTTATCTTCTCCAATGTAGTTGATTGCATTGCCGATTAAGTTGTAGATCACTCGTTCCATACGCTGTTCGTCTACTAATACATACAAATCATAATCAATATTAGCCTTTATTTCGAATCCTTCAAGCTTTGACAATGCTCCAAAGCGAAGCAAAATTTTCTTTAACGTTTCACTCAAGTTGACATTGTTAATTTGTAGCGCTTCATTATTCGATTGAAGTATAGATAATTCTAAAATATTGTTAACAAGCGCTGCTAAACGATTACTTTCTTCGATAATAACTTGAAGATGTGCTTCACGCTTTTCTTTTTTCTCACCTGAGATATCACGTATCATTTCGGCATAGGCTTTAATCATCGTTAGAGGTGTACGTAAATCATGAGATATATTTGCAATCAGTTCTCTTCTAAGTTTTTCTACTTTGGAAAGTTCATTCGTTGTATAATTCAGTGTTGCTGCAAGTTGATCTAATTCTGCGTAATGACCGTTTTCAAACTGCACATGATAATCACCTTTAGCAAGGTGTTCAGCATTATTTGTAATTTTTATTATCGGTTTGGCTACTTTTTTGGCAATAAAAAATGAAATGACAAGCCCTAAAAGTAAAGCAGTAATCGTCACATATATGAGCTGAGTTTTTAAAATATTTGTCGTTAAGTTTATTGGACCAATTGGTGTGCTGATATATAAGATTGTATCATTATCAAGTTTAGATCCGTAGACGAGTGTTGGCCCTATGAATTCTTCCACCTTATACGATACATAATTTTCTGTACTAGCATTTAATTTTTTTAGAAATTCATTAAAGTTTTCTGGTAAAGGTCTATTTCTTTTCGGGTGTTCGATTGCCTCTTCTGGTAAGTCCTTTGGCGGTTTTCCAAAATCATGTTCATCTGAGAAATATTCGATATTACCTTCCGTGTCTGTAATAAACACCATAACAGAGTTTTTGAAGGTAAGCTGATCAATGGTGCTTTCAAAATCACTCTGACCATATTTACTTTCTATTTCGCTCGCAACCTTCATAACACCTTTTGTTTTCATACCTTCGTAAAAGTTACTTAAAAATACAATTTGTAAGAGCCATAAAATTAACAGGATGATTCCTGAAAATAATGTGAAATATAACCATAGTTTGAAACCAAGACTTTTCGTTCTAAACTTCAAATTTATATCCAACTCCTCGAAGGGTAACTATATGATTGCGATAATCACCTAAACTATTTCGAAGCATTTTAATGTGAGTGTCAACTGTACGATCTTCACCTAAGAAGTCGTACCCCCAAACGCTGTTTAGGATTTTTTCACGTGTTAAAGCAATGTTTTTATTTTGAACTAAATAAACAAGCAAATCATACTCCTTAGGTGTCATTTCGACTTTTGAACCATCGATATAAACACTTCTACCAAGTCGGTTAACCTCTAATCCATTGTACTTGAAGTTTTCTAGCGATTCTGGTTCAACATTTTTTGAATTCCGTTTGATAATGACATGGATTCTAGCCATGATTTCTTTAGGAGAGAAGGGCTTGACTACATAATCATCTACACCCATTTCAAAACCAAACAGCTTATCGTATTCTTCGCCTCTAGCTGAAAGCATTAAAATCGGAATGTCCTTAATTTTTTTTATTTCCTTACTGGTAGAAAAACCATCTAGTTTTGGCATCATCACATCTAAAACAATAAGGTCAAAATCCTGTTCTCTGCACAATTTAACAGCTTCCATTCCATCTTCAGCTTCAGTAACTTCAAACCCTTCAAATTCAGCATACTCTCTAATAACTTCCCGTATGTTTTTCTCATCATCAACAATTAATATCTTGTGCATTTCAACAACTCCTAAATGGTATATAACGGAAGAAATAGCGCTTTAATCCTGTCTATTCGTCTCATTTTATCATATTGAATTTTTTAATGAGCCTAAATATTATGTACCTCTTATTTTCATTAATCAAAGGTATCATGCTTAGAAGAAATGTACTCTTAACTGATTAGTGTACATTCTACCAAAAGTAAGTGAAACACATTTCATTTTATAAGGATAGCAATTCCCTAGCAGATAGGCGTGGCCAAATAAGGGCAGAAGTAATTTCATTACCTCTGCCCCCCATGTTTTACCGCCTTTACTAGTTTCGTTTTTTGCTTTTAATGGTCTCTACTTTCTCCCCGGAAACTCTATGCCAAGCTCTTTCAACTGAGCCTGAGCCTCTTCGCTAGTGATAGTTCCTGCTCTTTCTTTTTCCATAATCGCTTGCAGCTTTTCTTTTGTCTCGTCGTCAAGGTCTCCGAACATATCATCAGGAGGAGTGCCTCCTTCCGGCCGAGCTGGACGATCACCAGGATTCCCCATTCCTTCAGGACCGAATTCGGATTTAGCAGTAGTAATCCCTGATTCATCGAGCCATGTAACAGAGTCTGAGATTTTAAACTCCACTACTTTTGTACCGTCTTGATAGTCCCCATCAGTATAAAGCCCATCCTTTTCATTCCCCGTAGAGGAACCTTCTGAGTATAGTGTATAGGAAGTGTTCTTTTTCAGTTTAGGAGAACTAATAAATATAGATTGATAGTCTTTTTCAGGTTTAAATGTTACCACTCCATTTCCTTTACTATCCTCTAAATGAACAACCGTACCTACCGATTTAGTCTCAGAAAAAGTCATTAACACCGAGTTCTGTGTTGATTCTTCTGAAGCTGCTTGTGCCATCCCTGAACTGCCGGCGGCAATAAGGAATCCACCGCTCATTTCAAAGCTTTGGTCATAATCTAGAGAACCATTGCCATTCATGGTAGGGCCGCTAACAACCACTGTGCCATCAGTCATTGAAATGGAACCATTTGAATCCAATCCATCTCCCTGTGAATTCACATATACATACCCGCCGCTTATTGTCAGCAAGCTATCTTTGGCATCAGCCTGCATATCCATTCCTGAACCGTCGTTTCCTCCACCTATATTAATTCCATCGTCACTCGCATTAACATGAATGTCTCCTTCAGCTATTGTTATTGCTTTACTCTCGATGCCCTCATAGCTCTTTGTAATATTGATATTCCCACCGTTGATTAGAATAGATGAGTCAGCATGAATACCATCATCACCAGAAGCGATATTCAAGTTACCATCTGTAATCGTTATACTGTTATTACTATGAACTGCATCATCAGAACTGTCGATTTCTAAGGTACCTCCCCCTATTGCAACTTCAACAGCCGCCTTCAAGCCTTTTGCACTTTCAGTTTCTGTGCTGGTTGCAGCTGTATTCTTTTGTCCTTGCTCTTTGTCTGGTCCTGGCATGCTTCCTTCACGATTTGCAATGGTTTCCGGACTTCCACCGCCGGAGGCAATCGTAAAGTTACCATCTGCTATGAACAATGATGTTTCTGCCTGAATGCCGTCATTGACTGCTTTAATATTAAAAGTTCCTCCTTCAATTGCTATGACGCCTTTTGAGGGATCCTTATCATTTGTAGACTTTATACCATCTCCTCCTGCATTGATGGTGACACTTCCGTCTTTAACAGCTAATAAATCCCGACCTATTAAGCCATCATCAGCGGCATCAATTTGGATATTCCCTCCTGTTATTCTCAGTTCATCCTTTGATGCAATCCCGTTATTATAATTCCCATTAACGATTAACTTGCCGCTACCGTTTATCGTCAAATTATCCTTGCTAAAAATAGCCGAATCTGGCTCATCCTCAGATGAATCTTCATAAACATATTTTTCACCATCCGACAGATGGTTTTCCGTCCCCTTCTGCAAAGAAATCACTGTTTTATCCGCATTTTTCACATTAATCGGTGCATTATCAGAGGAAGTAATATTCGCTCCGTTCAAAACAAGTCTAACCGTGTCTTTATCTTCTACGTCAATATTAACTTGGCCATCATCCAACTTCCCACTAAGAACATAAATCCCTGCCGTTTTGATGGTAATGGTGCTTCCGTCGATTTGAACCTCTCCATTCCCTTTAGCATTAGCACCTGTTCCATTTAATTGAATAGAAGTGTAATTTTCACTTTCCCAGTCACTGTATAGATCCTCTTTGTCATAGGTAACCTTTTCATTTATTACATCAATTATCTTTTGATTTCCAATGGTACTCAAGCTCTCTGCCTCCATTTGAGAACTATCGTTCCCCTTAGGCTCCGATCCATTGCTACAGCCGAATAAAACAGCCGTGCATATCAATGAAGTCGTTATTGTGGTAAATCCTGATTTTCTTTTCTTCATAATAGACTCCTTTTATCAAGTAATATATTGTTGCTTTGTGATTAGCCCATCTCCTTAATATTCTTTTGTTTGCGGGCTCATTATTAATGAGATATTTAAATTACCATTGCGGCAGCGAAGCTCATCAATCAAGTCTTTTTCTTTTATATTTTCTTTTATAGTGACATTGTAAATAAGTTGATATAGACTACCTAAATTAGTTGTTTTTACCATCGATAGATGATAATGAAGTGTATATCTTTTCAGTACCCCTTCAAAAGCATCTTCGTAATCCAAATCTTCTGGTATAGTAATTTTTAGTGTTTTGGAAGTTGCTGAAGATCGTCCAAATTTGAATGTTTCTAGTAAAATCACTACTAGACAGAGTATTGCTGCCATTAATGCGGCATAGCCAATATAGCCCATTCCACTCGCTAGCCCTACTGCTAAAGAGAATAAAACATAGGTAATGTCCTTTGGACCACCTGCAACACTTCTGAAGCGGATAATTGAAAACGCTCCTGCAAGACTGA
>DATMFE010000458.1:0-1563 GCA_035556295.1 Ureibacillus sp.
TCTTGGATAGGAGCACTAATGGTACTAATGGCCGCAATACTTACAGGTTGGAGTAGAATTCTTGAAAAAAGATAAATTAAAGGAGGTGGTTGACCAAATATTAAACAAGTATAGAACAACTTTATTTTCTTATAACAACAACGGGAGGTTCATTAATAATGATTAGAAACTTACAAGATACAACGACTTTATATAACGGTGTTAAAATGCCTTGGCTTGGTATTGGAGTATTTAAAGTAGAAGAAGGCCCTGAATTAGTGAACGCTGTTAAATTCGCCATTAAACATGGATATCGTAGTATTGATACAGCTGCCATTTATGAAAATGAAGAAGGAGTTGGCCAAGCTATCCGCGAAGGGCTAGATGAAACGGGCATTTCTAGAGAAGAATTATTTGTTACATCGAAAGTGTGGAATTCTGATTTAGGTTACGAATCAACGATTGCTGCTTATGAAACGAGCCTAAAGAAACTTGATCTAGATTATTTAGATTTATATCTTATTCACTGGCCTGTAGAAGGGAAATACAAAGAAGCATGGCGAGCATTAGAAACTCTTTATAAGGAAGGGAAAGTAAAAGCAATCGGCGTAAGTAACTTCCAAATCCATCATCTTGAAGACTTAATGAAAGATGCAGAAATTAAGCCGATGGTTAACCAAGTAGAATATCACCCACGTTTAACGCAAAAAGAAGTTCAAGCTTTTTGTCAAGAACACGGAATTCAGTTAGAAGCTTGGTCACCTTTAATGCAAGGTCAATTACTGGATAACTCGATTCTTCAAGAAATTGCTCATACACATAATAAAACCATTGCTCAAGTTATTATACGTTGGGATTTACAAAATGGTGTTATAACCATTCCGAAATCTACGAAAGAACATCGAATTGTTGAAAACTCAGCTGTGTTTGACTTTGAGTTAACGCAAGAAGAAATGCAGCGAATTGACGAATTAAATCAAAATCATCGAGTAGGACCAGACCCTGACAACTTTGATTTTTAAAATATAGAACATCCCAAAATAGGCGCTCCCCTTTCATAAGGCAGCGTCTATTTTTAATAAAATTTAGCTTATTAGCTAAGCATAACATTGTAAAATATCTATTTTATTTAGTATGTTACCTATATCTTAATGAAGGGGGAAAGTAAGCATGAATAAAAATGACCAACATTTATTATCTTCATATACATTTGCAAATGGAGTTGAGTTAAAAAATCGAATTGTTATGGCACCTATGACAAACTTCTCGTCTAATCCGGATGGAACAGTAACAGAGGCAGAAGTAAATTATTACGCTCGCCGCTCTAAAGGAGTCAGCATGGTGATTACTGCTTGTACATATGTTACGCCAAATGGAAAAGGGTTTCATGGTGAATTTGGTGGTGACAGTGATGAAATGATACCAAGCTTAAAGCAGTTAGCCAAAGGAATTAAAGATCAAGGTGCTAAAGCTGTCTTACAAATGTTCCATGGTGGAAGAATGTGTCCTCCAGAGCTAGTCCCTAATGGTGAAATTGTAAGTGCAAGTGATATACCTGCAGAAAAAGGCGGCGCTTCAACAGAA
>DATMFE010000459.1:0-2020 GCA_035556295.1 Ureibacillus sp.
AGAGCCTTTTTCACCCAATGAATATCGAGCCAATAAATGAGTTGACAGCCCCGTTTTTGCAGCAATATAAGCTAATGCACCTGTATAAAGACCGAGTACAAGATTACCTGTTAACACAATCCATATAAACTGTATAAATGATAAGCCCGTTCCTAATGTTCCTCCAGACCACATGCTCGCTGAGAAAAAGCTAAGTGAAAGCATCACCGCAAGGATCTTCCAAAACCCATTTCTATTCGCCTGAGGTACTGCCTGTAACGAAAATTCTTTATCAACTTTTGACATACCAATTCCTCCAATAACTTAATTAATAAGAAACCGGTACCGAAGAAAGCTTCGATAATTTGGAAATTAGGAAATAAAAAAGCTTCTTGCCATTTCTGACAAGAAGCTTTTTTACACAATGAAGCATAGTAAACCTGTATGCATAGGCTACCAAAGCATAATCATTATTTCCGCTGTCCTTGTCAGCCTCTCTGGACTGAATTAAAGGTACCAGTATTTAATTAAGAATATTATTACAGGAAAACAATATGCTGTCAACTGATTTCTGATGACACCCTCCATAAAATTCTCAATTCTCAATATTTTTAATACATACAATTAAATCCTCATTTACTTATAATACGGTTCACCAAGCCTATTCGGACAAACCCATCAAGACGAATGGCTGGTGCACATCTAGAACTTAGAGAATAGTTCATAAATCAAATTGGGAAGGTTCAAGTAGACGGCCTCACCTATTATTTACTTAAGATATGGAGATTAAAATTCTCCCTCTATAGTTGTTGGTAAGCCCTCAATTGACTACAAATAAAATATGCGAGAAAATATAAGACAAGAGATAATAGCAGAAAGGGCGGATTTCAATGGAACAACGCTCGCTTATTTTACTTGGATTACTCATGAGTCAAAGTCAACATGGATATCAAATTAATGAATTTATAGAGAGAAACTTAAGTGCAGTTACCGACATGAAAAAACCTACCGCTTATGCAACTTTAGATAAACTCAGTCAAAACGGATATATTGACATTCAGTTGGAGCAAGAAGGAAACAGACCGACCCGAAAAGTGTACTCCATAAATGATAATGGCAAGCAATATTTTTACCAATTATTATTGAATAATTTATCTTCAGCTGAAAGTGTGAATTATCGAGGAGATATCGGGTTAATGTTTATTGATTTTCTCCCTTTAGAAAAAACAATACCTGCATTGGAAGAACGTTTAAACAATAGTAAGAAATTATTAGAAATAATGAAACAGACCCCCTCCCATGGAGTAAGATCTGGAGTCAATCTTGCAGTAGAACACAAAATTACCATGTTAGAAGCAGAGGTTGCATTTCTTGAAAAGTCCATAAGAAATCTTTCTCTTTATTCGGAATAATTCTTCTTCTACCAGTGGTGCTAAATTCAAGGAAACCTTGTTAATAGGTTTCCTTTTCTTATTCATACTTTATAAAATCCGTCACCCTGCCCTATATTAGTCACGATTGACTAATCATAAATATAATAATATAATCATATTAAATTAGTCATAAATGACTAATCATATTAATTTCAAGGAGGATTTCCATTGTTTCTAGCATTAAAAGAATTAAAACATGGTAAATTTCGTTTTCTTATGATAGGAATCATAACCGTCCTTATTGCTTGGCTAGTCTTTATCCTATCAGGTTTGGGAAATGGACTTTCTACACTAAGTGCTGCAACATTTAAAAATATGAAAGCAGATTACGTTACTTTTGAGGAAGGATCTAGAGCCTCTATGAGCCGTTCACTATTAACTGAATCATTCGTAGATGAACTAGAAAAGCAAGATAATGTTTCTTCAGCAGCACCGATGGGAGCCACAATGGCTACGGTTTTAAGATTAACTCCTTCCAAAGATAGTGAAAAAGTAGATATTGCTATTTTAGGTATCACTCCGGGAAGTTTTTTAGAACCAAGCATTATTGAAGGAAATCCTCTCAATAATGATAAATCACTAGAAGTTATCGCTAATGACACCTTAAA
>DATMFE010000460.1:0-3720 GCA_035556295.1 Ureibacillus sp.
AGAGCCTTTTTCACCCAATGAATATCGAGCCAATAAATGAGTTGACAGCCCCGTTTTTGCAGCAATATAAGCTAATGCACCTGTATAAAGACCGAGTACAAGATTACCTGTTAACACAATCCATATAAACTGTATAAATGACAATCCCGTTCCTAATGTTCCTCCAGACCACATGCTCGCTGAGAAAAAGCTAAGTGAGAGCATCACCGCAAGGATCTTCCAAAACCCATTCCTATTCGCCTGAGGTACTGCCTGTAACGAAAATTCTTTATCAACTTTTGACATACCAATTCCTCCAATAACTTAATTAATAAGAAACCGGTACCGAAGAAAGCTTCGATAATTTGGAAATTAGAAAATAAAAAAGCTTCTTGCCATTTCTGACAAGAAGCTTTTTTACACAATGAAGCATAGTAAACCTATATGCATAGGCTACCAAAGCATAATCATTATTTCCGCTGTCCTTGTCAGCCTCTCTGGACTGAATTAAAGGTACCAGTATTTAATTAAGAATATTATTACAGTAAAACAATATGCTGTCAACTGGTTTTCTGATGCCATTCTCCATAAAGTCCTTGACTTTCAAATATTTTCAATGGATACAATTAAATCTTTATTTACTTACGGTACGGTTCACTATGACAAGTCTAAGTAAGATTTTTGAAATGACTAAACAAATACCTTAAATTTTTTGAACTTTGGGGAAAGCAGCTTTATATCAAAAATATAGGTGTAAAATAATGGATATAAAACATATGATATATATATCAAATAGAATTCATCGACTAAAGGAGTACGAAATGACACCTAAGTCAACCAAATTATCGATGTCGCATTTGAAATCGCAAAAAAAGAGGAAATTGATCGTATTACACTCCGAAAGATGGCTGATAAGTTTGGGAGTTCTATCTCTCCGATTTATGTGAATTTTAAAGAGATAGACGAATTAATCAAGGTGGTTATCCAAAAGACCTATACAATTTTATCATAGTGTCCAATTACTACCGGATGATTTTGATGAGGAAAAGATGATTCCTATTTTAAACAGCACCGCAACAGATATAGTAATCTCCGCACAAATACGTAAAGCAAGGAACGTGGAACGATCAAATATGGGTAACAAAACAGGAGGTTCGTAATGAAAGACAAAATTGTTATAATTACAGGAGCAAATTCTGGGATTGGTAAAGCAGCAGCCCTAAAGTTTGCAACAGAAGGATATTGTATTATCATGGCTTGCCGCAATATGGAGACTAGTACAGTCGTACAAAGAGACATCATTGAAATCACAAAAAGTACCAATGTAGATCTGATGGAGCTTGATGTTTCTTCTTTTAATTCTATTCGTTCATTTTGCACAGCTTTTAAATCTAAATACCCACGTTTGGACATCCTGATACATAATGCCGCCTACTTGAATCACGGGGAAAGGGAATATAAGCTTAGTCCAGAGCATATCGAATTGTCTTTCGCTACGAATACATTCGGCCCTTTTTTAATGACTCGTTTATTGGCAGATCATCTCGCAAAATCACCAGACCCAAGAATCCTTAATGCCTGTACGACAAACATCAAAAATTTCTTCGACCCCAAAAGGAAGGTTGAATTCGACAATTTGCGTGGAGAACTGAAGGAAACAAGGCCTTATAGCACTTATAAGATGTATGGAGACTCAAAAATGGCATTATTGATGCTAACCTTTAAAGTGGCAGAAGAATTTAAAAGTAGGGGGATCAAGGTCAATGCCCTTCAAATTAACCGCGTAAAACTATCAAAAGAGACAATCCAAAAAATGCATTCCTTTTGGAAAGTGCTTGCATGGATACAAAATCTCACTAATCCATTACCATCAAGCATGGCCGAAAACTATTTTCAGATTTGCACTTCGGATGAATTTAAGTGGGTTACCGGCCAGCTAATCAATCATAAGAGACAAATTGTTAAACCAGCAACAACCGAAAAAGGCTTTACACAATTGAAGAACATATTCGGTTCAAGCAGCTATCCTAGATACGCAACAAATCCTCAAAATATTGAACAAATTTGGAGGATGAGTACCACTCTCACCGAAGAATAAAGATTCAATTATTATACCCTCAAAATCCAGATGAAAGAAGGCGCAAAAATCTATTAAATGGGACTGTGCTAATCAACGAGGCCTCTGTGCTTACCAATCATTTAAATTACTCCTGAAACGTTTTAAAAGCCCAGTTCCCCTAAGTTCGGATAGGGCTTCTTTAAATTAAATGAGGAAACAAAATATCTTTAAAACTATTAAAGTAGAGATTTGTAATTTATTATTTCTTCAAGTAATTATAATTACGAACACATTTAAACCTCTTCATTAAAAATTGGGGCACTACTACTGATTGCTGCACATCTGGAGCTAAGAAAACAGCTCATGAATCAATCTGGGAAGGTTCAAGAAGACGGCTTCATCCGTCGTTTACTTAAGATATGGGATTAAAGCTCTCCCTCTATAGTTGTTGATAAAAGCCCTCAATTGACTACAAATAAAATATGCGAGAAAATATAAGACAAGAGATAATAGCAGAAAGGGCGGATTTCAATGGAACAACGCTCGCTTATTTTACTTGGATTACTCATGAGTCAAAGTCAACATGGATACCAAATCAATGAATTTATAGAGAGAAATTTAAGTGCAGTTACCGACATGAAAAAACCTACCGCTTACGCAACTTTAGATAAACTCAGTCAAAACGGATATATTGACATTCAGTTGGAGCAAGAAGGAAACAGACCGACCCGAAAAGTGTACTCCATAAATGATAGTGGCAAGCAATATTTTTACCAATTATTATTAAACAATTTATCTTCAGCTGAAAGTGTGAAATATCAAGGAGATATTGGGTTAATGTTTATTGATTTTCTCCCTTTAGAAAAAACAATACCCGCATTGGAAGAACGTTTAAACAATAGTAGGGAATTATTGGAAATGATGAAGCAGACCCCCTCCCATGGAGTAAGATCTGGAGTCAATCTTGCAGTAGAACACAAAATTACCATGTTAGAAGCAGAGGTTGCGTTTCTTGAAAAGTCCATAAGAAATCTTTCTCTTTATTCGGAATAATTCTTCTTCTACCAGTGGTGCTAAATTCAAGGAAACCTTGTTAATAGGTTTCCTTTTCTTATTTATGCATTATAAAATCCGCCACCCTGCCCTCAATTAGTCATGATTGACTAATCACAAATATAACAATATAATCATATTAAATTAGTCATTACTGACTAATCATATTAATTTAAAGGAGGATTTCCATTGCTTCTGGCTTTAAAAGAATTAAAACATGGTAAATTTCGTTTTCTTATGATTGGAATCATTACTGTCCTTATTGCTTGGCTAGTCTTTATCCTATCAGGTTTGGGAAATGGACTTTCCACACTAAGTGCTGCAACATTTAAAAATATGAAAGCAGATTACGTTACTTTTGAGGAAGGATCTAGAGCCTCGATGAGCCGTTCACTATTAACTGAATCATTCGTGGATGAACTAGAAAAGCAAGATAATGTTTCCTCAGCAGCACCGATGGGAGCCACAATGGCTACGGTTTTAAAATCAACTCCTTCCAAAGATAGTGAAAAAGTAGATATTGCTATTTTAGGTATCACTCCGGGAAGTTTTTTAGAACCAAGCATTATTGAAGGAAATCCTCTCAATAATGATAAATCACTAGAAGTTATCGCTAATGACACCTTAAA
>DATMFE010000461.1:0-1589 GCA_035556295.1 Ureibacillus sp.
ACTTGGATAAACTCACCGTTATGATAAGCTGATGCTGTGAATGGTTTTACTTCTTTTCCAATTAAAGACATGATTAAAATTCCTCCTAGAGTGTGTTTGTTAAGAATTGATAAATAGATAGTTTAGAACATATAGTCAAAACTTTAAACAATAATAATCTTAATTTCTTTTTAATCATTATTAGTTAACTATAATAATTCTAATTCAAAACTTATTATTATATAAATCTTAGTGCTTTGTCAAGAATAATACTTAACTTTATCGTGATTTATTTTAATAGCTATTGCTAATCAATGTAGATGGTTGTTGTAGCTATGTAGTGTTCGGTACCTTAAAAAGGGATATAAATAGATTTGGATAGTAAAATTTAAATTTTCAATTACTATCAATGTTTCTCAATTAATTGACATTTAGGACAGATGCAATGTCCTTGAAACTAAAATTGAAGAACATATAGAGCTGCATCACGTTGTTTAATAAACGCACCTTTTACTTTAAGTACAATTCTTTACAATCTTTCTATTTTTGTAACTGAGTATCATCCGCATCAGCTAAGACATAGCACGCCACCCATTGTTACAAAGTTACTGGAAGGGAAGAAATAGACTACAGGGGGTGATAAAAGCAATCAATGAAAAAGTAGTCTAACATTTAGAAATAACATACAATATAGTCAGGCACCTATTGTGGACAAATCGCCCCAAAATATTCGTTTTAAAGAGGAGGTAATCTGAAATGGAAACATCTAAAAAAATAACAGTAGAAACAACAGTTCAAGCATCAATAGAAAAGGTATGGAAATATTGGACAGAGCCAACTCATATAACAAAATGGAGCACAGCTTCGGATGACTGGCATACACCATTTGCTGAGAATGATTTAAGAGCAGGTGGGAAATTCCTTTCCAGAATGGAAGCTAAAGATGGCAGTTTTGGTTTTGATTTTGGTGGCATTTATGATGAAGTAAAGTTACATGAGGTTATCACTTATACAATGGGCGATGGAAGAAAAGTTAAAATCACTTTTAAAGGTCAAGAAAACGAAACCGAAGTAATTGAAACTTTTGATGCTGAAGCTGAGAATCCAATTGAGATACAACAACAAGGATGGCAGGCGATTCTAAATAATTTTAAAAAATATGCAGAGCAAACAACCATTTAAAAAAGCAAATCAGAGATGCTCAATTAATCATTTTTATGAGACTTGTGCTAACTAAGTGTAGATTTGGCATTGAATGAATCTTATCTTGTAAGTTTTTTATACAAAGAACCAGACTCATGTTTCAGAGTCTGGTTCTTTAAAATCTACTATTTTCTTATGCAAGTCTCATTTTAAAATCTTGATAGCCAAATTGGCGCACGACGCGACAATCTCCATCTTTATCTTTAACAGCGATGGCTGGTAATGGCATGCCGTTAAATGTTGTGGTCTTTACCATGGAGTAAATGGCCATATCACCAAAAACTAATCTGTCGCCGCTTTTTAATGGCTGATCAAAGGAATAATCACCGATCACATCGCCTGTAAGACAAGTTTGTCCGCCAAGTCGATACGTAAATGGCTTCTCGCCTGCATCTCCTGATCCGAAA
>DATMFE010000462.1:0-2771 GCA_035556295.1 Ureibacillus sp.
CAATACAGAAAGAACGATAAATATTCCTCCATAGGCAGCGTACACTCGGCCAAACGATGGGAATGATTGAAATGTAGCAATCACACCATATAAAGCCAATGCTATTCCACCAAAGATTCCCCAATAAACAGATTTTCCTTCTCTTAACCATAACCAGATAAGGTATCCCCCGCCTATCTCCGCTAAACCTGCTAGTACAAATAATACAATCGCATAAAGCACTTCATTCACTTCCTTCAAAAATTTTAATGACATACAAGTAATATCATAACGTATTCTTCTATTTCTAAACTCTTAAAAGTGGAAAATTTTTGTCCATTCTTATTGTCTAATACTACAAAATTCTGGAATGTTCTGTATAATAGATTATATGTTTATAAATTATT
This sequence comes from Ureibacillus sp., assembly GCA_035556295.1. Classification (GTDB taxonomy): domain Bacteria; phylum Bacillota; class Bacilli; order Bacillales_A; family Planococcaceae; genus Ureibacillus. Next base: position 387 of record DATMFE010000462.1, read on the forward strand.
TTGATAAAACATAGTATGAATCCAAGGGGGATACAACATGAAACAGTGGGAGATTTCCGTTATTCCTGGAGATGGAATTGGAACAGAAGTAATGCCAGAAGCCATTAAAGTTTTAGATGTGCTGGCCGATATTCATGGGGGGCTTAACTTTACATATAAAGAATACCCATGGAGTTGTGAATATTATCTCGAACACGGCGTGATGATGCCAAAAGATGGATTAAAGCAGTTAGAACAAAGTGATGCCGTTTTTTTAGGAGCGGTTGGAAATCCAAAACTTGTTGCAGATCACGTATCTCTTTGGGGACTGCTTGTTAATATCCGAAGAGAATTCGAACAAGTCATCAATGTTCGTCCTGCAAAACAAATGAAAGGAATCGTCTCTCCGCTTGCCAACCCGCGAGAATTTGATTTCGTTGTAGTAAGAGAAAACAGTGAAGGAGAATATAGTGAAATTGGAGGGAGAATTCATTCTGGCGAAGATGAAATGGCGATTCAAAATGCTGTTTTCACTAGAAAAGGAATTACGCGTGCCATGGATTATGCGTTTGAACTAGCTAAAACAAGAAAAGGGCATGTTACAAGTGCAACAAAGTCAAATGGAATTGTTCATTCTATGCCTTTTTGGGATGAAGTCTTTCAAGATGTTTCAAGAAAATATGACAATATCGAAACACAATCTATACATATTGATGCTCTTAGTGCTTTCTTTGTTTCAAAACCTCATACCTTTGATGTAATTGTAGCAAGCAATTTGTTTGGAGATATTCTAACTGATATTGGTGCATCCATTATGGGAAGCATCGGAATTGCACCTGCTGCCAATATTAATTTAAATGGAAAATTCCCATCCATGTTTGAACCTGTTCATGGTTCTGCGCCAGATATTGTTGGCAAAGGAATTGCTAATCCAATTGGACAAATTTGGACAGGGAAAATGATGCTTGATCACTTCGGAGAGCAAGAGCTAGGTACTCTATTATTAGATACAATAGAGGAAGTACTACAAGATGGCATAAAAACTCCGGATATTGGTGGTACTGCGTCTACAATAGAGGTAACTGAACATATTATTAATAAACTAAAAGCACGCTCATAAGATGGCGATATAACGGTTGAAGAAAAGGACTCTCGGAAGGTCCTTTTTTTCTTGATCGACTATAAACATAAACTTCTATATCATTGCTTACATTTTATTGATTATTTTCAGAATATTTATTTAACGATATGGTAATATATAGGGAGGACGGAATGCTGATTATATCTCAAAAAAAAGAGGGGGAAAAGCATGGGGAAAATGAACGTTCTTTTATATGAAGTCCATGAGTATTTCGAGAATGACTCAAACTTTATTAAGGCACAAATCGAAGAGTCTATAGGTACAGTCGTTTTAACTGGTGAAATTAGAGGAAAAGGTACAGGGGTTAAAATTTACGTTAAAGACCTTAACAAGGAAAAGTATCATCACACTTTAATCCCTTCTCTGCGCAACAAAGGGTATGATGTAGAGTTTCTTTATACGGAACATGAATTGTTCTTGTTTTAACTTATTACTTTCAAATTAGGAGGCTATCTTGTTTCTTGTACTTTATTAAATGAAGTTAAGCCGCTGACCCTTCTATTCAGGTAGGGTTAGCGGCTTTTACTTTCTTTAAAAGGGCTATCCCATTCAAATAATTCAAATCAAAACTTCTTAATTAGAAACAACTTTATAAACATACTTTAAGACGATTTTAACTTTACTCTGTATATCAAACTAAATATAGCATATCTTCTTACCTAACATATAATATATAAATTGTTAAAATGACTAAAAATAAAGGTTAATTAATCCTATTAAACCACTTTTAGATTTAGCCCACTTTCTTCCTCCCTTAATAAATCGTTCCTTCAAAGTCTAAATTATTTTCTTTAATGTAAATGTTTTGTAAAGAGTATGTAAATTTCAATTGAATAACTTTACTTTTTTTTTAGACCCATCAATAATGAGTATGAGTTTGTTGATTTCTGTCGAATGCTATAAAAATCGGGAGTTGATTTATTTGGAAATAGATATTCAAAAAATGATTTTTGAGTTCATCGGAGGACTTGGGATTTTCCTATTCGGGATTAAATTCATGGGAGATGGATTACAAAAATCGGCGGGAGATAAACTAAGGGATCTTTTGGACAAGTTTACAACAAATCCTTTAATGGGTGTTTTAACTGGTATGCTTGTTACGATTTTAATTCAAAGTAGTTCTGGAACGACCGCTCTTACTATCGGATTAGTAAGTGCTGGATTTATGACTCTTCGTCAAGCGATTGGTGTTATTATGGGGGCTAATATTGGAACAACTGTAACAGCCTTTATTATCGGATTTGATGTTGGAGAATATGCATTAC
>DATMFE010000463.1:0-1809 GCA_035556295.1 Ureibacillus sp.
GATTATCAAGGCGGGGCAGAAGGTGGACAAGGATTTTTGCGCATGATGCAGGTTAATCCTGTAGAGAATAAAATCTATATGAAAACGTATTCTCCATATCTTAATCGATATAACTACTACAATCGGAAAAACTATCCTGGCAAAGATGAATTTGTCATGGAGACAGATTTAACACCGAAAGAAAAAGTGGTTTCTACCGATTTATTTGAAGTTAATATATATACTGATGAAAAAATTGGTGAAGTAAAGGATGTAGCGAACCAGCAAATGGCAGAAATGGTGTGGAAGGGTCTTGAGAAAAACCGAGAATATGGCTGGTATGTAAAGGTGTCTGACAAGTATAACGGCCAGACTCGTTCAAAGGTTTGGACATTCCGGACAAATAATCCATAATGTAAGAGGGAGCTGTACTTTTATATAAAACGTTCGTTCATCGAAAAGAAAAGGTCTTAATGTCTTCCATCAGTGGAGGTTTTTCTTCATCCTCACTGATGGAAGTTGAACTGAAAAGCACCGCACATCATACCTATAAGAGCATAGCTTCTCGAAGTGCCTGCTTGAACTGTTGTTAATTGCACCCTTCCATAAGTACCTATAAATCACCAAGTCAAACCTACCACAAACAATGATAAAGGCATACAAAAACAAAAAGAGACTATGAAAGTGGTTAAATAACGGTACGACTGATATTAATTGAACGCATATTTCTCCTCCGTTTTATTTAGAGCGTATAAACAGGTTCTTAAAAATCTATTTAAATATCTGAAGGACTAGAGCAATACCCCCGTGCCTAAACTAGATTGGACACTGAGTGATGAATGATTCATACTAGAAGAGATTGATACCATCAGGAGGAATAAAAGTATGCTAAAAACCCAGATTGAACAACATATTAAGACATTCAAGGGTGACCAGGTTGCCTTACATAAAGAAGAGAAAGAATATGTAGAGAAGCATCAATTGCTTGAAGGAGGCATGACGATTGTAGAAAAGGATGCAGAAGTGCGCTTTACCGACGCTTATATTGAGCGTTCCGATAAAGAATTTGAAAATCTTATTGCTGTAGAAACATCAGAATTTTTACATCAACCATTAACTTTTCTAAAAACAAACAAAAAAGAATTTATTTATCTAGAATCGAAGTGGTTTGAGCTTATTGGCGTCGATGCCGTTTCATTAGAAGTCGATGATTTATTCGGTACATATGAAGCTTTATTAGGGTTAAAGCTGCAGAAGAAATATGACAAAGCAATTCGAAGCTATTTACAAGCTGAACTACAAGGAGAAAATGCAAAATTTGCGTTAGTATTTAGCGCAGAAGATGGTCTATGGAACTTTAATTTCTCCTTAAACGATGTAAAAGGATTTACAGAAGATATGACCATTGGTGAAGCATATCAGTTCATTTATCAATTTTTATTTAAGTTGATGGAAGCGATAGAAGAGAAGTAATAAGGGTTCGTATAAACTTTATTGGCGGTGAGTCATTAATATTTGAAGAAATACAAGTGAAAGTGATTGAGACTGCCGATGTGTTGCAGAACTATCAAAATATGATCTATCAATAGATAAGAAAACCCTTGATATGACAAGGGTTTTCTTATTTTATCTGAACATAGTGGGAGGTTTCCTTCGTGCTAAATTATCTAAGCTACTAAATGGTCATTTAGTATGCAGCATTAGCAAATTTTAAATTGTATTTGATATGGTTGTTCAATTTAATTCAACATCGTGTTCTTTTGCTAAGTCTTCTATTCCTTTGTTATAATCCCTCAACATCTTCCTAGCTTCCGCAAGTTTTGCGTTTGC
>DATMFE010000464.1:0-13605 GCA_035556295.1 Ureibacillus sp.
TCTGGGTCATTGATTAAAGCAAGTGCGAGTGAAGTTCGTTGCTGCCAACCACCTGAAAGATTTTTTACATATTTATTTAGATAGGGTTCGAGTCCTAATGTTGTGATGATCTCATTGAGATCTCGTGTTTTCTCATAGTAGGAGCTAAATAACTGTAATGCTTCTTTTACTTTTATCCGATCATATAGCGCTGTTTGCTGAAGCTGAATGCCAATTCTTTGTTTGATTTTGTCAGATGCTTCTGCAATATTCATACCAAGGACATTGACTGTACCTGAATCTGGTTTACGTAGCCCCATCATGATTTCTAATGTAGTAGATTTACCCGCGCCATTCGCTCCAATAATCCCAAGTACCTCTCCACGTTTTACTTGTAATGAAATACCATCAACCGCTTTTACATTTCCATAGTGTTTTTCGATATTGTTTACTTCAATAACAAAACTCATCTTAACGACTCCTTTATGTCCGCCTTATTTATATCTCTATACTACAGGGGGAGTCTTAACTTAATCTTAAGTGAACCATATTTTACTATTAAGAATGGGAATTTATTGGAAGGTGTGTATATGATTAATTGTTTGTTATGGAATAGAGGGGATGAAGGACATCTCATAGCAAATTCCGTTCTGAGATGGCTTTCATCAGTTTCATGAAGGACATCTCATAGCCCAATTTTGATTTGAGATGGCTTTCATCGCCTTCATGAAGGACATCTCATAGCAAATTCCGTTCTGAGATGGCTTTCATCAGTTTCATGAAGGACATCTCATAGCAAATTCCGTTCTGAGATGGCTTTCATCGCCTTCATGAAGGACATCTCATAGCAAATTCCGTTCTGAGATGGCTTTCATCGCCTTCATGAAGGACATCTCATAGCCCAATTTTGTTCTGAGATGGCTTTCATCGTCTTCATGAAGGACATCTCAAAACAAAATCCGTTCTGAGATGACTTTCATCTGGCTCATGAAGGACATCTCACAGCCATTTCCGTTCTGAGATAGCTTTCATCCGGTGGATGAAGGACATCTCGAAGCAAATTCAACACCGAGATGTCTTTCATAAGTTAATCCAAAAGAAACCCATTATAATATTCCCACCTCGTGCTCCACTCTAATTACGAATAACCAAACATCCCTCCCAATCCAAACCCACATCGCAAAAAATAAAAAAAGACGCCTCGAAAGTCACCTTTCAAGACATCCAATAAACCTTCAAACAACTGGCAATTCAATGATAAAATTCGTGCTGCCGCGCTTCGGTTTTGTATCGACATAGACACTGCCATCATGCTTTTCTATGATTTTCTTCGTTATCGCTAAACCTAATCCCGATCCACCATCATTCATTCTACTTTTATCGCCTCTTACAAATGGCTCGAATAAGGATTGGGCTATTTCCTCATTTATTCCCGTTCCATCATCACCAATCTCAATCACTATCAAACCCTTCTTTTCTTTTAAACTAATAAACACATTCGTTTGTACTGGATTGTATTTGATAGTGTTTTCCAATATGTTCGATATTGCTCGATACAGTAGCTTTTGATCAAAAGAATACACAATTTTCTTTGCAGGGATATCAATGTTTAGCTCCATTTCCTTTTCTGCAAACAATTCATAATACTCCACAATGACTTGCCGTAAAAACTCACAAAGATCGTGTTCTTGTTTATTTGTCTGAGAATCCGGATTATCTAATTTAGAGAAGATAAATAATTCATCAATTAAATCGGTTACTCGGATAGACTTATCATAAATATATTTGAGATACCGTCTACGTTGCTCTTCATCATGAACAAATCCATCATACAATGCTTTGGAATATCCTTGGATTGTGGTCATTGGAGTCTTTAAATCGTGGGATAAGTCAGCAAGCATTTTCTTCTTGCTCTCTTCTAACCTATCCTTTTCCTGACTTTTTATCTCCAACTCTTTAGCTACCCGTTTTAAATCTTCGTTCAATTCTTTATAGCGCATTGTTGCTTTCATAATAAATGGAAGAATCGCTCCTCCAAATACTGGAGGTAAAAAACTAGTAATTAATAATAAATTATTTGGGAACACCACATTAAAAATAAGAATGGAGCTTCCGATTGCAAAACTTCCGCATATCCAATACATCCATTTCCACTTTAATCGCACCATCTGATAGGAAAATACAAATACTATATACAAATACAAAGGATTATAAAAATAAGAGAGTACTAGTGTAATCACCAGTTCAATTGCAATAAAAACAATTGTAAATGTTGAGCTCCAATATGCTTGTCTGTAAGCTAATACAAATAATAGTAACAACAATAAACCCGGATAAAGCATTGCTGGAGGTTCCTGCAACATAAAAAATAGCGGAATGCACATATTAGCTAAATAAATATATGGAAAAACCCCTTCATCCTTTGGAAACAACTGATGTGTTATATTCAAGTTCCCTTCACCACCATTTGCTATTTATAGTAATAGAATAATAGCTTAATCTTAAATTACTCTTAACTACATCTTACGTTTTCCTAATCTCGCTAATATAATTGGTGTGTCAGGATTATGGTTTTTGCTTCTCAAATTTATAGCCTAGTCCTCGCACGGTTTTAATATAGACGGGCTTTTTCGGATTCAATTCTATTTTTTCCCTGATTTTGGAAATATGTACATTTATGGTATTATCCTCTTCCCCACCGAAGTAATAATCATCCCATGCATTTTCGAAAATTTGTTGCTTTGTATAGACTCTTCCAGGTGTACTCATTAATAAATCAAGAATTTTATACTCAATTTTTGTTAGACTAATGACGTCATCATTTCGAATGATTGAGAATGTTGCTTCATCTAGGGTCAGGTCACCTACGACTTTTCTAATTGTTTCTGCTACTTCAGCTTGTTTAGGATTAGAAAAATTATAAGTGCGTCTCATTAAAGCCTGTACTCTTGCAATAACTTCAAGAGGTTCAAAGGGTTTTTGTATAAAATCATCCGCCCCAATATCAAGTCCTAATATTTTATCCTGATATTCTTGTTTCGCTGAGATAATTATTATAGGGATTTGCATTGTTTCTCTCACCTTTTTAATAAGCTGATATCCATCAATAATTGGCATCATAAGGTCAACAAGCATTAAATCAATATTCCCCTTTGATATATGCATTAAAGCGTCCATTCCATCGTTTGCTTGTACAATGGTATATCCTTCTTTTTCTAAATAGAGACTAAGTAATTCCGCAATTTCAGGTTGGTCATCAACGATTAATATGTTCTTATTCAAGGACCCCTCTCCCCTTTGTAACTACGAATATTTCCTTTAGTATACCAACTGCAGACTTAATCTAATAGATAATTTTTCCAAACAAAAAGGCATACTTGGTTTGCAAGTATGCCTTTAATATTCAGTTCATCTCTATACAAATATTAACCATAAAATCATTGTAAATACAATTGTCACTAACCCTTGTAATAATGTAGCCATTGTTTGAGCTTTATAAGCTTGTGTTACTTCCATACCACTATATTGAGTAACTACCCAGAAGAAACTGTCGTTTACGTGAGAAACTGTCATTGCTCCTGCACCAATAGCCATTACTACTAATGCTAATGGAATTGCTCCTTCAATTCCAGCAGTTACTAACATAGGTGCCACAAGAGTTGATGTGATTACTAAAGCTGTTGTTGAAGAACCTTGTGCTGTTTTTAGTGCAGCGGAAATAATGAATGGTACTAGTAAGAACAGAGAACCTTGTGCTAATGAACCAAGATCCATTTGCTGTAACAAGTCACCAACACCTGTTTCCTTAATAATTGTACCGAATGAACCACCTGCAGCAGTAATTAATAAAATTGGTGCTGCATCTTTTAAACTATCACCGATCCAGCCTGTTAACGTTTCCTCATTATATTTTGGTAGCAGTGGTAATGCAGCAGCTACACCTAATAATAGAGCAACAATTGGACTTCCTAAGAAACGTAAAATCATATTGAATGTTGATTCTGGATCACCAACTAAAGCTGCGATAGAACCGATACCAATTAAAACAATAGGTAGTACAATTGGGAAGAACGCATTAAACGTTGATGGCATTTTTCCAAAGCTTTTAATAACTTCTTCGTAATCAGGTGCTTCCTCGTCATCTAATGGAACTCGAATTTTTGAAGCAACTTTTACAGCCCATAGATACCCTACAAAAGTAGCCGGAATCGCTACAATTAAACCAATTACTATAACTGTACCTAAGTAATTTGCTGCACCAATATTCCCTGCAGCTGCGATTGGTCCTGGAGTTGGTGGAACAAGTACGTGCGTTGCATATAAACCAGTTGCTAGTGCGACACCCATCGAAGCAATTGTTACTTTCGCACGTTTTGCTAACGATTTTTGTAAGCTTGATAATATAATAAATCCTGAATCACAAAATACTGGAATTGATACGATATACCCGATAATTGACATTGCTAATTGTGGATGCTTAGGTCCAACAATTCTTAATACTACCTCAGCCATACGATAAGCAGCGCCTGAACGCTCTAATATAACACCAATCATTGTTCCTGCAACAATGACAATCCCAATACTTGTCATTAAGCTACCGAAACCTGAATTAATATTTGTTACTACATCTAACAATGGCATTCCGCTTGCAATTCCTACAAAGAAAGCACTTAGTATTAAAGCTAAAAACGGATGCAATTTTAATTTTGCTGTAGCAAATACAACAAATAACACCCCAATTAAAATAATTACGAATAACATCCCTATTTCCCCCTTATCCTATTAATTTATTAAAAGTTTCGTATACCCTATGAGTTAAATACTTAGATGCTTCCTTCATTGCCATTTCAGTTGAAACCTTATCGTTCACAACTGACACCACTTCTTGGAAGTATTTCGATAACATTTCTCTGTCCTGTCCAGCAATACTACCCGAAACCAAAAATGTTCCTATATTCAATTCTTTTGCACATTGTAAAACGCCCATTGGTGCTTTTCCATGCAAAGTTTGGCAGTCAGATTTTCCTTCACCAGTAATAATGAAATGAGCATCTTTTACTTTTTCACGATAATTCATGACATCTAATACTAATTGGATCCCTTGATGGAACTTCCCATTAAGAAAGGCAATCAATGCTCCACCCATACCGCCTGCTGCACCAGCACCTTGATAATCATGTAAACGAATACCCTTTTCTGCTTCCACGATATTGGCCCAATGCGTTAATGCTCCATCAAAATAGCTAACTTCATCGGCTCGAACACCTTTTTGTGGACCGAATACTGCTGTTGCCCCATTTTCGCCAACCAATGGATTATTTACATCACATGCAATGGCTATAGTAGATTCTTTCAATCTTTTGTCCCAACTTGAAAAATCTAAACTCTTTACCTTATACAATCCATCAATCGATTTTTGTACCTCTCGTCCATCTTCATCTAATAATCGCAACCCTAAAGCTCTTAACATACCTACACCCGCATCGTTAGTAGCACTTCCACCAATACAAATGATAAAGTCTCTATAACCTTGATCTAATGCAGTTTGAATAAGTTGACCAGTTCCAAAGGTAGATGCAATTCTAGGATTTTTCTCATTGTTATGTAACAGTGTTATACCAGAAGCTGTAGCCATTTCTATGACACATGTCGTTTGATTACCGAGTACACCAAAGGATGCTTCAATATCACGCCCAAGAGGATCTAATACCGTTGTGTGAACAAAGTGACCATCTGTTGCTAAGACTAAGGTCTCCATTGTCCCTTCTCCTCCATCTGCAACAGGTAATAGTAGTGTTTCTACTGTTGAGTTTGCTTGTTTTATTCCCCGTTCGATTGCTTGTGCAGCTTCTAATGCTGTTAATGTACCCTTAAAAGAGTCTGGACTAATTACAACCTTCATCTTCATCCTCCCTCCAACTAAAGCGCTTACAAATATTATAGTTACAATCAATGCTAATAATCATTATAATAGAAGTATAAATTAACTGTATTAGTACAGATTTATTTTTATACGGGGTGTATAAATATGTTATCTATTAAATTAGCAGAAGAAATCGTCCATCAAACTATGATGAGATTACATCATAATATAAATGTTATTAGTACAGACGGCGTCATATTAGCCTCTGGAGACAAGGAACGGATTGATTCGATCCATGAGGGAGCAATTGAAGTGGCCAAAACTGGAAATTCCCTTCTCATTGATGAGATTCTTTCTAAGGAATTCCGTAACTGCAAACCTGGTGTTAACCTGCCAATCCGATATCACGAGAAAATTATTGGAGTGATTGGAATAACAGGAAATCCTTACGAACTTCAAGAAATTGCAAACTTGGTTCAGTTAACAACAGAAATGATTGTCCATCAAGTACTGACAGAAAGTAAAAGTGAATGGCAAAGAAAAAATGGTGATTTTATTTTTAAAGCCTTAATTGACAAAGCACCCATAGATCGTTCATTTATGGAACGTATAGAAAAGCTTCCTTTTCCATTATTGGGACCATTTCAAATATTGCTTATTAAACAAATAAATGATACACCATCTAATAAATTAGCCCTTCATTTAGAAAATATTCTCTATAAACAATCAGCTCTATTCGGACATATTCAGCTAAACGAATATTATCTACTATTATGTGATAGCACTGTAAAAAATTCGAAAGAAATCATCCAACAGGTGATAAAGCTTAAGAATCGTTATGACATTACGATAGGGATTGGCCCTAATGTCAATCAATTAGAGGATTTACCTTTTGCGTTTAGTGGAGCAAAGACAGCACTAGCATTTTCGGGAGATGCACAAGAGGTTACATATTTTGATGAAATTGAGATTTACACTCTATTTAAAGAGAACAATAGTGTTGAGGTAAATAAATATATAGAGAGAATTCAGGGCATATCTAAAAAGCTGATTGAAACTTTACTTACATATTTTGAATGTAATTTACAGATTAATATTTGTGCGGACAAACTAGGAATCCATCGCCATACATTAACATATCGACTATCAAAGGTTTATGAAATCACAGGATATAATCCTCAAGATTTTGAAGATGCATTCGAATTAAAACTGGCAATTATGTTAAGTAAGCAGCGGTGAGATAAATTTAAGGCGTGCTTTGTTTTCATCATGAAAAAAGACCTTCAACTATTATCGTTGAAGGTCTTGTTCTATTTATATTTATTTTATTATGCTTTTTGAGTATTATCGACTTCTTGTGGGTTGAATTGGCCTTCCCACTTAGCAACAACTAATGCTGCTAACGAGTTACCGACAACGTTTACTACAGTACGTCCCATGTCAAGGATACGGTCGATACCTACGATAAACATTAAGCCCTCAGCTGGTAATCCCATCGTTCCGAATGTTGCAAGTAATACAACAAACGATACTCCAGGTACACCGGCCATCCCTTTTGAAGTAATCATCAAGACAAGCATCAACATAATTTGTTGACCAATACTTAAATGAATTCCATACATTTGCGCAACGAATAAAGCTGCGATTGCTTGATATAACACAGATCCGTCTAAGTTAAAGGAATACCCTGTTGGGATAACAAATGTTGAAATATGCTTTGGTACACCAATTTGTTGAGTCTTTTCCATAATTCTTGGAAGAACCGTTTCTGAACTTGACGTTGAAAACGCTAAGATTAATTCTTCTTTAATTACTTTTATTAACTTAAAGATACTGTACCCAATAATTTTAGCCACAATTCCTAGAACCACAAGTACAAAGAAGATCATTGTTCCATATACAGTAATTGCTAATTTAGCTAAAGGAATTAATGATGAGAAACCGTATTTTGAAATCGTTACTCCAATAAGAGCGAATACCCCAATCGGTGCGTATTTCATAAACAGATTTGTAATATAGAACATTGCACCTGCTAGTCCTTCAAAGAAACTTAAAGCGGTTTTCCCTTTTTCTCCAATTGCAGCAATCCCTAATCCAATAACAACAGCAAAGAAAATAATCGCTAACATATCGCCATCAACCATTGCTTTAAATGGATTGGTTGGAACGATATGTAGAATTGTATCTACAATCGATTTCCCTTCTTGTTGATGAGAAGTATCTACATAACTAGAAATATCAGTTGTTTCTAATTCATTCATATTGATGCCAGTTCCAGGATGGAATAAATTAGCTGAGATAAGTCCAACTGCAATAGCAAAAGTTGTCATCCCAATAAAATATGCTAACGATTTCCCACCAAGTTTACCAACAGATTTTAAATCACCAACACCAGCAATAGCAACAATAATACTAGAAAGGACGATTGGTACAACAATTAGTTTAATTAGTCGTAAGAAAAAGTCCCCAAATGGTTGTAGAAAGTTTTGAGCTTCAACACTTCCATAAAAGATACCACCGACAATAATCCCTAAAATTAAACCAGTAAAGATTTGTGTAGCTAAACTAAATTTAATCCTTTTCAATATAACCCCACCTTTTGATGAATTTTATAGAAGAATACTTAGGTAAGGGAAACAAATATATGAATGAAAACTATTAATTTATTTTAAACAAAAACGGATTGTACCCGTTAAAATTAAATCTTTCATTCTGTTTCCTCTAAACGCTTACGAGGTTAGCTTTCAGGTTAGGACTTAGGAAACAATAAGCCCCTTCTTTTCAGAACTCACCTATAACGGAAAAATCCGTGTAAAAAATGGGTCCCCCGCTCTATTAAATAGACTCAGCGAAAAATAATCTAATCAAATATTATCACCAAAATACTATTTAAGTAAACATATTTTTATTTCCAGTATATTAATTTTAATAAATTTACTAAAAAAGCCCTATCTCCAAGTCGTCAAAAAAATTCGAATATTCCCATATTTAATAAGCAAAATTTTATATAAAAAGTTTATCATCGCTCATTTCGCATTTTAAAATCGTTCATTTGTTTTTTATTTCACAAAAATATTATTCGCCTTATATCAATTAAAATTCGTTATTTTAACATAAAAAAATAAGACAAAATTATTATCTGTCTTATTTTTTATATTGCTATTAAATTTGGACTGTTTCCTTTTTTATAGCATCAATTTTGAATTATATTGCAGACTAATGCAAGATTAATGAATTTTATTTGTATCTCACTTACACACTTCGTAATGCTTCGATCGGATGAAGTTTTGATGCTTTTCTTGCAGGAGTAATACCAAATAGTATTCCTACCGCTGCCGAGAAGCCAAGGGCCAATAATACCGTTGAAGGTGTAAGAATTAAACTAGTACTCATAATTAGACAAACGATATAAGCAACAAATACTCCACTAAAGAAACCAATGATCCCTCCGATCAGTGATAAAAACACTGATTCCAGTAAAAATTGTTGTTGTATCCTTCTAGGTTCTGCACCTAGCGCTTTTCGAAGGCCAATTTCTGCAGTTCTTTCTGTAACAGATACCAACATCATATTCATAATACCAATACCTCCGACAAACAGTGCAATGGATCCAATTCCGCCAAGCATGAAGGATAACATATTGGTAATGTTGTTAATGGAAGATAACATATCCTGCATATTCATCACCGTAAAAGCTTCTTTTTTACCATTAAATGCTTCTATTAATTTTGCTTGAATATCATCAGTAATTTGTGTTGAGTTTAATGCATTGTTCATATAAACGTCTACACTAGTGATGTATCCAGTTCCAAGTAAATCCATAGAAGTGGTGTAAGGGATAATCACTGAATCATTAGTAGAAGAACCTGAATAATTATTTGTTTCACTTAAAGTTCCGATAATCTTATAGGAAACACCACCGATAATGATATTTTTACCGATTGGATCTTCTCCAAAAAACATCTCCTTTGAGATGGTGGATCCAATTAAAGTGACATTGTTTTCACTTTCAATATCCAAACGATTAATTCCTCTACCTGAATCCAATAAATTCATTGTCTTATTAAAGTAGACATCATTTTTCCCTTGAACTAACACGTTGGTTTTCTCTGTACCAGAAGCAACAATTGTTGCATAACCAGAAAGAGTTGGAGAAACTCCTGCAACATTTTCTATTTCTTGTAGCTTTAAAATGTCACTTTCGACTAGCCCTTGTTTTAAAGGTGTACCTACTACTTGGATTGATATTTTATCTGCACCAAACAGTTCAAATTCACTTGTCATTTCACTCATAGAACTTTTACCGATAGTAATTAACGCAATGATTGAACCAACTCCAATGACAATACCTAAAATGGTCAGCGCTGAGCGCATTTTATTGTTTAGCACATTCATCCAGGCCATTTTGAGATTTTCTTTAAACATACGCCAACTCCTCTCTCAGTTGACCATCTAAGATGTGAACAATTCTATTCGCTTGTTTGGCTATTTCTTGATCATGAGTGATCATGACGATTGTCTTTCCTTCGTTATTAATCTCTCGAAAGAGCTCCATTATTTGTTTCCCTGTTTTCTGATCCAATGCTCCTGTTGGTTCATCTGCTAGTAAAACACTCGGCTCTGTCACTAGTGCACGAGCAATTGCTACCCGCTGTTGCTGACCGCCAGAAAGCTGGTTCGGTCTATGATGGAGTTTGTCTTCAAGTCCAACTTTACTGAGTATATCTTTAGCTCTCATCTTTCTTTCCTTTTCTTTTATACCAGCATAAACTAGGGGGAGTTCAACGTTTTGAAGTGCACTTAACCTTGGTAGTAATTGAAACTGTTGAAAGACAAATCCTATTTCTTTGTTTCGAATTACGGCTAATTCATTTTCCTTCAACTCATTAATTTGTTTACTTGATAACACATAATTACCACTTGTAGGCGAATCTAGGCATCCTATAATATTCATTAAGGTGGATTTCCCTGATCCGGAAGGACCAAGAACTGCGAGGAAGTCACCTTTTTTTACATACAAATCAATTTGTTTTAATACGACTTGCTCTTCAGTTCCCATTCGATAGACTTTCGTTATTCCATTCATCATAAGTATGTTATCGTTCACCGCTACATCCCTCCTCCATGCATCATTGCTGCATTGTTTGCAGGATCAACTTTAGGAATCATAACGACATCGTTAACCTGTAATCCACTTTTGATTTCGACTGTTGTACCATCGTTAATCCCTGTTTTTACATATTGTTTAATTAACTTACCATCATTGTTCGTTTTCATTACGTATGGTTCGTTCTTGCTGTCAAACTGTATAGCTTTCATCGATACTGTGTTAATACCTATCGCATAATCTTTTAACACTTTCGTTTCTGCACTCATGCCAACTCGAATACTATCGTCTTTGTCAAAATCAATCATTGCGGTAAAATAGGATATCCCATTTTCATTTACCGCTTCTTTTGAGATTGCATAAATGTTACCCTTTACAACTTTTTCAAGTGCATTAATGGTTACATCCACATCTTGATTAATCTCAATATTTTTAAGGTCATATTCATCAACTTTTACCTTCACATGTAAATCGTTATAATCCACAATATCAAGTAATCTGGATCCTTTAATGGCATGACTATCACTTTTTGTGTATAGACCTGCTACCTCGCCATCAACTTCAGCTCTTATTTCCTCACCCTCAGAACTAATGATTAAGACATCACCTGTATTTACGTAATCGCCTTGTTTCACAAGTACTTGCTCAACATGCATTTCCTTATGGCTTACGACGTTTTGTCTATTTTTAGCATCAACCGTTCCGGAAAAACTATAATACGTTGTAATGTCATCAGTCAGTACCTTTTCCTCTTCAAATGCAGCTGACCCATGATTTGCAAATAATACGGTCGAAATAATTGTTACGCCCAATACTCCTCCAACAATCAAACTAATAACTTTTGTACTCTTTTTCATTTTCTTTCCTCCATATAATGTCTTTATTTCATAAGGCTGACTTAACGTTGTTTACACATTCATTCTACTAAGGAAAGACCTTTTACAAACCGCATTCATATTGGAGGAACACCGCACAGTTTTTGACTTTCACCGCAATCTAATGGAGGATAACCGCAAAATTTTGTGGTACCGCGCAACCAATTGGAAAGTATGGTAATAGGGAAGTTCTACTCTCCCGGTAGTTAATCGTTTCTAACTTTGTGACTGACAATAAAAAAACCTACCAAGATTGTCCCTTAGTAGGTTCATCATCATTATTTCAATTCTTCTTCGGGAATTAACCCTAGAGCTTTTGCTTTCGTAATCGTATCCACTCTCGTTCTCACACCGAACTTTTGGTAAAGAGTTGTTAAATTATATTCTAATGATCTTTGACTCATTGCTAATGTAGTTGCAATTTCACGTGTGCTTTTTCCTTTAGATAGCTCGGATAAAATTTGTTCTTCATTGGTAGTTAAAACCACTTTTCCACTTGTACTCTTACTATCTGAGATAATTCCCGGTCTTCTTAGTTCTCTAACAAGGGATAGAGGTAAAATTACCTGTTTTCTTAATGCAGATCGAATTCCTGCCACTAAATCATCTCTTGAGGATGTTTTTGATAAGAATCCAGAAACACCTGCCTCTACAAGTAAATTAAAGTGCGGCTTTATATCAAATCCAGTATAAATTAAGACTGTTAATTCCGGATTATAGGTAAGTGCCTTTTTGGCAAGTTCAAGCCCATTTACGTGCGGCATATACAAATCGAATAACAATACATCATAGTGGTTCAGCTTGATTAAATTCATAGCATTCAGTGAACTATTTTCAACCGTAATCTTAAAATCGGGTTCTTGCTCTAATAGCATTTTCGTTCCTTCGATAATAGATAAATGATCATCTACTATTAATATATTTACCATTATATTCAACTCCTTTCTAGGTAGAGGGGTAGTTCTAATGTAGCCACAAAACCTCTAACATCAATTGAGGTAAATTCCATTTTCCCACCTAGACCTCGAACTCTTTGATTTACACTCGTAATCCTAATATTCGATGATATAGAACTTTCAGGTTGACCAACAAACCCCAAACCATCATCACTATAGATGAAGGTTAAATTGTCATTTTCTACAGAAAGATCAAATTTAACAACATTAGCCTGGGTGTAATCTTCTGCTAGGCGAAGAAATTCCTGTGCGATTCGGTATATACCAATGGTTTGCTCCTCACTTATTGGTAACTGTGTGAGAATTTTTGAATGAAACAAAATTCTATAAGTAGAGGAAAGTTGGACATGTTCAAATAAATTTTCCAATGATTTTTCAAGTCCAAGTTCT
Source organism: Ureibacillus sp. (assembly GCA_035556295.1). GTDB lineage: Bacteria > Bacillota > Bacilli > Bacillales_A > Planococcaceae > Ureibacillus. Next base: position 13,171 of record DATMFE010000464.1, read on the forward strand.
CTTAAAAGGGGTGGTCGTAAGTTATTACACGTTGTACGAATAGCATGGATAATATCGAGCAACCCCTGTTCAATTTCGATTAATTTTACTTTTGCATCTTGATTGAAGTCATATCTTTTTATTAAAGACTCCAGCCTTCGATATAAGTCGATTTGCTCCTGAAGAACTGTATCATGTAAGTCACTAGATAAAGTCAATCTCTGTTGTTCCTGGAGGTTAAACATCATACGAATCAACCAGCTAGGCGTTTCGTTATTTGATGCTTTGGTTCCGATCTCATTCAATAAAGTTTCAATTATATTAAGGTTTTCAAATACCATTACTGAATAATGTGAAAAAGTTTCCAACCAAATTACATCCATCGTTTCACGAATTGCTTCTGCTTCAAGAGAAATAATGTATGGCTGCTGATTTTTTTCACCTATCTTAATGAAA
>DATMFE010000465.1:0-4541 GCA_035556295.1 Ureibacillus sp.
CAATACAGAAAGAACGATAAATATTCCTCCATAGGCAGCGTACACTCGGCCAAACGATGGGAATGATTGAAATGTAGCAATCACACCATATAAAGCCAATGCTATTCCACCAAAGATTCCCCAATAAACAGATTTTCCTTCCCTTAACCATAACCAAATAAGGTATCCCCCGCCTATCTCTTCTAAACCTGCTAGTACAAATAATACAATCGCATAAAGCACTTCATTCACTTCATTCAAAAACTTTAATGGCATACAAGTAATATCATAACGTATTCTTCTATCTCTAAACTCTTAAAAGTAGAAAATTTTTGCCCATTCTTATTGTCTAATACTACAAAATATTGGAATGTTTTGTATAATAGATTATATGCTTATAAACTATTTTGAAAAAGCATAGTATGAATCCAAGGGGGATACAACATGAAAAAGTGGGAGATTTCCGTTATTCCTGGAGATGGAATTGGAACAGAAGTAATGCCCGAAGCCATTAAAGTTTTAGATGTGCTGGCCGATATTCATGGGGGGCTTAATTTTACATATAAAGAATACCCATGGAGTTGTGAATATTATCTCGAACACGGTGTAATGATGCCAAAAGATGGCTTAAAGCAATTAGAACAAAGTGATGCCGTTTTTTTAGGAGCAGTTGGAAATCCAAAACTTGTTGCAGATCACGTATCTCTTTGGGGACTGCTTGTTAATATCCGAAGAGAATTCGAACAAGTTATCAATGTTCGTCCTGCAAAACAAATGAAAGGAATCGTCTCTCCGCTCGCCAACCCGCGAGAATTTGATTTCGTTGTAGTAAGGGAAAACAGTGAAGGAGAATATAGTGAAATTGGAGGAAGAATTCATTCCGGCGAAGATGAAATGGCGATTCAAAATGCTGTTTTCACTAGAAAAGGAATTACGCGTGCCATGGATTATGCGTTTGAACTAGCTAAAACAAGAAAAGGGCATGTTACAAGTGCAACGAAATCAAATGGAATTGTTCATTCTATGCCTTTTTGGGATGAAGTCTTTCAAGATGTTTCAAGAAAGTATGACAATATCGAAACACAATCTATACATATTGATGCTCTTAGCGCTTTCTTTGTTTCAAAGCCGCATACCTTTGATGTGATTGTAGCAAGCAATTTGTTTGGAGACATTCTAACCGATATTGGTGCATCCATTATGGGAAGCATCGGAATTGCACCTGCTGCCAATATTAATTTAAATGGAAAATTCCCATCCATGTTTGAACCTATTCATGGTTCTGCGCCAGATATTGTTGGCAAAGGAATTGCTAATCCAATTGGACAAATTTGGACAGGAAAAATGATGCTCGATCATTTCGGAGAGCAGGAGCTAGGTACTTTATTATTAGACACAATAGAAGAAGTACTCGAAGATGGCATAAAAACTCCGGATATCGGTGGTACTTCGTCTACAATGGAAGTAACTGAACATATTATCAATAAACTAAAAGCACGTTCATAAGATGGCGATATAACAGTTGAAGAAAAGGACTCTCAGAAGGTCCTTTTTTTCTTAATCGATTATAAACATAAACTTCTATCATCATTACTTGCACTTTATCGAGTATTTTCAGAATATTTATTTAACGATATGGTAATATATAGTAAGGACGGAATGCTGATTATATCTCAAAAATAGAGGGGGAAAAGCATGGGGAAAATGAACGTTCTTTTATATGAAGTCCATGATTATTTCGAGAATGACTCAAACTTTATTAAGGCACAAATCGAAGAGTCTATAGGTACAGTCGTTTTAACTGGTGAAATTAGAGGAAAAGGTACAGGGGTCAAAATTTACGTTAAAGATCTTAACAAAGAAAAGTATCATCACACTTTAATCCCTTCTCTGCGCAACAAAGGGTATGATGTAGAATTTCTTTATACAGAACATGAATTATTCTTGTTTTAATTCATTGCAGCGACTAACTAAAGGAAAAATAATTAACAAACAGGGTTGTCTCATCTTATAAGGCAACCCTGTTTGTTATGATAATCCATTAAAGCGCTAACTCCTTATTTTCTCTGCTTACCTTTTTTATATTTAGAATAATACGCATAGCTCATCCAGGCATATAATACTGTCGCTATACTAAAAATGATTTTCATACCTGTTAAAGGATATATAATAGCCGATAGTAAGGCTAATATTGTTGCAAGTACATAAAGCCCTAGAACGATTGTATCTTTCATTTGAATCTCTCCTTCTTCTGTTGATACACGTTGTTTTTCTCTAATGATTGTGGTTTATATGTATAAACAGCTTAAAATAAGCTTCATTATATAAATTATCATTGCTACTATCACTTCATTTTACATATAAAGTCTAACTTAAACAATGATAGATATGCATTTATCTAATCCTACTCTTTTATTATTTGGGTCTGTTATAGTCATTTAATTCGATAATGGTCGGTAACGATATCGCTGTAAATGCTGTAGCAAAACTTTCACTGACACAACCAATACTGGCTTGTACCGTACCCGGAAAAGTAACGAATGGATTACATTTGTTGATTGTATGCTCAAAGAATATTCCCTGCGAAAATCGGCTAAAATCGTAGAGGTTACTTAGGGAAATGCTTTAAAACAAATGGATTTTGAGCATTTTGATGGTATCGTTGAAATTGACAAGACTTATTTCTTGTATTCTCAAAAAGGAAAACGGGGCAGAAGAAACAAAACCTGAATGATAAAAGGATGAAGAGTTATGACAAACAACGTAAAACAGAGAAAAATAATTTTAGATTTAGCAGTTACTTTAGATGGTTTTATTGAAGGGAAAAATGGAGAAATTGATTGGTGCATTATGGACCCTGATATGGGGTTCACTGATTTCTTGAATCAAATTGATACTATTTTATATGGCAGAAAAAGCTACGATTTATGGGGACAATATATTCCAAAAAATGAAGACTCTGATACCGAAAAAGAAATTTGGAGATTGGTTCATAATAAAGAGAAATATGTATTTTCCAGAACACAAAAAGAAACTAATGATCGAGCAATATTTGTAAATGATAATATTCTTGAAGAAGTAAATAAATTGAAGAAAAAGTCTGGTAAGGACATCTGGCTGTATGGCGGAGCAAGTCTTATTACAACCTTTATAAATTTAGGGCTTGTTGATGAATTTAGATTATCTATTCACCCTGTTGTTTTGGGAGAAGGAAAACCGTTATTTATTGATATAAAACAGAGGATAAATTTAAAAATGGTTAATACAAGAACGTTCTCTTCTGGTGTTGTGCAAATAATCTATCATTGGAATGATAATTAATAATATCGTTTACTCCAAAGATATATTGTCATAAATATTATAAGCTAATACTCGACAGTAGTTGTCGCTTATTCAACTATTGGCAGATATAAGGAATAGGGAACCCATAAATAATGGGGTTCCCCCTTAATATTAACGGAATTTTTAACAGAGCTTATTATTTTTTTAAAAGCCCTGTAGAGGTTTCAACCCTCCACAGAACCATATGAGTTTGTTCATAAATCTACACTAACTAAAGTCAGGGGCAGATATAATCGAATTGAACAGCAATACAGATTGATTTACTTATTTTGTTCCCATTCATACACTTCTATCCAATGATGTATCGCGACAATTACTTCTTTTAATGCTATACCACTAGGAGTTAGTGTATACTCCACTTTTTTTATAGAGGAATCAAGGTAATGCTTGTTTACGATATTAGCGCTAACTAATTCATTTAGTCGTTTGGTTAAAAGCCGATCTGAAATCCCTGGAACCGCTGAAAGAATTTCATGATATCGCTTCGGTCCGGACATTAAAGTATAAATGATGATCCCCATCCACTTTCTTCCGATAAATTCTATCGTACTATGGTAGTTACTACAAACATCCAATTTAGTTTTACAGTTAGACTTCTTCAATACGTTCCCCCATTTAATCTTCATTTATCTATTTTTATCTTATCATATATGTATATTTATTGACGTAGAAAACTTACTAATGGTAAGCTATAGACTGTGAACTTACTAATAGTAAGTTTTAATAAGGGAGGAATATCAGTGACTACAACAATTGATTCAAATATATATTCAATCATGAAAGCTAGAAAGTCTGTCCGCGTATATGATCCAACATTCAGTATTCCAAAAGAAGAAATTGAAGAAATGATTCAGATGGCAACATCCGCTCCATCTTCTAGTAATCTTCAACCTTGGCGCTTTCTTGTGATTCAAGATCAAGAAGTAAAAAAAGAATTAAGAACCATTGCGAATAATCAAGAACAAGTAGAAACAAGTTCTGCTGTTATCGCTGTATTAGGTGACCACGAAATGTATCAAAAAGTAGAGCAAATTTATAACCAAAACTTTGCTGAAGGTCATATGAACGAAGCAATTACAAAGCAAATGATTGATAGTACTAGACGTGTATATCCACAAATCTCAACAGAAGCTAGAAAAAATATTGCTTCTTTTGATGCAGGACTCATTTCTATGCAATTCATGTTACTTGCTAAAGAAAAAGGCTATGATACTGTTACA
>DATMFE010000466.1:0-2298 GCA_035556295.1 Ureibacillus sp.
GTTGAAATCGCAAGTCCAATGTTTTTCGGCGGAGCAACTTTCGCTGCAATAGCTTGAGCGCTAGACATATACGTACCAAAGCCAAATGCAAGCAAAGCACTTGCAAGTAATAATACGAAACTACTATGTGCATAGCTCACTACAAACAAGCTGACAGAGAACAATAAAATACATGGATACATAATGAAGTTATCGCCTTTTTGATCAAGTAATTTCCCTGCCAATGGACGTGTTACGAATAAGAAAATCGCATAAATTAAAAAGAAATAACTCGCCGCATCAACTAATTCAATTTCATATGCGTATAAGTTAATGAATGACATAATACTTGAATAGGCAATGCCCATAAATACGGTAATAACGGCAATTGGAATGGCTTTCTTCTCAAAAAAATCTGAAACATTAAAGCCAAGTTTAATATTTTTACGTTCTTCCGATGTTAAATCTGCTTCCTTCACCTTTGCAAGTAAGGCAAAACCCATCGCCGCCGCAGCACAAAACGTACAGCAGTATAAAATCGAAGTAAAATCCGCATGATTCATTAAATAAATACCGACAAATGGACCGATTGCGGTTGAGGCTGTTGTGCTCAGCGAATAATAGCCTGTTCCTTCTCCACGCCGATTAGTTGGAATAGCATCCATCACAGTCGTTGTCATTGCGGTATTCGCAAAGCCGAAGCCGACACCATGGATAAAACGAACCACAAATAATAATGCGAGATTATCAACGAAGAAATATAAAAGCATCGCAAGAAAGAATAGTAATAAGCTGTTATACATCATCTTTTTACGGCCCACTTTTTCAACCAATTTACCAGCAACTAAGCGTGCGAGCAGGGCCCCGATAATAAAAATACTTGAAGCAAGACCACCTTGACTTTGAGAAGCACTAAATTGTTGAATCGTATAAAGTGTCACCGTAGTCATCAGCGTATAAAACGCTAGGCCAACAAAGAAGTTGGAACCAATAAATAATACAAAATCTTTCGTCCATAATTTTGAAGATTGCAATCCATTCAGCTCTTTTCCATACATAATTACTCAGATAACTATACACGAAAATTGAAGAAAATAGCGACTTTTCAGGAGAAATTTTATCTTTTTAGGCGAGTAGTTCAAGATCTCCACATTCATCCTCATAACTTATACATCTTCAAAAGCTGCACAAAATCTACACACACGAAGTATCCTCATAATTATTATGGACTATTGATTAAATGCCCAATTTCACTAGGACACCCTCCCAATTATCCCTACTTTGAATACATTGTAGAAGTGATTGCGAGGTGATTCTTATCAATGATTTATACATGGATACTCCCTCTCTTAGAAACCAACTTAATCATTGGGAAAGAACAGCCTTAGAACTGTTCGAAATAAAAATGACCGATAAACAGAAACCATTTCCTTGTATACCAGCTACAATAGGTTTTTCTTTAAACCAACTACGTTATGGTTTTATAGGAGATCCAAGGGAAGACACAACATTATATGAGCTCGCTAAACTACTGAATGATTTCACCCAAGTTTCAAGACAATTGGGCAGTTATACTTCCCTCATTGTATTTTATGAGACACCACAGGAAATGAAGGAAACGTACCAAGTTGAACAATATGAACAGATATTTTGGCAACAACTAAGCGGGTTAAGCGAAATTGACCTTATAGATTGGCCAAAGGCTATGCCAACCGATCCACATAATCCTATTTGGGAGTTTTGTTATCACGGGGAACCCTATTTTATGTATTGTGCAACCCCTGCTCATGAGAATCGGAAAAGCAGACAATTTGATTTCATGATGCTCGCTATTACACCTAGGTGGGTATTGCAGGAATTTAATACATCTCAGTCCTATGCTGAACGGATAAAAAAGAAGATACGAAATAGATTAAAAAATTATGACTCCACCACTATTCATCCTCATCTAAACAGCTATGGTCAAGAAGATAACTATGAATGGAAACAATACTTTTTAAGAGATGATGATACATCTTTGTCAAAGTGTCCTTATCACAGTTTCTTAAAATTCTTAAAGCTACGTGACTAAGCCATAAAAAGTCGAGTAAGAAAGTTTTTTAATCTTCTCTTCGAACTCCTAATATCAATAACAAACAGTCCCCCTGTACTTTCGGACAGGGGGACTGTTTGTTACTTACGTATTCATTTATAGTTTCTCGTATATTAAATCACTCGAACTGTAACGATACCTTCAATTTGGCCAATTTTTTCTTGTAGGCTAGGAATGATATCACCATTAACTTCATTGTCAATGTCAATCATTGTATAAGCGTACTC
>DATMFE010000467.1:0-11930 GCA_035556295.1 Ureibacillus sp.
TATTGACTGATTCCAAACCATTCTCTAAAATGTAATTAAACTACAAATTTGTCACAAAGTTTTGTAGTTTAACTACATTTAAAAGTTGGGATATGAATGGAAAATGGATTAGAGCGAATTAAACATGGTATTTCCATGTTAAAACCAGCTGAAAAGAGAGTTTCAGAGTATATTCTGAATAACCCTAAGGAAATTTTACATATGCCCATTGCAGAATTATCAGCAAAGACAGATACGAGCGAAGCAACTATTATTCGTATGTGTCGATCACTCCATTTCAAAGGGTATAGAGACTTAAAATTAAGTGTTGCGGCTTCTATTCCACTCGATAAACAAGATGAACCTGAACATAAATACCAAGACCTTTCTGTAGGTGCTAGTCTTGTAGAAACAATCCAATCCATTGCTTATAACAACATATTCTCTATTAAAAATACATTAGCTGTATTGAATGAAAAAGACGTTATAAAAGCCATTCAAGTACTTGATCAGGCTCGGAGAATTGCCATTATTGGTATGGGTGCATCAGCAATTGTTGGAATGGACTTTGAACAAAAGCTAAAAAGAATTAATAAACAATGCGAAGTTCTGATCGACAGTCATTCACAACTAATCGCTGCAACAAACTTAACCCATCAGGATGTTATATTGGCGATCTCTTATTCAGGTGAAACAAAAGAAATAATTCAAACCGTAAATATTGCAAAAGAAAAAAACGCAAAAATCATCTCACTTACAGAATACAAACAAAATACACTCCAAAAATTATCCGATATCAACTTATACGTATCTTCTACAGAAAAACTCATTCGCAGTGCAGCAACTGCATCAAGAATCTCTCAACTAACCATCATCGACATTTTATTTACCGGACTTGCATCATTACATTTTGACGAATCTGTTCATTATTTAGATCAAACAAGAGCAGTCATTTCGAAATATACAAAATAAGAGAATCCTATTTTTACAGTTTCAAAGTTTTTATTCATTGTTGGTTTAAACCATTTAACACCTAATTTAGGCAGTTTCATGGTTTACATAATAAAAACAAAGAGGTGTTAATTTTGAGGAATAAGTCTTTCAAAAAGAGCTGGTTGTTTTTACTTTTTGCACTTCTTCTTCTTGTTCTAGCAGCTTGTTCGGGGAACACGACAACAGAAGAGCCACCAAAAGATACTGAAACGAGTAGTGAAGAAGGGACAACAGAAGGTGAAGGAACTTCAAGCGGAATCTCTGGGGATTTAGAAATTCAATATTTTGTTGGTGGTTATGGAGATGCTTGGTGGAAAGAAGTAATCGCAGACTTTAAAGCGGCTTACCCAGATGTAAATATTATTGAGCATGCTGGACCAAACATTAATACAGAAATGAATACGCGATGGATTTCCAATGATCCACCTGATGTGGTCTATATTGATGGGAACGGTTCTAGTGAGACACAAATGATTGCCGACGGTCAGTTGATGGATATTAGTGAGTGGGCAAAAGGAATTACAATGGAAAATGGTACTCCATTATTAGATAGTTTTATTTCACCAGCTGAAGAACTAGATGGTGGAAAAATCTACAGTTTACCACTTGTATTTGATACATGGGGTATGTGGTATGACAGTGCATGGTTTGATGAAAAAGGATGGAAGGTGCCAACTGACTTTGATAGCTGGCTAGCATCTATGAAACAAATTAAAGAGGAAGCTGGTATAGCACCATTTGTTACGACTGGTCAATATCCACAATACTTCCAACGTGGCGTGCTGAATCCAGCGTTTGCTGCAGCTGGTGGTGAACAATTACTGAATGACTTAGCCAACGGTGTTGTAGAAGCATGGGAAGGCGAAGAAGTGTTACAAGTCATGAAGAAGGTTGAAAAAATTGTTGAGGAAGGATTAGTAGATACAGGTTTTGCAGCTTACAACCATACACAATCTCAAATGAATCTATTATTACACCAAAATGCGTATATTCCGGTTGGATTCTGGCTACCAAATGAGATGAAAAAAGATACTCCTGAAAGTCTTGTATATGGATTTGTACCAACACCAATGAACGATTCTGGTAAATCAATGGCACTTATTCCAGATATTCGTACAGTTGCGATTGCAAAAGAAGCAGATAATCCTGAAGCTGCAAAAGCTTTCCTTGAATTTATCTTTACGGAAACATATGCTCAAAAGTTTGCTGAATCGACAGGGGCGATCATGAACTTGAAAAACGTAGATCTATCAAGTAACGATCGTGTACCTGAATTTTTAAAAGGCATTAATGATATGATCAACTCTCCTGGACAAATTCAAATTCATAATAGAAATACGCCAGAAGGCCAGGAAGAACAAGATATTGCTGTAGAAATGACAAATGAAATTAAACTACAAATCGTTGAAATTCTGTTAGGCAACATTACAGCAGAAGAATTTGTAGAACGTATGACAAATAAAGCGAAGGAACTTCGTGGTCAATAACTAATCGAATAATAAATTTGAGATTCAAAAATAAAGAGGGATGGTACCGTATGATTCCATCTCTCTTCATTTCATCAATGAGAGAAAGAAGTGATGGGTGTGGTTCAGTCTAAAAGACAAAAGTATCTCTTTTTGGCTTTTTGTTTACTACCAACTTTTATCGTGTTCTGTCTTTTTACTGTCTATCCCATGGTAGGCGGTGTCTATTATTCATTCTTTGACTGGTCTGGAACCAGTTCTGTGATGAAGTTTATCGGGCTTGATAACTATAAACGAATATTCAGTGATTCTGTCATTCCAAAGGCTATTTTTAACGATTACTTTTTTGTATTTGTTAAAGTGATTGGAATTATGGTTTTATCTTTATTCTTTGCAGTTGCTTTAACACAGCTTCGCATCAAAGAAGCTCCTTTTTATCGAATTGTATTCTTCTTCCCAAATATCATGTCGGTTGTGGTAATCGGGATTTTATGGCAGTTCATTTATGATCCAAACATTGGTTTACTTAATGGATTATTCCGAGCAATAGGATTAGAAGCATGGGCTAGACCGTGGTTGGGGGATATGACGTGGGCTTTACCGAGTATTGCGATACCTGCCATTTGGGCGGGGATAGGTTTATTTATGTTGTTATTAATGGGAGGGATATCCAATATCCCAAAAAGTTTATATGAAGCGGCTGACATTGATGGAGCAAGTGAATGGCAGCAATTTTGGAAAATTACAGTTCCACTAATTTGGCCACAAATTAAAACATCTATCCTTTACATTATTATTACTTCGTTAAATGGATCGTTTGTACTTGTACAGGTGATGACAGCTGGTGGACCAGGTATTGCAACAGAAGTATTAGGTTCGTATTTGTATCAAAGAGCATTTGAGGATTTCAAATTTGGTTATGGTGCTGCCATAGGGGTCGTCATTCTTGTGTTATCTTTAGCGACAGTACTTATATTCCAATTTTTACTAAAGAAAGAAAAAGTAGAATATTAGGAGGGAAAGAGTGGGCTTATTACGAACATTTTCTGCAATAGCAGTTAGAATCCCTTTATTGCTTTGGTCTGTCATTGTAATCTTCCCTCTAATATGGATGTTTTTAGGGGCATTTAAAACAAATGCAGAAATTTTTGTCTCGCCATGGTCATGGCCACAAAACTTTAATTTTAATAACTTTATCGAAGCATGGACGGAATATAACATTGGAAGCTCCTTTTTAAACACGTTGTTTGTGACAGCGCTTGGTACGATACTTTGTCTCGTATTCTCGATTCCAACTGCTTATGCTCTTGAAAGACTTCGTTTTAAAGGTAGCGATATTTTATTAAATATCTATCTAGCTTCTATGATGTTGCCATCCGTATTAGGTTGGATTCCTTTATTCTTTTTACTTTTAAAAATGCACATGCTGGATAATCTATGGGCATTGTCCTTGGTTTATGCTGTTTCTCATATCCCATTTACGATTTTTATCCTCGTGAGTTTTATGGGGAATGTGCCAAGAGAATTAGAAGAGGCTGCAGCAATTGATGGGATGAGTCCATATGGGATTCTTCTCAAAATCGTTACGCCATTAGTGAAATCAGGAATTATTACGGCGTCCATTTTAAACGCCATTTCATTTTGGAACGAATATTTTATGGCGCTCATTTTATTACAAACTGATAGTAAAAACACGCTTGGGGTAGCAATGGATTTACTAAAGATCAGTGCACGGTATGAAAGTGCATGGGGAGTATTATTTGCGGGACTATGTATTTCAGTTATTCCAGTTATCATCTTTTATTCTATTTTCCAACGTCATATTGTTAAAGGAATGACAGAAGGTGCAATTAAATAATGGAAGAAATATAAATAAATAGAGGGAGGCGATTGAACTGGGGAAACAAAAATTGAAGAAAGTTGCGGAAATCTTAGAAAAAGCAATAGAAGATCGCCTTATTCCAGGAGCTGTAATAAGCGTTACAGATGAGGAATCAACAATCTATCAAAAAGCATTTGGTTATGCCCATGATGCGAATAAATTATCGATGACTAAAAGCACGATATTTGATTTAGCATCTTTGACAAAAGTGGTTGCCACATTGCCTGCTGTTTTACAATTGCTCGATCAAGGACAGTTAGATTTGGATGATTCCGTATCTCATTACTTACCGCAATTTGAAGAAAATCATCCAGATCTTACTCTTAAACATTTTTTAACACACACAAGCGGTCTACAACCTGAAATTAGATTCTGGCAACAAAATTTAAGTGTGGATGAAGCGATTGACTTAATCGCGCAAATGAAAGAAAAGAAACCAGTAGGGACAGAAGTTATCTACAGCGATTTGAATTTTATTACACTTGGAAAAATCGTTGAGAAAATTACAAATATGCCGCTTGATGTTTATACGAAAAAGTTTATTTATGAGCCTTTAGAGATGAAGGATACTGTTTTCAATCCAGCTCCTGATATTCAGAATCGAATTGCTGCAACAGAATATAGAGAAACGTTAAATGATTATCAATGGGGAACAGTCCATGATGAAAATGCTCTTCATTTTGGTGGGGTAAGTGGTCATGCAGGCTTATTTTCTACTGCGGAGGATTTATCGAAATTTGCTAGGATGATATTAAATGATGGACATTACAATGGACAGCAAATTATCTCAAAACCATCTTTAACATTAAGTAGAAAGTCACAAACAAAAGAATTAAATCAAAATAGAGGCATTGGTTGGCAATTATATGATCCAGGCACTTTCTCAGGACAGTTTTTGTCAGATGGAATTGGTCATACAGGTTTTACAGGAACTTCGATGTGGATTTCAAAGGAAAATCAATATGCCATTATTCTTCTAACGAATAGAGTTCACTTTGGGAGAGATCGAAATATTCATCGTTTAAGGAAGCTGGTTCACAATTGTTTAGCTATTGGGATGAGTTAATCTCTGCTACATAAAAAGAGGGTTGAGTATGCGGACAACGAAAGAATTGTCAAAAAGATGGATAGGAATTGATGGTGGTGGAACGAAAACAAGTTGTGTTATTGGAGATGAGCACGGACACCTTTTAGCAAGTGCAGTTGGGTCTGCCAGTAACATACAAGGGGTCTCCCTTGATAAGGTTCGTTCTACATTATTGGCGCTAATTGACAAAGTGATCATTGATTCCAAATCTACTTTACAACAAGTTGAAAGTATTTATCTTTGTTTGGCAGGTGCTGACAGGGAGAGTGACCGAGTAGTTATACGAGGTCTTTTTCAGAAGACAGATTATGAATCGAAAATACAAATTACCAATGATGCAAAAGCAGCTTTTGTAGCTGGAACATGGGGTGAAACTGGACTTTTGTTAATTGCAGGTACAGGGTCAATCGTATTCGCCCAATCAAAAGAAACCGGTCAAGTAATTCGTGTCGGGGGATGGGGTTATCTTTTAGGGGATGAAGGTAGCGGTTTTTATATCGGAAAACATGCGCTGAATGCTGTATTAAAATCATTTGACAAAAGGGAACAAGAAACATTACTCACCGAATTACTATTAAACCACTTTCAAATAACAGATGCGCGGGAACTGATATCGATTTATTCTGATGAATTGCTGATTCCTAAAATTGCAAACCTATCAAAATATGTTATTGAGGCAGCTAAAAAAGAGGATGCGATAGCAAAGTCGATTTTATTCGATTCTGTGAATGAATTAATTGAGATGGTGCTAGCTGCGAATCGTCAGTTAGTAGAACCTTCTAAATTACTTGTGCTTCATGGAGGCATGTTTGCAGATTCATATTTTAAAGAGTTATTTGTTAATGGATTAAGTACCAGAATTAACAATATAACAATTGTTCAAAGCGAATTACCTGCAGTTGTAGGTGCTTATCTCTTAGCGCTAATTGATGATGGTAGACGGATCAGTAGCGACATAAAAGGCAATGTTTACAAAACGTGGAATCAATTGCAGCATTACCTTATAGAAGAATTGAAATGATTGGTACTTAAGAAGAAGCCTTAAGTAAAGGAGTTTTAAGATGGAGCTATCAAATCTTACGACGGAGAAAAGAAACCCCGCAAGTATGAATTTAGACCAAATGACAACGATGGAAATTTTACAAACCATTAATAATGAAGATAAAACGGTTGCCTTTGCGGTGGAAAAGATCTTACTGCAAGTACAAATAGTGATTGATCGGGTAGTAGAAGCCATCAAAAACAATGGACGATTGTTTTACATTGGTTCAGGTACAAGTGGGCGACTTGGCATGCTCGATGCTTCAGAATGTCCACCTACTTTTATGACACCACCACATTTAGTTCAAACGGTTATGGCAGGAGGAAATGAAGCATATTTCCAAGCTGTAGAAAAAGCAGAAGACAATGAGGAACAGGGTGAAATCGACCTAATCTCTAGGAATATAACTAAAAACGATATTGTCATCGGTATCACCGCAAGTGGCAGAACGCCTTATCCAATTGGGGCAATAAAGTACGCGAAATCAATCGGAGCATTTACAGTTGGTCTGACAAGTAATGCGAATTCACTCATCAATAAATATACTGACGTAGCTCTTGAAGTGGTTGTCGGACCAGAAGTGCTAACCGGCTCAACACGAATGAAAGCTGCAACCGCCCATAAAATGATCCTCAATATGATTAGTACGTCAACAATGGTGAAATTAGGGAAAGTGTATCAAAACTTAATGGTCGATGTTCATGCAACCAATTACAAATTAATGGAAAGGGCAAAATCAATCATCATGGACATTACCAATGTGCCTTATGAACACGCTGAGACCATCTTAAGCAAAACAAATTATGAAATAAAACCAGCAATTGTAATGATTCAGGCGATGGTAGATGAACAAGAGGCACTTAAGGCATTAACAAAAGCTCAAGGTGATGTTGGCAAAGCCATTTCTGAACTGATAAACAAAGGTGTGTAGTATTCATGAATACCCAATATATAAAACAAATCCTAATCCAACATGCAACTATTTATTTAGAAGAACGTGTTTTGGAAGAAGCTTCAATATTGCTTGAGCAAGGAATCATTACAGGGATTTGGGAAAAAGAAATCCCTGAAGTTTCGGAGTCTACTACAGTTATTGACGCATCCAATTTACATGTGATCCCTGGCTTCATAGACGCACATATTCATGGAGCAAATGGATTTGATGTCATGGATGCAACAGAAGAAGCCCTCGAGGCAATCTCGGCTTTCTTGCCCAATGAAGGGGTGACAAGTTTTCTCGCCACTACAATAACTCAATCACCTGAGAATATAGAAAAAGCGTTAATGAATGCTGCTGCATACCGATGTAAATCCCATCATGCTGAATTATTGGGCGTTCACTTAGAAGGTCCTTTTATCAATAAGAGAAAAGCAGGTGCACAACCTGAACAATATATAGAAAAACCTAATTTAGAATTATTCCAAAGATGGCAAGATATCGCTAAAGGAAAAATAAAAACGATCACAATGGCACCTGAGCTCGATCAAGACGGATCATTTATTCGCGCTTTAGTGAATGACAGTGTGAATGTATCTGCTGGTCATACTGATGCAAGCTTTCTAGAGATGAAATCTGCCGTGTCACTCGGTGTTCGGCAGCTAACTCATTTATGTAATGCAATGAATGGAATCCACCACCGAGACATTGGTGCAGTTGGTGCAGCGTTTTTAATAAGTGAATTACAAACTGAAATAATAGCAGATGGAATTCATGTCTCAGATGATATGTTACAAATCATTTATAACAATGTGGGTAGTGACCGTATCATTCTTATCACTGATGCTATGAGGGCTAAGGGCCTTAGTCCGGGGAATTACGATCTGGGTGGGCAAAATGTTAGGGTGATGGATAATCGAGCTGTGCTAGAAGATGGGACCCTTGCAGGTAGTATAGTAAATATGCGAGACGCAGCAAGTAGAATGTTAGGTTTAGAGGGTGTCACTATGAGGGACATAATAAAGATGACTTCTACTAATGTTGCAAAGCAGCTTTCTATCGATGATCGAAAAGGTATTGTTGCAGTAGGGAAGGATGCGGATCTTTTACTTGTAGACAAAAACTTAAACCTACATTATACGATTTGCAGAGGACAAATCGCATATATAAAGGAAGGGTTATGAGCGATAGGGTAAGAAGTAAACGAAATCGTTAGAACTCTAGGATTATTTGAATTTGAATCCAATTAAGTTTAACAATTTAAAGGAGGGGATGAGTAATGGCTGAATTACGTCTTGAGAATATTCAAAAAAAGTATGATAAACATGTATTAGCGGTTGATAATTTCAATCTTCATATTGAAGATAAGGAATTTATCGTATTTATTGGACCGTCAGGCTGCGGGAAATCGACGACGCTTCGTATGATTGCTGGCCTAGAGGAGATTTCTAGCGGTGAATTATTTATCGATGGAGCTAAAATGAATAATGTGCCACCTAAAGACCGTGATATCGCAATGGTATTCCAAAACTATGCCCTCTATCCACATATGAATGTTTATGACAATATGGCTTTTGGATTAAAACTTCGTAAATTCAAAAAGGATGAAATTGACCAACGTGTAAAAAATGCTGCAAAAATATTAGGTTTAGAAGAATATTTAAATCGAAAACCAAAAGCACTTTCAGGTGGCCAAAGACAAAGGGTTGCATTAGGACGTGCCATTGTACGTGATGCAAAAGTATTTTTAATGGATGAACCTTTGTCTAACTTAGATGCAAAGTTACGAGTACAAATGCGTACGGAAATTTTAAAACTGCATCAACGCTTACAAACGACGACAATTTATGTAACCCATGACCAAACAGAAGCGATGACGATGGCTTCCCGAATTGTAGTGATGAAAGACGGTATCATCCAGCAGATTGGAACGCCAAAAGAGGTGTATGATCATCCAAATAATGTATTTGTCGGAGGCTTTATTGGCTCGCCACCAATGAATTTTTTACATGGCCGATTGGAAGATGGCTATGTGCTAGTAGATGATGTGAAAATCGAATTACCACTTGTGAAGCGGAAGATGTTACAGGATAAAGGATACAACAAGAAGGATATTATTTTAGGAATCCGTCCTGAATATATTCATGAAAAGGATGAGAATGATTCTTCCATTAAATATGTCATCCCTGCACAAGTTGAAGTTTCTGAGCTTTTAGGAGCAGAGAAATACCTTTATTCTAAAATAAAGGATCAGGAATTTATTGCCCGAGTTGGTGCAAATACAGAAATTTCAGGGGGAACTTCAGTTCATTTCTCATTGGATATGGAAAATGCACACTTTTTCGATGCAGAAACACAAACCGTTATTAAATAAAATACTAGAGAACCATACCAGACGCTTTTCGATTGGAGAAGGCGTCTATTTTTTTTGGAGATTTATCGATGCGCTGATTTTGGTTAGATGATAATCCCAAGAAAATAGAAGGATTCATTTTTCACAAATAAAAAAGCCGTAACCATTTACCAGGATACGGCCATCTATATAAAAGACAACAAAAGTTGTCTGGATAACTTACAAAAATTAGGTTATTCGATAATTCGTTTTGCCCCTATATAGCGCTCTTTCCAATATTTATCGTTCATTTTCACAATTTTTACGCCACTCATCGTTACACCTGTAAACGTGCCATCTCCATTATAGATTCCAACAAAAGATACTTTATCTTTTTCACCAGTTGCGTAAAAGACTAAATCTCCACGTTGCAATTCACTTTCTTTAACAACAACGCCAGTTTCAAATTGTAGTGCACTCGTTCTGGGGATGTTCATTTTAGTAGCTGCATTTTTATAGACAAATTGAGTAAAGCCACTCGCATCAAAGCCTTTTGGTGTTGTGCCACCCCATTTGTATGGTGAATCGACATAAATTTTTGCCACTTCTGATACTTCCTCACTGTAATTAATTGTAGCGGATGCTTTCGGTGCAAAGCCCAAAAGAATGAATGCTACTACTGATAAAACAGATACAATGAACACTCGTAAATTCGGTAACCGTAATGAAACAGACATAAAAACCCTCCAAAAGTAAATTTTGTATTACGTACAATAAGACGATAACGATTTCGTAAAAGTAACAGGAATTTTAGATAAAATAAATATATTTTATAAATACATCATATTTGTAATATTGTTCGTGCCACTTGCATAGGCAAATAATAGCTCAGTTCCCTATGTTTGACATCCCCAAAAGGTACAATTAAACTTAAAACTGTTAAATAGTTTCATATGAAGGGGGAGTTTGTTCATGCAATACAGAAGATTAGGGAATACGGGCTTAAAAGTAAGTGAAATCAGCTTGGGAAGCTGGTTAACTTATGGTGGGTATGTTGATTCAGATCCAGCCATTCGTACAATTCATCGTGCTTATGATTTAGGAATTAACTTCTTTGATACTGCCAATGTTTATATGCGTGGGGAAGCAGAAAAAGTGGTAGGACAAGCTATTAAAGCATTCCAACGTGATTCTATCGTACTTGCAACGAAAGTATTCTGGCCAATGGGAGAAGGACCAAATGATAAAGGTCTTTCACGTAAGCATATTATCGAACAAGCAAATGCAAGCTTAAAACGACTTGATGTAGATTATGTCGACATTTATTATGCTCACCGCTTTGACAATGAAACACCATTAGAAGAAACACTTCGTGCATTTGACGATCTAGTTCGCCAAGGTAAAGTTCTTTATTTAGGTGTAAGTGAATGGACTGCAGAACAAATTTCGGAGGCCGTTCATATTGCTGATAAAAAACTTCTTGATCGTATTGTGGTTAGCCAACCTCAATATAATATGTTCCATCGTGTGATTGAAAAAGAAGTTATTCCTGTAAGTGAAAAACATGGAATTGGTCAAGTGGTTTGGTCACCACTTGCACAAGGTGTATTAACGGGTAAATACAAAAAAGGTGAAAGCGTTCCTGAAGGAAGTCGTGCAACAACAAGTAATAATACGATTCAACGCTTCTTAACAGATGAATATCTAGGAAAAGTTGAGCAGTTAACAAATGTTGCAAACGAACTTGATATCACACTTTCTCAACTTGCGATTGCATGGATTTTAAGACAACCAAACGTAGCTAGTGCTCTTGTAGGGGCAAGTCGTCCAGAGCAAATTGAAGAAAATGTTAAAGCTTCGGGGATTGTATTGGAAGAATCAGTGATCAATACTATTGAAGATATTTTAAAATAATATAATAGCCATAAGCCTGAATACTTTAAAGGCTTATGGCTTTTGATTTATTTTTTCAATTCATCCATTAAACTTGTACTATGCATTGTGTGTCTTTTTGCAGTTGGGTCAATAAATAGTTTAGCGCTACTTACCGCTATCGGTGCTTCGCCAAACCCCGTCACAATTAGTTTTGCTTTCCCTTCATACGTACAGATGTCACCGACAGCAAAAATACCTGGAATATTCGTTTCCATCTTACTGTTTACTACAATGGAGTTTTTCTCCAGTTCAAGACCCCAGTTTTTGATCGGACCAA
>DATMFE010000468.1:0-1518 GCA_035556295.1 Ureibacillus sp.
TCAAGAGCCTTCTTAATAAATGGCCGGCTTTGTTCTTCATTCAGTGTCCATGTATGAACACCGTTTTTGGGATCGCCGTAACTCATACACCCAAGCGCAATCCGTGAAACGTCCATCCCTGTATTCCCAAGTTTCACATACTCCATAACTCAACCTTCTCTCTATCAAATTTATATTGTTGGTGATTCAGGAAAGCTGTATGATTATATCTCGGTTAGTTGTAATATCCTTCCAATTGGAATTATATCATAATCAATTTATGTATAGAATTTTTTGATTTGAACCGTGAATACTGCTGGCCAATCAATCACATTACCTGATTATCTGATTATAAGTTATTAGATGGAGTTTCAATTGGGACGTGAATAGAACCTTTTTCGAGTAATCCTGCAATTTGTTCATTTATCAAGGTGAATGGTATTATTTCGATTAACCTTTATTTCAAAACTACAACATGTAGAATTTAAATAAAAGTTGATAAAAGACAGGTTCAGGTTTATAAATTCAAGGAGAAATGAAGAAAGATAAAAAAAGGACGGTGCTGCAAATGATGAAACGATGTATGTGGGTAAGAACTAAAGAGCCTCTATATGTGGAATATCATGATAAAGAATGGGGAGTACCTGTCTATGATGATAGGATATTATTTGAAATGCTATGCTTAGAAGGAGCACAAGCTGGACTCAGTTGGTGGACAATTTTGCAAAAAAGGGAAAATTACCGAAATGCCTTTGATCAATTTGAAGCGGAGAAAATTGTTCAATATACAGACGAAAAATTACAATCATTAATAGAAAATCCGGGGATTATTCGCAATAAAATGAAAATTCATAGCGTTGTAACGAATGCAAAGGCATTCTTAAAAATTCAACAAGAACATGGTTCATTTTCTAGTTATATATGGAGTTTTGTAGATAATAATCCAATTATAAACAATTGGGAGACAGCAAAAGATGTACCTGCTTCAAACGAAATAAGTGATAAAATGAGCAAACAGTTAAAAAGAGATGGATTTAAATTTGTAGGAAGTACCATTTGTTATTCCTATATGCAAGCAGTGGGCATGGTGAATGACCATACTTTGGAATGTTTCCGTCATCCTTCTCAGTAAAAAACACCACCTTAGATTTTAAAGCTCTATGTAATGATTTGGATTCAATAATATAAAGAAGAATGCCATCGTTTTCATTTTACTTAAAAACTAAGCATTCTTATTTGATAAACAATGACATCAATGTAGGCTTTTTTTCATATTATATTTTTGAGGTGAAAAAAATGGCAAGAGCAAGCTACCGAAGTTCAGACATCGACTTAATGGCAAGGATGATGAGAGCAGAAGCCGAAGGTGAAGGACCACAAGGGATGTTATATGTTGGAAATGTAATTGTGAATCGTCTTGTAGCTAATTGTTTAGACTTTAAAGGTTTAAGAACAATTCCACAAGTCATTTATCAAGTACAAGGAGGAAATTATTCTTTTGAAGCTGTTCAAAAAGGGAATGTATTTTATCAAAGAGCG
>DATMFE010000469.1:0-5687 GCA_035556295.1 Ureibacillus sp.
TCTTTAAGAAAGCATAGGTTTGTATTATCTTCTATGCGGATTACGGGGGATTTTATCAATAAGTCGTTTTTTAGCTTCCATCTGACTTTTACACAAAGGACATTTCTGATGACTATCGTAAGAGAAGTCTTTCCTCATCCAGCCTTTACACTCTTCTACTGTACATTCCCAAATTTCTGTTTCCTCTTGAATCGGAGGTTCTTCATTTCTTTTACTATAATACATATTAATCACTGCTCCTCTCTTTAGAAGTATACCTTATAAAGAGAACATAAATACTTTATAGCTTTTATTTTGTTCATATTTCACTAGCATCGATCTCATATTTGAAAATAAGAGTGAAAAGATGGAGTTTGGATATTAAGACACAACAATCAATAGTTGATGAATAGTTGTTAGTGTGATGTGTAAAATACAATGGAAATACAAAGTGTACTAATACCTCTGCGATTTATAGTAGGCAGCAGGGAGCTGATATTTTTCTAATTCAAAAAGAGCTTGGACATAGTGACCGTAAAACAACGGAACGTTATTTGGAGAAAGTCTTGCAGCGAGAACAAGAAATTGGATTGTTGTGGAAGGAACAAGATTTTTAATGGTAGGTGTTAAAACAGAATGCTAACAGAAATATTTGGATTAAAATAATAACAAGTCATTTTATAGCTGTTTTTATGGTTCTGGTGCAAAAAATACTTAATGGTAGCGATACTGAACTAGCTACTAATTAGATAATGAAGTTAAGATTCTTTAGATAATATGTAGCTACTGCAGTATGCTTGCCTGTCCAATCGAAAAATAACAAAGAACCTTTACTGCAGTAAGAGATCGGTAGATGATTACATAATATGTTTTCTTTTTTGACTTCTGGTATGAATATAAATAAGCCTCCTATTTAAGAGGCTTATTATCAAAAGAACAAATTCAACTAAGTGTTACATCGGTATTCTCTCAATTTTGTTAATTTATTTAACAATGCCATACCGGACAATCTCTACTTCTACTTTGGATTTAAACTTTACGTTTTTAAAATAGCTTTCTTTATCCTTTTTTAACCAGAATCCATGATGAAAAGCAATTAGTCGCCTTCCGATGCCAAACGCATCACAATTAGCTCCTTGCAATTTGTGGATTACTTCTACTGCTTCACTAGTGAAACTTTTTGAGAGTTCTTCATTTAGTTGATTAAGTTTCTTAGGTACATTTCCTATAGGGAATTCTTCTACTGCTAAATCTAAGCGTAGGTTTAGATTTACAGAAACGTCTCCATCATTATTTACTGAAACATCTAGTTTACGTCTCATTTTATCAACATTCAGAGAAATAAAATTTGTCATCTTGGACTTATTATCATTTATGTTTTTTGTAAAACGCGCATATTTTCCTCTCTTATTATTTAGTAAAAGAAAAAGTGTGGATTCTTCTCGAGATAGAGTTCCTGCTAATTTTCTGTCATTAAATAATGCTAGGCCTTCCACATCAATAGCCGTACCATTATGGCCTATTTTTAATAAAGGAAGAACAATGTCTTCACCTGGATCAAGTATCTCTGAAGCAAGAGACTGTATGGTTTCGTCAGGAATGATGGTATTTGTTTCAGTACTTTGTATTAAATTTAAGATGTTTTGACTAATACTTGATTCTAATTTAGGTTTAACACGGAGTATATCTACTGCAGCTCCTTTTACTACTGCCAATTTAGCACTCATAGAACTACGTGGATCACGCCAAATTACATCTAAAGATGGATAAATATCACCTTTTGCAAATTGTTCACCGAATAATATAAGCTTATTTTTCGAAGCGTCTAAATTACCAGGTATTTCTGTATTTAATTTCATACGTCCTTCTCTAGGCGTATTTGCAATTGTAGACAGAGTTTGACTATTACTAGCTTGAGTCTCTTGTCCTGATGTCAATAAGTTGCTATAAATATCAGGTATTGCAATTCCAAATAAAAATTTATCATCGTCAGTGCGATCAAAAGTTATAGTTTGTATTAGGATGGCATTTTTCATCAAATTTTGATCCCAGCACCCTGTTGTTAGCAATATGCATATACTGATTGTAACTAACCTTTTAATCTTCATACACTGTGATCTCCGGACCTTTTTTTAGCAAAGAAAAACGAAAATAAGAATAGAAATAATGGTATGACCACGATAAATCCTAAGTGTGCTGGTTCTAAAATCTTATTAAATTTCTGAAGATCAGTTTCATTTCTAGGAAGAAGAGCGATTATGAAAACAATCCCCGCAGTATATGGAAGAAACCTAGCGTGATTGGCACGTCCAAAAAAGTATTTGAAACCATTAGAGGCAAGAAAAATCCAGCTTGCGATAGATGTAACAACAGATATAACCCAAATGGATAAAAAAAACAAATCAATTCGTTCAACAATCTGAAAGGAATAGGATTTAATCATATACAACAAAGGCTGGGGAGTAAGATAGAGATCTTGCCTAGTTTCAAAAAAGATTAGACTAGCAAACACCATATACGTATAAAACAGCGTTACGAAAAGGTTAGCACTTGAAACCGCAACAAGTTTACGTCCATCAGTTGCTTTTACATATGGATAGAGAAAAAGCATAAACTCAAATCCTAACATTGAAAATATAGCTTCTTTAGAGCCCTTTACTATATTTGGTATACCGGATTGACCGATAGGAAAGATGTATAGAAAATTAGCATCTTTCAGTGCATACGTAACTAAACCAAATAGGATAATTAATAATGGTGTAACAAGTACATAAAAACGAGCAATGCTTCTTAAAGTATCTTTTACAAGATACACGCAAACTCCTAACGTTAAAAGAATTAATATCCAATTTGGTGTCCTCTGTAGAATCCACGTATCAATTACTTGAATGAAGCGAGATAAAACTAGACTTCCTGTAACAATAAAGTAAATGGCATAAAAGAAAACAATAATTTTTCCTAACCTTTTTCCTATTAAACGAGGGATTATTTCGTAAATAGTTAAAGACGGAAATTTTCTGCCAAGACCCCACAAAACCAGAATAATGACTTGCACCATTGCCCCTGCAATTAAAGTTGATATCCATCCATCGTTTTTTGATATTAGTGATACGTCATGAGGTAGTGATAAAATACCAACTCCAATTTGAGCTTGAATAATGATAAAAAACAATTGTGTATTTGAAATTCTATTTTCTTTTCGTATCATTGTAGTTCCATCCCCTTAAAGGATCTTGTTGTTTGATATGTTTAGGATGTGAATCTAATGGTCGTGTTTTTAATTTCCAAATGGGCAATCGTAAAAAAGTATCTTTAATATCTTTTATTCTAAGTGGAGCAAATGGAGCAAAGTAGGGCGTACCAAAAGATTCTAACTTACATAAATGAGCTAAAAGAACAATATATCCAAAGACAATTCCAACAAATCCAAATGAGGCAGCGAGAAACATAAAAGGAAAGCGTAATAACCGGACCGCGTCACTCATTCCATGGGATGGAACACAAAAAGAAGAAATAGCAGTTAGAGCGACAACAACAATCATTGTAGTTGAGATAAGCCCTGCCTGAACGACGGCGTCCCCAATAACCAGCCCTCCAACTATACCAATAGTTTGACCAATTCTTGAGGGAAGGCGTATTCCAGCCTCTCGAATTAATTCAATGGTTAATTCCATAATTAACGCTTCAATCAATGGGGGAAAGGGAATTTTATTAATTGAACTTCCAACAGGGTTTACAAGCTCATCAGGCAATACTTCAAAGTGAAAGGCGATAACAGCAATATAAAAAGCTGGCAATATAATCGAAATCAAAAAACTAGCATGTCGAATAGCACGTATAAACGTCCCAATTATCCACCGAGAACTATAATCGTCTGGTGACTGATAAAAAGCAAAAAAGGTAACCGGAAAAAGTAAAGCAGTTGGGCTTCCTTCCATTAAGACAGCAACTCTGCCTTCATTTAAATGTCCTGCCACACGATCTACTCTTTCTGTATTTAATAGTTGAGGAAAAGGTGATAGTGTAGAATCTTCTATTAATTCTTCCAAAAATCCAATATTTACAACGTTATCCATCGATATGGATTTTATCCTATATTCACATTCATGAATTATTCCTTCATTAACAAGGTTATTTAAATAAACAAGTGCTATTTTAGATTTCACTTGTGTACCAGTAGGAAGATACTTCACGGATAGATTAGGGCTTTGCACTGTTTTTCTAAGTAAGTGAAGGTTGGTCAACAGGGTTTCAATAAACCCATCATGAGATCCTTGAACAACTTTTTCGTTCTCCGGTTCTGTAATAGAACGTTCCTTTGATAGAGAGACATCAACAATAAACAGCTTTGCATAACCGTCTAAACTCAGAACACAAGAACCTTCTAAAAGCGCAGCCTCAACCTGATTAAAAACAGTGGCAGACTGGAAGTTAGCACCGAGCATATCCGAGATTGGTTCCAAGGGTGATTGTAAACAAGGATTCAAAACGTATTTTTGTATCTTTTCCTTATCTACCATTGTTTCGAGATAAATAATGACGCCCGGTACAGTCTTTATCTCTAAACTTTTTATAACTAAATCCTCTGTATTTGAAAAAATTTGATTTATTGTAGAGATATTCTCTTTAATTGTTGAGAAAGCATGGTTAGAGATTTTTTCTCTTTTTTTTGAAGGACTATTTTCATTTTTATCCTTGTTATACTTTAATAATTTTTTAATGAACTTCATTAAATTCTAAGCTCCTATGTTTTTATTTAAGGATATTTTCCCCACTAATTATCGATGTATGTAAAAGATTCCAGTGGTTTAACTTTCTTTTACGTATCTTTTGTAATGTCAGGGAGATTGTCAAGTGAATTAAAATTGTTTATCTGTAAGTTTAATTACATTAGCCTGAAAGCTGTATAGCTATATAACTTTTACATTCGAAACTATGTTAAAAATAAGTTGAATGAATGCTCAATAATCTATGGCTATGCTATGTTGTATACACAATTCTGGGGCACTTACCTTTTAGATAGGATAGCTAAGTCCAGTGATCAAATTGGCTGTTTGGAAGGTGTCTAAAAGAATAAAATAAAGCAGTAGCATAGCTATATAACCCTATTCCATTTGAAGAAAAACTTCAGCGAGGAAAAAAATAACAGGATTAATGGATTTTAGTGGAGGGTAAAGTCAACTAACTATTTTAAAAGGAGAGAATGATTTATGGGAATTCTATGGACGCTAATTGTAGGTGGAATTATCGGCTGGCTCGCTGGTTTACTTACAGGACGTGATGTTCCTGGAGGTATTATCGGCAATATTATCGCAGGTTTTATTGGCTCTTGGTTAGGTAGTCTGATCTTAGGAAGTTGGGGAGCAGTCATTGGTGGCTTTGCGATCATCCCCGCCATTATTGGATCAATCGTCTTGGTATTAATTGTAAGTTTTATTCTAAGAAAAATGGAACAAAAAAAGAATCATGGTCATCATGCATAATAAATTAAAAAATAAATTGGAGTGATTAAAAATGAGAGAAGAAAGTAAATGTGTGTTAGACGACTTTGTTGAAGATAATCAATTTGAATTAGATTCTTACCTTACTTATTTGTTCGATCAAATTAATCATGATAACGAAATTCTGTTAGAAACTTAATGACAAACCAAATATTTTATTATAAAGAAAAAGAGAAAAGAATAATAAATCAGAATATAACATAAGCG
>DATMFE010000470.1:0-5043 GCA_035556295.1 Ureibacillus sp.
TAAAAGGCCTGCAACTGCATTATGTAATGCAGGCGGGCTTTTTGTATTTAATGGGAGTAATTCCAGACACTTTACTGAAGAAACCTGAATATAGTCTAATAAATTTAGGTTTACTGGACACTTTATTGGAGAAAATGGAAAAGTTGTCGAGTAAAATGGATTTACTGGACAGTTTACTGGAGAACGCGGAAAAGTTGTCGAGTAAACCGAATTTACTGGACAGTTTACTGGCGAAAGCGGAAAAGTTGTCGAGTAAACCGGATTTACTGGACAGTTTACTGGGGTGAGCGGAAAAGTTGTCGAGTAAACTGAAATTACTGGACAGTTTAATGGAGAAAGCGGAAAAGTTGTCGAGTAACCCGAATTTACTCCACAGTCTACTGGGAAACCGAAATTATTTATAATAAATTAATCTTCATTAGATTCATCAAATTAATAAATACATACGAATTAACTAAATCCGGAGGTAACTCAATGAACGGCATCCTTCCCTTATGGAAAGAGCGTGGCATGACAAGTCATGATTGCGTTTTTAAACTACGCAAAATATTAAAAACAAAAAAAGTGGGCCATACAGGAACATTAGATCCAGGTGTGGAAGGTGTCCTACCCATTTGTATTGGCCAAGCAACACGTATCGCAGAATACTTAACGGATGCAGGGAAAGAGTATGTGGCCGTAGTATCAATCAGTCGTACAACAACGACAGAAGATGCGGAAGGGGAAACTGTTGAACAAGACTCCTCATACAAAACCATTACAAGAGATCAACTGCTCGCTACGCTACAACAACTGACAGGTGAGATCGAGCAAACGCCTCCGATGTATTCTGCTGTTAAAGTAAATGGTCGTAAACTTTATGAATATGCGCGAAAAGGTGAAACGGTTGAACGCCCAACTCGTAAAGTCACAATTTATTCCTTAGAGCTGTTAGATGATCGTGAACAATTTGAAGGCGAAGACATTACTTTCAAAATAAAAATCGCTTGTAGTAAAGGGACTTACATTCGCACACTGGCAGTACAAATTGGCGAACTTTTAGGCTATCCTGCACATATGGCTTCACTCGTTCGAACAAAATCAGGTACATTTACAGAAGAAAATTGCCTGAAACTTCAAGAAGTGGAGAAATTCATGGAAGAAGGAAAAATACATGATATAATTTTTCCTGTGGAATATGCTCTATCTGCTTATCCATTTATTGAAATTACAGAGCAAAACGAAAAACAAATTATAAATGGTCAGGTGCTTCCAAAGCATGATTTATTAAACGAGCATGATAAGATAGTATTTACTAGAAATAGTAAGGCACTTGCAGTATATATCCAACATCCTGAAAAACGTGATGTTATGAAGCCAGAGAAAATGTTCCCAATCGTAACGTAGGAGGCCATGAGTATGAATGTAGTTCATTTAAAATATCCACACCAGCTAAATGAAAGAGAAGTATCTACTTCTTATTCCTTAGCAGTAGGTTTTTTTGACGGTGTACATAGAGGGCATCAAGCCGTAATCCATAGCGCAATAAGTAAAGCGAAGGAATTAAATGTACAAAGTGCGGTAATGACATTTGATCCGCATCCTTCAATCGTACTTGGTGGACGAAAAGAAAAAGTATTTTACATTACACCACTCCAACAAAAGATTCATATTTTTGAAGAGCTTGGTGTTGATACGGTGTTTGTTGTTCAATTTACTTCTGATTTTGCCAAACTTACACCAGAAGAGTTTATTAATTTCTTTATTCGTGGGTTAAATGTAGTCCATGTAACAGCTGGATTTGATTTTTCCTTCGGTGCATTTGGAAAAGGAAATATGGACACGATGAAAGAACTAAGTAACGGTGAATATGGAGTTACAGTGGTTGAAAAATTAACAGACGATGAGGAAAAAATTAGCTCCACTCGTATTCGCAAAAGCTTACAAGATGGTGATATGGAAGAGGTTCATCATTTATTAGGTCGTCCATTTGCAGTTCCAGGGATTGTCGTTCATGGAGATAAACGAGGGCGTACAATTGGTTTTCCAACAGCGAATATCCAATCTCAAGAAGGAAGCTTCATTCCAGCAACAGGTGTTTATGCTGTGAGAATCCTTGTGCAGGACGAGTGGTATGATGGAGTTTGTAATGTGGGCTATAAGCCAACGTTTAAAAATCCAGAAGACAAGCAGCTATCAATTGAAGTCCATATATTAGATTTTAATAAAAATATATACGGCGAAGAAGTTGTCGTTGGTTGGTATAAACGAATTCGAAGTGAACAAAAATTTGATGGCATTGAATCGCTGAAAGCTCAAATTGAAAAAGATAAGCAAGAAGCGATTATTTATTTTCAATCTCATTAATCTTTGAATAGTTGTTAGGGCTACTTGGCCAAAATACTATAGTATCAAGTGCGTAAAGGATATTCCTTGCTAGGTTTATCGAATTATGTTACTATTCTTGAGTACCCTTGTGTACTTAACCTTAGCTCGGCTTTTCGATTCTCCAACGACTGCTGTGCTGATGGTGATCAAATACAATTTTAGGAGGTCCATAATTATGGCAATCACAAAAGAACGTAAAAACGAAATTATTGCGGAATTCCGCACACACGAAGGAGATACTGGTTCTCCAGAAGTACAAATCGCAGTTTTAACTCACGAAATCAATGCGTTAAACGAACACATTCGTACACACAAAAAAGATTTCCATTCAGAACGCGGTTTACTTAAAAAAATCGGTCGTCGTCGTCACTTATTAAAATACTTACGTGATAATGACGTTCAACGTTACCGTGAATTAATCCAACGTTTAGGTTTACGTCGATAATTGTAAGTTTTCGAATTGTTGCAAGTAGGTTTGAATTTGTATTCAACTACAAATACTAATTCTAAGAAAACTTCTTCGCAGACAATTTGAGAGCTGATCATTTAAAAAGCGGGAATTTTCCCGCTTTTTATTTATGTAAAAATGAATGTAAATCATGAGACAAAGCAAACTAATTGAAACTAATAAAAAGAAAATGTAAAAATTAACGAAAAATCCATTTTTTTATTGAAAATATTTAGCATACAATATCGTTTTTTGTTACACTTACTATTGGTACAGTATATATTGCGACGTATTGTGTTATTAGACTGATATGGACATGAGACCATTGAAATATCAGTATTGAAAAGTAATCGATTTTCGCCTTAAAGGGTGAAATTGTTTCTTAAGGAGAAAGGGGTTCATTAAATGACCGAAAAGAAAGTCTATACTTATGAATGGGCAGGACGACCATTAGTCATTGAAGTTGGCCAGCTTGCTAAGCAAGCAAACGGTGCAGCTTTAATTCGCTATGGTGAATCTGCTGTATTATCAACTGCAACAATGTCAAAACAACCTAAAGCGCTAGATTTCTTCCCACTTACAGTGAACTATGAAGAAAGACTTTATGCTGCAGGTAAAATCCCTGGTGGATTTATTAAACGTGAAGGACGTCCTTCTGAACATGCGATTCTTGTGTCTCGTTTAATTGACAGACCAATTCGCCCAATGTTCCCAGATGGATTCCGTAACGAAGTACAAGTTATTTCGATGGTCATGTCTTCTGATCCAAACGGCCCAACAGATGTGGCTGCTATGTTTGGTTCATCATTAGCGTTAGCTGTTTCTGATATTCCTTTTGACGGACCTATTGCAGGAGTTCACGTTGGTTATGTAGATGGTGAATTCATTGTTAACCCAACAACTGAACAATCAGAAAAAAGTACAGTTCACTTAACAGTAGCTGGAAATAAAGATGCAATCAACATGGTAGAAGCAGGAGCTTTAGAAGTACCTGAAGAAATCATGTTAGAAGCAATTATGTTTGGTCATGAAGAAATTAAGAAATTAATTGCCTTCCAAGAACAAATTGTTGCTGAAGTAGGAAAAGAAAAAATCGAAGTAACTTTATTTGAAATCGATAAAGAAATCGAAGCTCAAATTAAAGCAGCTTGCGAAGATGATATGAATGCTGCTATTCAAACAGCTGAAAAACATGCACGTGAAGATGCAATCTCTGCAGTAAAAGAACGTGTAATCGCAAGTTTCGAAGAGCAAGAAGCAGACGATGATACTTTAAAACAAGTAAAAACAATTTTAGATAAAATGGTAAAAGATGAAGTTCGCCGTTTAATCACGGAAGAAAAAATTCGTCCAGATGGTCGTAAATTAGATGAAATTCGTCCTTTATCTTCAGAAGTTAACTTATTACAACGTGCTCACGGTTCTGGTTTATTCACACGTGGACAAACGCAAGCATTATCGATTTGTACATTAGGGCCACTAGGTGACGTACAAATTATTGATGGTCTTGGTTTAGAGGAATCTAAACGCTTCATGCACCATTACAACTTCCCTCAATTCTCAGTAGGGGAAACTGGTCCAATGCGTGGTCCTGGTCGTCGTGAAATCGGTCACGGTGCATTAGGTGAACGTGCGTTACTTGCAGTAATTCCTGATGAAAAAGACTTCCCATATGCAATCCGTTGTGTATCTGAAGTTTTAGAATCAAACGGTTCAACTTCACAAGCATCAATCTGTGCATCTACATTAGCGATGATGGACGCAGGTGTTCCAATTAAAGCACCAGTTGCTGGTATTGCGATGGGTCTTGTGAAAAAAGGCGAACATTACTCAGTATTAACAGACATCCAAGGTATGGAAGATCATCTTGGTGACATGGACTTTAAAGTAGCAGGTACAGCTAAAGGCGTAACTGCATTACAAATGGATATAAAAATCGATGGCTTATCACGCAATATTTTAGAAGAGGCGCTTACACAAGCAAAAGCTGGTCGTATGATCATCCTTGAACATATGCTTTCAACTTTGGACAAGCCACGTACTTCTTTATCACAATATGCGCCAAAAATCGAAGTTATTAAAATTAACCCAGAAAAAATCCGTGATGTTATTGGTTCAGGTGGTAAAACAATCAATAAAATCATTGAAGAAACTGGCGTAAAAATTGATACAGAACAAGATGGTACAATTTACATTTCTTCTACGAATGATGCAATGAACAAACGTGC
>DATMFE010000471.1:0-1749 GCA_035556295.1 Ureibacillus sp.
AACTATTTTGGTTCTTATTTTTTGCAAGTTGTTCTTTATCCAGCGTTCCAGGTGGCTGTTCGAGCCATTCGTTACTAATCATTATGTCAGCGCCATCTTTCGCATATTGACCGATTTCAAGTGATAAACGTTCATAATTCATAGCTAAATCGCTTCGCTGACTTGCAGCAGCAGCTGTTGCATAGTTTCCCATACCAGCTGCACTCAATAATGACATAAGAAACATTATTAATTTATCTGAAAAAGGCGGCATTGTTGAATCGGTAATAGATAAGTCTGACGGCATGGGTGATTGTATATCGTTATCTAGTAGTGCTTTTGTAAAGATTTGAATGTGTTTGTTTGAAATATCTTTTCCTCTTAACATCCATTTTTGAATCTTTTCTCTTGATGATGTTTGGGCAAAACTTAACGCAATTTTTGATCCCATGAGGTTGGTTTTAATATTCATATATAAGTAAGCTATTTCTATTGCATTCAGCGGTCTTTTATTAGTAAATGGATTTAATCCGCTTAAATATTTTTTGCTGTCTACAAAGTCCGATTTAGTCGGATAAGCAATATAGGGTGGTCTAACAAACAATCCTTTTGAAAGGGATACATCCGCGCCCGTATCGTATAAGTTAGATGCTTGCGTAAGGCATTCCAGAAAATATGCTCTTATATCTTTTCTAGCGCTCATTGAAATAAAGCCGCTGTATGTAACTAAGCTTAATCTGGATAGATGACCGATAAAATCCAGCATAAATGAATCAGTATATAGACGAGGGGCATCCATATTTACATCTTCGCTTGTAAATCCTGTCGGTAATGGCAGTTGTTCTTCTTGATACAAATGGGTAAGTTTTTCGATATGGGAAGATGAAAGGTCATAAGCAAATTGGATAATAGAACGGATTTCTTGATCCTCTACATCTTTTAGAAAATAACCTAAAATACATTTGGACATACTATCGTTCATGTATGCAGTCCAAATAGAAGCGATTTCAGCCGAAGTTAATCGAGCATGATGTTCAGTCATCATTAGTTGCCTCCCAAAATGGTTTAACCTCATTTTAAATTATTCTTTACAATCAACCATATAATATAACAGAGGCTTAAAGAAAAAATGTTCCTTCATTAGTATTAGTGCTGCATAAATAGTTCCGCAGTTTTCCGTTTAATTAGTCAGTCTGTTTAGGGACAAAAGTTCAATACCTAATTACAGCTGGCTTTATCCAGTTGGGTTTTATTTATCATTAGATCTGGAAGACGACAACAATTTGTTTGTTAAGGAACGGCTCTTCCTTCCATTTTCCGAAGCCAGATATAACGCTGGTTTCTAAAATGTAGCCCTTAAATAAGGGCTGGTTTGTAAGGTTTTTTATGTAATCTTCTCCATAGGAAAGTCCTTTATCCATGATAAAGGACTTTTTCTATGCCGAAAATTAGGAAGCTGAATATGTATGCTAATTAATTGGTGGAGTACTAGTAATTTTATATAAATAGCTACGAATGAAACATCCCTAATGCTCCCTCCTGCGCTACCTTGTGTCTGATTGAAGTTCTGGTCTGTGTATGCTGAGCTGTTGAAACGAGAAATTATGCATTATTTGTAGGGTTCAAATGTAACTTATTAGATTAAGAGCGGTTACCCACTTCATCATACGTGAATAAAGGAATAATTTACTTTTACATGGACAAAGTAAAAAAAGGTGGTGGTACCGTGGTTTTATTTTTTAAGCAAAAGAAAAAGAATGGTCAAATCAT
>DATMFE010000472.1:0-14500 GCA_035556295.1 Ureibacillus sp.
CATTCACTTTTGATGGAAAAGCCGATAAATCAAGGATGTATAAAAAGCTGCATATTCCCATTCGAACAACGAGCCTTAAACCCTTCTGCCGCAAGGGTTCTTTTTTGTGGTGTCTTCCGGAAAGAGTGATTATGTTAACTAAGGTTGTATATCATATACAGCTTAAAAATCGAAAAAACTACTGAACAGGGATCAGTAGTTTTTTCTGTTTCATGAATGGTAATCAATAGTTAGCTGACGTTGCAGAGCGTCTTGGGTAGTTTGCTCTAGTTATAAACATTTATTCATTAAGTTTATATATTATCTTGGGTGCTTGTCCCTTGCAAATTAATGGATGACGCATATATCTAATAGTAAAGGACAAATCAGCCTTTTTGGCTGAAATAATTTTTTGAAAGGAGATCTACTCAATGAATTGGGACAAGCGAAAAAGCCTATGTCAGGAGTTTGCAAGAATTCTTGGTGGACAAGGTAGTTTAGACGAAAATGGTGTTTGTTTGGTACAAAAATTCCGTACAATCCGTTTTAGAATCTTAGGACGTCCAACACGTTCCCCGTTAGTTAGACCTCAATTCTTTACTTTCGAAGACCTAGATAGTAGAGGGAGGGCCCTAAATTTAGGTGAGACAGTACTTTTACAAGAAGAGATAAATCCACTATTAACTGAACTTAGAAAACGGGACATTATTGTTACTGCAGTCCATAATCACTGGTTATTTGAAGAACCTCGAGCGATGTATATGCATTTTGAATCAGTTGAACCACCATTAGATTTTGCAAGAAAAGTGAGAGAAGCATTTAGAGTGTTGGAAGACTAAGAAACATATAATAAGACCTGTAGAGTTTTTTAATCTACAGGTCTTATCTTTTTAGAAATCTAGTGACAATTGATTAGTGTGATTACTGATAAATTACATTATGTTAACTAACCTCGTATATCATATACACCTTAAAAATCGAAAAAACTACTGAACAGGGATCAGTAGTTTTTTCTGTTTCATGAATGGTAATCAATAGTTAGCTGACGTTGCAGAGCGTCTTGGGTAGTTTGCTCATCATATAAAGTCTTTATTCATAATAAGTAAGTTACCTAAAATAAAGAAAGTGAATATACTGGAACTGATAAAACCATAAAGCATTGATTTTTCAAATCTCATAAGCTATTTCAAAAACCTTTGAATCATTGATCCCAAGGCTTTTTTTATGGTTCATTAATATATGGAGATGTCTAATTTCAAAATGAACTCTTTTACTCCTTGTACATATTTTAAAAGTATAAATATATAGGAGTGAAAGCATATGCTTTTTCGTCGATGGTGGCGTTGGCAATGGTTACGTTGGTGGAGATCATGGCTACGAAAATAATCACAGTATTTGGCTGTTTTATATATTAAAGTGAATGCATCTTTTAACTTACGTTTCCTGTAATTCACATTATGTTAATTATCCAATGAGGTATAACTACTTGACATTTTTATAGGCTATTTTTAATACAATTCTTGGTAGAGGTGATGAAAAGTGACGAGAGTAAAATATAGGGATAGTGACATCGATTTAATTGCACGGATGATGCGGGCAGAGGCTGTGGGTGAAGGGAAACTAGGGATGCTCATGGTTGGGAATGTCATTGTAAATCGAGCAGTAGTTGATTGTTTAGATTTTAAGGATTTAAGAACCATACGGGATGTAATTTTTCATGTTCAAGGTGGAAATTACTCTTTTGAAGCAGTACAAAAAGGTAGTTTATTTTATAGTCCAGCAAGAGATGTAGAAAGAAGATTGGCACGACAAGTAGTAAAGTACTGGAGACAACATCCTTCTAAGTATGCTCTTTGGTATTTTAATCCCCCTGCTGCATGTCCACCTACATGGTACGATCAACCATTTTCAGGACAATTTAAACAACACTGTTATTATGAACCAGAGGCTAATACATGCGAAAGTGCCTATAGATAGTAAAGAAAGCTTAGATCAGTTGTTACCTGTTCTTCACACTAACTAGCAGTTATATGTGGTATGACTTTTGACCGTACTCGTAATTTTTTTGGTGCGATTTCTTTTAGAGACTGCACATCTTCTTGTAATTTTTTGATAAGAGTAAAGAGCTTATCCTCTCTTTCTCCACTTAACTCCAACTGCTTTTTTATTTCTTTAAAATCTGATGTATGATCGGCCGAAGGTAGAAACTCTTTTTTTGTAATCCCTGAACCATGTCTGTCAAAGCATTTATTTGTTTATTCTCTTGGATTAATACCTGCCAATTTTTAAACCCTGACATATCAACGCTTATATCAATATATCAAACGCTCTTTTTCTTCTTTTATTTTTTGGTGGGTTCCGAAAAAATCTATTATGTTAACTAACTTTGTATATCATATACAGCCTAAAAAGAGAAAAAACTCCTGATGTTGGCCAGGAGTTTTTCTGTAACGTATCAAGGTATTAAAAATAATACCTCACGTATCTTGAGTAGTTTGCTCAGAAATTTGAGTGTTATTCATCATCTTTGATCTGAAACGGTGGCATTATTGTTTGCAGCTTTTAATGCAGGAATATTGTTATATGGAGGTCCTGTCGTAGTACCTGCTAATAAAACAATATCAAACTCATTTGGAGGGATTCCCCATGAGTTACCAACAAATGTTGTAAAGGCACGATCTACTAAAAAACCACCCTTAGTATTGTAAACAATGTTATTATTTATTGCTCCTGTTGTATTTGGATTTATATACATTCCTGTTCTAAGAGAATAAAAAGTATTCCCTTCTAAAAGTATATTAGAAATACCTACTTGTGAAACCACAGCTCGGTTAACAATCCAGTTAGACATAGGCAGTGCTTGAGGGGGGCCATAAATTGTATTATTGAGAAGACTTACGTTATTTGCTCCTATCTGAATAAACTCTTTTGCATATGGAATATCACTTGTTATGGTTAAACTATCAATAGTGACACCACTAGCTGTTATTAATATAGGAATTAGATTTGCTTCTAATAATAGGAGAGGATCATTTTCGCCTAATAATGTAATATCTGATTTATTTACATTAATTTGAGTTGTTATTGGATAGGTACCTTCTAAAATATGAACGGTACCCCCTATATTAACTGCCGTTATTCCTTCTTGAATAGTTCCAAAAGGGTTTGCTCTACTTCCATTTCCTCCTACTGAACCTGCACGAACAAATACATTGTTAGGGTCAACAATAGAGTCAATTGCATTATTAAGTGCTATTTGTACACTAGCTACAGTAGGATATCCTGATGGCGGTCTATTCATTAATACTGTGTTGGCTACTTGATTTTTTTGTGCATCTGTAAGGTTATTGTATGCTGTGAGATCTAGTCCAAGTTGAGGATCTTCAATAGCAGCTCGCATTTCGGCTGTAGTTTGTGCTGCGTTTACAGCTTCTAATGATGGACATGAAACGGTAGTAGTTACTGATGTTGAAATAAGTTCACCATTTATGGAAGTTAATGCAGTTATAGTTACAAGAGTAGAAATAGTACGAGGAGTTACATTTAATACAGTTGTGAAAGTACCATTGGAGTCTGTAATAATGGGATTAGAAGAAAAGTTAATACTAGGGGAATTGCTAGTCAATGTAACCATTGTTCCTCTTACTGGTGTTCTATCACAAGTTACGGTCCCACTAATTAAGCCTGAACATTGTATTGTTGGAGAAACTATTAGTGTGATTCTTGGTGTACATGGAAAAGATTCGGGAGGGCAAATAGGAGATGGATCCTCCTCGCATTCACAACAGTCACAGTCACAATTACAACAATCAGATTCTTCTTCTTCGTAATCAAAGCAACGACGGTCTGATTCTTCATATTGTGGCTTTTTTATATACTTTTTTTTATAATATTTGCTTATTTTAATCACCCTTTCTTTATTGATATATATATCATATTCAATAATAGAAAAAGTGCTTGTACAATCAGTTAGAGTATATAGAAGATAATTAGATTATAGATATTTTGAAAGATTTCCGATAACTGTGATTATGTAAATTAAATAACTTTATTTATCCATAAATGTTATTATTTAGATTATACATATAAATGCAAGGTGGAATGTTTATGGAAAATAGGTCAGTTGTAGCTTACATTTTAATCTTTTTATCATTGGCATTATCAATTTACTTATTTGTTAACCCAAACTTATTAGTTCCGAAAGGTTATGAGCTAGCTATTGATGGCTATCTAATATCTCGAACATTAGTAATGATTTTTGCTTTATATTTAGTTTCCAAATTAGGATATGCTCTATTAAATAAAAAAGGTTAACTCATTAGAGTTAACCTTTTTTATGCTACCTAGAAAATCCATTATGTTAACTAGACATGAATAGCATATACAGCTTAAAAACAGAAAAAGCTACTGCTTGGATTCAGTAGCTTTTCCTAACATAAAAGGTATTACGCCAGGTTGATACCTCACGGCGTCTTGAGTAGTTTGCTTAACATAGTCAGTAACTATACATAATAAAAAAGAAAGTCTACTGGGGATCTCAGTAGACTTTCTTTTCGTTCATTCATTTATAAAACCCCGAAGTTATTTTTACTTCTTGTTATAAGAATATGTACGTTTATTCTCTTTATAACCTGTACCAATATATAAAACCAGTTGAAAAAGTGGTTCTTTCACTGGCTTTATACGAGGCGTATTTATTTAATGCATTAGAGCATCGTAGATAGTTTACGCGAATTCATTTTGTATTATAAATACTGGTTCTTAACTACTGCTGATTTTCATATACTATAGAACTTGGAAAAGCTAATCCTCTTTTGGAACTCAACCTTCAAAAGTAGAAGGAAAACACCCTGACTATTTAGAACATAGTCAGGGTGTTTTCGTTTTGGTAATACTTACTCAAAAAAACTACTGGTGCCTAAGTCAGTAGCTTCTTTGATGACGCAATTAGAAGTTAGTATAGATAGTACTTCACATCATGAGTAGTTTGCTCAAGAAATAAAATTTTATTAATAATAGGCAAGTTACCTAATTGAGAACAAAAACATATAGTTTAGTAAGAATAATTTAGATGATGGAATGAATAACTCTTAACCTCCGTCTTTTGTGCCTCCTTGATTTATATAGTTAAAACAGAAAAAACCTATCTCTTTCCAGTCAAAAGAGGTAGGTTTTTTCTGTTGCGAAATTTAGTTGTATGTGTCAACGTTTGGCGACATCTTGTGTAGTTTGCTCAAATTGTTAAATTTTATTCTTTTTAAGCTAAATGTGGAGGGGGGGGAGTAAAACTGTCATTTCTTCTTAAATCTTGGGGGGGTGTATCATGAATATATGAAGGAGCTGGCTTTAATTTTGGTTTACCTCCAAACCCTTCTGGACATTGAACATATTGGAATACACCTTCTCCGTCCATACTAGGCCCACTAGCCCAACGTCCAGTTGCACTTTTCTCTCCTTCAGAGAAATTAAAAAGAACATGTGATACTTCTCTTTTCTCTAAGTGTCGAGGGAATGTACTTGGAACAACTACATTTTCTTTTTCTTCTAGTTCCTTAATAGCAGCAATCCATTGATTTTGATGCATCGTATCTCGTGCGATTAACCAGGATAACATGTCTTTTACCCCACGGTCGTTAGTTGCTTCATAGAGACGTACAGCTTGCAGTCTTCCTTGTGATTCTGCATTTAGATTTGCTCGAAAATCTGCTAGAAGATTGCCACTTGCTGCGATATATCCTGCATGCCATCGATTTCCTACACTATCTACCGGCATAGCACCAAGACCAGAAACAATTGCATGCTGTGGATTCATTCCTCCAAGAATAGCTCCAATAATAGGGTCTTGAGCTGCTTTTTCAAGATCGCCGACAGGTGCCCCGTCTAAAAGTCTGGCAATCATTGTAGCTAGCATCTCAATATGAGCTAGCTCTTCAGTACCTGTATCCATAAGTAAATCTTTG
Source organism: Ureibacillus sp. (assembly GCA_035556295.1). Lineage (GTDB taxonomy): Bacteria > Bacillota > Bacilli > Bacillales_A > Planococcaceae > Ureibacillus. The sequence goes on from DATMFE010000472.1 coordinate 5,940, forward strand.
TATTTACCGTTGCCTCGTACACTCCATCCTTGGAATAGATATTGTAGTGCTACGGATATTTCACCAAATTGTCCACCTAAAACTTCTTGGAGTTGCTTTGCAAATAAAGGGTCTGGACGGTCAGGTTTTGCATGATATTGAAGTTCTTTTGTATGAAAGAACACTGAAATCATCCTCCTATCTCTTTTAAATTTAAAATAGCCCATATATAGGCTATTCAGGTTGTAAAGATAGGTGTCTATCTTATCCGTTTTATATTAACAAGGATCCTATATCATACTTAAAAAACAGAAAAACCAACCTTTAGGACTTAGATGTTGGTTTTTCTGTTCTTGGAGAAGAAATTCGTGTTGGATTATTGGATGCCTCACGGCGTCTTGATTAGTTTACTCAAGCTATTAATACTTATGTATTTCAAAAAAAGAAAAACCTACCTGATTTGTCAGGGGTAGGTTTTCTTTCAGAAACTCTGCATGAAATTAGTTTGTCCTAATACTTATTTTTTATTATTGACTATGGTAATTATATCCTTTAAAATTTAATTAGCACTCATTTGAGTGCTTACTCAAATGAGAGTGAGGGGTATTATGCCTAAGACATCACCTGGTTATAAGCGTTTAAATGCAGATATACCAGAAGATTTGTTCAAAGAATTTGCGAAGAGATGTATTGAAGAAGGTGTGAGTAAAAAAGATTTTCTTGTTCAACTTTTAGAAAAAGAACTCTTTAAAGATTCAAAAAAGTAGAAAAAACAAAATAAAAGGGCACTTTCCCGGCAAGGAAAGCACCCCATGTAGAACTCGTAAGGACTTTTATTATAACATGGGTTGCCCTCAAAAAATAGGAGGGTCTTATTATGGATCAAACCGAAAAATTGTTAATAGGTATCGAGAATATCTTGAGTGTAGCTTCTGATTTAGTACAAGAAGTAGATCGCCTTAAACGTGTCGAAGAAGAATGCCAAATACTTAAAGAAAAACTTTTTTTGAAATAACTTACGTCATCTGAACAAGACATTTTTGCTCTTGCACTTGATGGCCATTCGATTACAGAAATGCAAGATATGTTGTTCAAAGAAGAGAGCACAATTAAGAATCAGAGACACAGCATTCTACAAAAATTAAACGTTTCTTCGATGAAAGAAGCAATCGATTTTTATAAAAAAACTACCCAGACTTCTTCTCAAAACTTCACGAATTATCATCAAGAAATCTTTCAAAAACTTGTTAAAACTTCATAAAAGTTGAGGGGACGGTGAGTGGACAGTAGGTCAACATTTGCAAAAAGGTGTAATATTTGATGTCGACACTAGGTCAACATTAAGTGCTTTTTTTACCTTTTAGGTCAACAGCAGGTCGACAGAATGGAAATTTTCGTGGGGTCACTTTTTTGAGGGTGAAAACGTTGTTTTGCTGGGCTTTGCCCAGCATATCACAGCCATGTGATATCAAAAACCCCTTATGCTCTTCTCTACTCGTACTGGAAATTTTGCAATTCGATAGAAAAGGAATGATTTCATGGATATCTTTTTACGAAATATTGATCCGGTTGCTATGCAAAAAGTTGATGCATTAGCGAAAGAAAATGGGATGTCTCGTCAGCAATTTTTGAAAGAACAATTTGAAGTATTAGCTTTTTTTGATGAGCAAGTAGAAAGAGAAAAAAGATTAGAAGCTATCATTGAACAGAACATCGAAATGATGAAACAATGTGCGATATCAATTGAAAAGATGAATGATATTATCTATGAACTGATGGGAGATGTAGAAGAGTAATGGAAACACAACGACGTATGATTACACTTGATAAAGAAACGGATCAATATATCCAAGATTATATGGCTGAACATAAACTTCGTTTCCCAGGAGAAGCGATTATGGATATCTGTAAAAAGTATCGAGAAGAAAAAAAGAAAGAATGGTCGTTAGATTATATTACGGAAACGGTTAGTGAAAATCTTCATGGTATATTAAAAAATGAACTTAAAAAAATTCGATTAGGAACAAATAGTGCAGATAAAAACACACAAATTCTTATCGAATTCATGAATGGATTGTATTTTCACCATGGCTATCGGGGAATTATGACAACGGATCTTCAAGAGTTAGAGGAAACTAAACTGGCCAAAAAAGTTGTAAGTGAACGTATTGTGAATCAAAGACAAAAACGGCTAGATAAGGAAAACCCTAAAAGCTAAAATAGCCTTAAAGGCTAGCTAGGTAGGCTTAAGCCTACTTTTCCTTTTAGTAAACGAGGTGTATATAGCTTGATATGTAGTTATTGTGGGACAGAAGGATTAGAATATAGCTGCTCTTTTTGTGGGGCTAATTTAAATATAAAAAGACCCAAACTAAAAGAATTCGTGGTCTTAGAGGACGTTGAGAAGCCTTTTAATGAACTTTCATGCTTTCATACGTATGATTTGTTAGTTTTGCTGCGTTTGGTACGTAAAGCACGGACAAAGGCTTATGATTTAATGCTAACGCTTAAAAAAGCTGGTGAGAGCCCTCAAATTGACCAAGCAATGGTAAACTATCCAGAAGAGCAATAGGTTCTGGTGCCAACATTACATTCGGCTAAAACAGGTATATAGATTACTAGTGGAATTTGTACTCATGCAGCTAATCCAAACAGTTGATGATTGAACTCCTCTTGATTTTGGACAGACTTGTCCCGTAAAACAAGTTGTCCTTTTTTAATGATATGCATCGTTTCTATTCTAGAAAGAATAGATTTGGCTGTACAAAAGGATTTCATTCCTAACATTGAAAGAACTCGCTTTTTAATAAACCGATGATCTCGTTCTACGATGTTATTCAGATATTTGACTTTCCTTATTTGAATGCCTACAGGCATATTTTTTTCTTTCTTCAACTCCTCAATAGCCACAGGATAGGCTGGATTCTTATCGACGGTTATGATACGAGACTTTGAAACATGAAAAGAACACAAAGCTTTCTAAAAAAAGCGCTTTGCAGCCTTGTGATTTCTTGTTTTATTCAAATAAAGATCAATCGTATTTTCCTCCGAATCAATGGCCCGATAGAGCTACGTCCATTGTCCTTTAATCTACACATATGTCTCATCCACTTACTAAGAATCATTGATTGGCTTAAGATAACAACGAAACTGCTCATCTAATGTCAGAACGATACTAATGAACCAAGCGCATGATGGTTGTATGAGTAATGGAGAATCCATTTCCCTCCAAAATTTCGGCTAAATCACGAAAACTGAGGTCGTCCCGGAGGTATCATCTCACGGTTAATAAAGGTTAATAAAATAAGATCAGGTTGATAATGTTTCCATTTGAACAAGCTTTCCTTTTCCATATTGATCACGTCCTTCTTCAGAGTACTAGTATCAGTATGTTCGAGTTTGAGAGATTACTTGCAGATATTTTGAAATTCTTGCACCAGAACCAAACAAGTAACCTCTATCATCAAATAATTCATTTGATAGTCAGACGATAACAATTTAAATTTCATTCTATTTGCTAAATGCTTGTATAACAGGCTTTTAAAGGGATTATTTTGTCTACAATAGGTGGAATCAAATCGCTATTAATCTATCCAATTATGACAAGCTACTCCCCTAATAATCTACAGTCTATAGAGAAAAATAGCATACATGATAACTAAATTAAGCATCTAAGTCTAAAAAGTTATAGAATAAGGGATTAGCTTTATTCCTTTGAACTTCTCTTCTTCGTTCAGCAGTGAATAAACCTCTTAAAGTCCCAAAAAAATAGGCTTCAAAGGTTGTCTTTATCCGGTTTCTTTTATAAGCAAACACGGTTTCTTTAAATGCTTGAACAGCAATTGACACTAAATCCTCAACAGGCTTCTCTAGACGGCTTATTTTGTGTACTAACTGCACCTTCCCCCATAGATGATAAATATCATCTGCACAGTTAAAAAACGGCTGTACAGCTTCCTTAAACGAAGGTGGAATACAAGATGGTACATAATCAGATGAAAGCTTAACATTGACATTATTACGTATGTATTTATTAAAATCTTTTAAAGATAAATTATAGGTAGAAGAATATTTCCCCTCTTTATCCTTACTCCCCCAAGCAATTTGCACATTTTCTGTTTCAACATCTGTTTCAACATCAGACTCTAAATTAAGCTGTAAATAGTTCACCCAGTGATCAAAATAAGGATGGTTGACAAATAAGTGTACCGGATTTCCCTTTCCATTGTTACGAGGACAACGACGATAAACAGTAACAATTTGCCCTTGTTTTCGAAGCTCCCTTAAATGACGATCGATTGTTCCTTTGGATTTTTCATATGTTTGACCTAAATATGTACTACCAGGAAAGCAAAACCCTTTTTCTGCAGCAAACCAACAAAGCCTGTCCAAAGCTTTCCTAGTTCCTTCGTGGAGACGATAATACTTTTCTCCATAAAGGTTTATAATTTCTTTCAATAATTTTCGTTTCATAGATTGATGTTGGGAACGATCCTCTATGTAACTTTGATAGTTTTTCATATAGTCAAATTCTTCTGCCGTAAGCATACGTGTAATAGGCATTAGTCTAACCTCTCCTTTTTAGGAACAAAAAAAGACATCGCATCCCATAAAAAAGGAAAACGATGTCGTCTTTTTGTATAGACTAAGCCCTTGAAATAAATCTAATTATCCTATAAAATGAAGGCGTAACTAAATTTAAGTAATAAGGCTTCGACAGGTGTTTTCCCTAGTGTGTTTAGGGTTAACGGTGTAAGGGTGTTGGCGCACCACTTGCACACGTTGGAGTCTTTTTATATTCCGCACTGTTTTGTTGATTCTATTATACCGTCTATTAATCTTATAATTCAATAAGAATCCATGATCTCCTTATAAAATCTTTGTATTCTACCTATGATTAAAAGTTACTTCATTTGGCTATACTGCTAACATAAGAATTTACATCCCCATGTTTTTTCCTTAACTAATTTTAAAATCTATAAATTATAGCATAACCCCTACAGTTGTTTTTCTGTTTTACATATTGTTTTATATATTTGTTTTATTGTTTTATTGTTTTAGAGACTCTATAGGCCTTGATATTACAGCTTTTATCAACCTCAACTATCACTAATTTTGCGCGAACTATCACTAATTTTGCGTATTTCCCTATATACGATTGTAAGTATCACCAATTTTGCGTGAGGAATGTAGACATTTCTTAAGTATCACTAATTTTGCGTGAGGGATGTAGATATACCTTAAGTATCACCAACTTTGCGCACGGATTTTATGATTTAAGGCAATAAATCAAGATTAATTAATCTTTCTAAGAGTAAAAGGCCTTATAAAGTATCACCAATTTTGCGTGATATTTAAATTACAAGAACAGGCTACGCTCGACATGGAAATTTACACAGTATCACTTTTATGATATTTTAGTGATAGTTTAGAAAAATATGGGGGATTTTATGAAGAAATCAAATGTAGTTCAACCATATGATCTGGAGAGTATAAATATAAAAAATTGGGTAACAAAATCAAACATCCTTATTGAGAGTACATATAAATTGTCTTTACAGGAACAAAGAATCCTTTTAATCATGGCATCAAAAGTGCAACCAAATGATGAAACTTTGAAGACTTATAGATTTCGAGCTAAAGACTTCATCGAAATTGTGGGGAATAAGAAAGGTACAGGTTTTTACTCCTACTTAAAAGAAATCGTGAATGGTCTTCAAACAAAAATCCTTACGATAAAAGAAAAAGGCAGACAAAGAAATTACAACTGGGTAATTACGTCTATTTATGAAGAAAATGAAGGGTACATAACATTACAATTTCACCCTAGCTTAAAGTATTTATTTTTAGAACTTAAAGAAAAATTCACTTCGTATCAATTGGAGAATGTAGTTAGACTAAATTCGGTTTATTCTATTCGTATTTATGAGCTGCTTAAGCAATATGAGCGTCTACGAAAAAGGGAGCTAACTCTTGAAGAATTACGTCATTTTTTAGCTATTGAGCCTACTAAGTATAAACAGTATGGCCATTTTAAGAGCAAAGTATTAGCAGTGGCTCAAAAGGAAATTAATAATAAAACGGATATCCACTTTGAATTCGTAGAAATAAAAACAGGTAGAAAAGTAACATCCATAGAATTTATTATTAATAGTTCGCCTACATTGAACGGTGTTAGCCCTGTTAAAGAGACAGGGTCCGAATTAAATCAGCCACCATTAGAGTTAACAGACAACGAAAAAGAAAATAGGTTACAGTATGACTTGGTGAGCTTAGGAGTTAAGCCTGAAAAAATTGAGTGGGTTTTATCCGAATTTACGAAAGAGCAGGTGGAACGAAATATCAAATACACGCAAGATCGTTTGATTATAGGGGATATCACTCATCCGCATTCTTACGTAATAAAGTCCATTCAAAAAGACTATGCGAAAGCATCACAAGAATCAAAGATTATTAAACCTAAAAAGCCTATAAGAAAAGAATTAGTCCCAGATTTTATAAAAAATGCTAAGGAAGAACAACAGATTTTTAAGAATTCTACATTACAGGAAAAACAGAAATTATTCTTTGAAGAAAATGGAACTCAAAAAGATTTTGAAGAAATACTTATCCAGATTCAAGAATTAAAAAAGACGTTAGTTTTAAATTCAAAAGAACCAAACAAAGAAGAAGTAGAAAAAGCCCAAGAATCAGCAGTGCAAGAAGTACTGCATAATATGAAAGAGGACTTAAAAAAGCGTAAGGAAGTAGGTCTTGAGCCGAGATTAGTAAATGACTTTGAAAATAAAGAACTTAAAAAGATTTATAAAAGCTTCTTACAGAGCCAAACTTCAAGCGAGGTTTAAATAGAATACTTTTTTATTAACACGCCTTCTAAGGTGTGTTTTTTATGTGTAATATTTTTGTCTGTTAGGTAAATTTAATATACAATATTTCTAGAAGGATAGGGCTTAGGAGATTTTGTTGTTTGTTTTTATATTTTCTAATAGTATATTAAATTTACCTAGAATGGATGTGTCTTATTTGAAGATTCCTATTGTTGTTCAGAATTTTCTTGTCCATTTGCATGAATCAGGAAAAAAGAGTTCCACAATTTCTATGTATACTCACGATTTGAAGAAGTTTTTTGAGTGGTTAAATCTTCATCATTCTAATATAGCAACAGAAACCTTACCAGAGGGCAAAGAAGTGTACGAAGAATACTTTACCTATCTGAAAGAAAAAAACTCCTCTGAAGCGAATTTGAAGCGTATAGCTTCACACTTAAATGGTTTGTTAAGATATTACAACCTCACGGACCAGATTGGGATACTCAAAGCTACAACTAAAAAGCAGAGGGAATTAACTGATAGCGATTTTATAACTGAAAACGATACTCTTGCGCTTTTGAAATCTGTTATAAGTCATAAACATCTAACAGATACTCAATTACAGATACATAAATATATAGCTTGTCGTAATTACTCAATATTAATTCTTATGCTTCATTACGGTCTTACGATTAATGAAGTTGTATCCTTAAATATAAAGGATATAAATTTTAGCCAAAATACATTAACTATTCTAACTAGTAAAGGAAGCCGCCTTTTAAAGCTTTCTAAAGAAGATAAAAAGATCATATATAATTACTTTTTAACAATCCCCCCACTATTTAGACCTAAGGATTATACAGACGATCCTTTATTTATTTCTTTTCATCCTCAAAAGATGGTTTATTGGTACGATTACAACTTAAATAAGCCTAAAAGGATTAGTTTAATTGGTGTAAAACGTATGATTGAAAAAGAAGTTAAACGCTCAGGCATAAAAGCTAGAGTGAGATCTACCCATTTTAGGAACAGTTGTATACTAAAAAAGATTTGTGAAGGTCATTCAAATGAAAACATTATTTACTACTTTGGTTTATCTAGCCGCCATGCTTTGTATCGTTATAAGAGATACCTAAAATCAAAATAAGCAAAGGTATCTTTTTATCCTTTAATAAGTTGAACTTATTTTATTCGTGAAATTACATTATATCAATATTTAAAGTCAATAAGTTGAACTGGTAATATTTTTGAATTTTAATTAATTATAGAAAAAACAACAAGTTAAATTTAAGTTTAACTTGTTGTTTTTAAATAGTGGCCATCATTTTATTAAAGAGTAAAATAGTATGTTATGAGTCCAATGGAATTGTATAACTATAAGGACTATTAGCAATATAACATATATAAAAACGTAATCTAAATAATCATTATCCTAGAATTTAAATAGAATTCCTATTCTTGAGTTAAAGCTGGATAAAGTACGTTCTAGAATTAGGTCCATCCCTTTATTATCAGGGGTTTAGACTGATCTAGATTTATTTACTATGATCAGAAAAATTTGAAGAAAATCTAATGAATTAATTAGAATATAGAGTTCTTTAAAACGTGTAAGTTCGCTTTTGTATCAAAATGAAGCTCTCCAAAAAAACTAGTGGTTAAGTGATACAAAATATTTTATTTCTTATGTCTTATAATGTGCTATGTTTCTATAAGAACATGATGGACTTATTTTTTATAGAATTACTTTCTAGATAGTTTAAAGTGATTAATCTC
>DATMFE010000473.1:0-11373 GCA_035556295.1 Ureibacillus sp.
TATTAGGCACGCCGCCAGCGTTCATCCTGAGCCAGGATCAAACTCTCCGAAGAAATGTTTGACTTGCTCATTTAAAAATAAAAATTAACGTTGACGTTTGTCGCTTTGTTCAGTTTTCAAAGTTCAATATTTCGTAAAACAAGTTGTCGTTTCAACGACGCTTTATAATAATAAAACATATCAAATGAAACGTCAATAGTTTTTCTAAAAAAAACATTATTTTTTATGAAGATTACGGGAGATTTTATCAATAAGGCGTTTTTCAGTTTTCATCTGACTTTTACACAAGGGGCATTTCTGATGGTTATCGTAAGAGAAATCTTTTCTCATCCAGCCCTTACATTCTTCTTTCGTACATTCCCAAATTTCTGTTTCTTCTTGAACCGGAGGTTCTTGATTTTTTCTACTATAGTACATATTGATCACTACTCCTCTCTTTATAAGTATGCCTGATAAAGAGGATATAAATACTTTATATCTTTTACGCCGTTCATATTTTAGTAGGATCAATCTCATAGTTGAAAATAAGAGTAAAAAAATGGAACGTGGATAGTAAGGTATAACAATCCGTGTTTGATGAATACTTGTTGGGGTCCTACCAACAAAAAGCGCAAAACATACGCTAAGCAAATTTCGACATAAATAAAGCCGAGTTTTCCTACGCTAAGAAAATTCGGCTTATTATTTATTGAATAAGAGGGCGCAGCGAATGTAAGCTTGCTATTTTCTTCATATCAAAGGTGTATTCCCCAAGAAAATTGATATGTTCCCATCCTAATGGCGAAATATGTTTTAGTAGATCTTCTTGAAAATCCCCTTTTTCCTTCAACAATTTTGTTGCTTCGGTAAGATATACGGTGTTCCATACACTAATAGCGTTAATTATAATATTTAAAGCGCTTGCACGTTGAAGTTGATCTTGCAGTCCTCGTTCCCGTAACTCCCCTCGTTTTCCAAAGAATAATGATCTTGCCAAGCCATTCATAGCTTCTCCTTTATTCAATCCTCGTTGAATACGCCTACGTAGAGCTTCATTAGATATGTAATCTAAAATAAAAATAGTTTTTTCGATTCTTCCCATTTCTCGTAATGCAGCAGCTAACTTGTTTTGCCTTGCATATGATCCCAATTTCCCCATAATAAGCGAACCAGACACTTTTCCTTCTCGAATCGAATGGGCTAAACGGAGCACGTCATCAAAGTTTTCCTGAATAATCTTTGTGTTAATCCGTCCACGAAGTAATTTTTCTAGGTCAGGAAAATCACTTGGCTTTTGAATTGTGTATAGTTTGGAATCAGCTAAGTCACGAAGCCTTGGCGCAAAACGAAAACCTAACAAATGACTTAATCCGAATACAGAATCTGTATAGCCGGCCGTGTCTGTGAAATGCTCTTCAATATTTAATTCTGTTTCATGATGAAGCAACCCATCGATGACATGGACAGCATCTCTTGCATTGGTATTAATGACTTTCGTATAAAACGAGGAAAATTGATCACTTGTAAACCTATAAATGGTTGCCCCTTTTCCTGTGCCGTAGTGGGGATTTGCTTCGGCATGCAACGATGAAACACCAACCTGTACTCGCATTCCGTCGGATGAAGATGTGGTGCCATCTCCCCAATAAGAAGCTAGAGCAAGTTTGTGTTGAAAATTTACCAAAGTTGCCTGTGCTCGATTTATAGCATCATCATATAATCTCCATTGTGCGGCATTGGCCATCTGATGATAAGTAACTCCAGGTGTAGCATCTGCCATTTTAGTCAATCCAATATTCGTTCCCATTGCCATAAGCGCAGCCATCAAAATGACCTTTTCTTCTCCATTTGGAGGGCGATTAGTGGAAGCATGTATTAACATTTCGTCAAAACCTGTCCAGTGCGCTACCTCCATTAAAAGATCAGTAAGCTTAATTCTCGGAAGCATATTATATAAGGATAAACTGAAAGTTCGTGCATCTTCTGGGGTATTCTTTTCCAAACGATCCACTCTAAGTTTTGCTTTTTCTATATTTATTCCTTCAAGACTATCAAGGTTATTTGAAACCCATGTAAGGCGTTCAGCTAGAGCTTTCTTTCTTTCCTCAAGGTATTCCTCTGCTGATGAACGAACTGCCAGTCTAGTTTCTTTAAGATTGGTTGTTGTCCATTCATCTTTGGGAACAAGGTACTCCTCAAAGTCTTTATGAAGCCTACTGCCGACTACAGATACGTCTCCTGAACGAATATGATTTTTTAATTCCGTAAGGGCAGCCATTTCATAATAATGTCGATTAATTGTTCCTTCCTCATCGTATACATGCTTTTGCCATCGTTTTGGGACGAAATCTAATGGAGCTCCATCTGGTACTTTTCTTTTTCCGGATTCATTCATCACGTTCAATGTTTTTAATGCACGTAATAATGGTTCTGCTGCTTTTGTAGAATGAAATTCTAATGATTTCAAAAGAGTAGGGGTATACTTTCTCAGATAAGTAAATCGATTCTCTAGCAAATCAAGGTAATCATAATCCATTGGTCGAGCTAATTTTTTCGCTTCTTCAACAGAAGTAACGATTTTATCCCAAGGCATTATCTTTTCAATGGTCCTAAATGGATCAAGCCCTTCATCTCGTGCTTGAATAAGTGCAGCCCCAATATCTGCAAAATGAACAACTTTTTCGTTAACTGCTTTTCCATTTTCTTTTTGCATTTCCTCTTGTGTTTTACGACCTTTCGATTGTAAAATCATCATTTGCCGATCATGAATTTCAATTGCTTGGTCAATTAAATCCTGACTTAGAGTTACTAGGTATGCGACAAGAATGGTATATTTCTTATTTTCTTTAAATCTGCGAAACGAATGGGGTTCATAACGTGCCCCAATGCGAGATAATTGTAGTAACCGATTAGGATGAACTTCATTTATGTTTAATGGAAGTTTCAACTCCCGAATATATTCTAAACGCTCTATTACTTTTAGAAAGGCATCCGGTGATGACTGACCCGGAAGTTCTCTCAACCATGCCAATGGGGTTTTCCTGCTTTCCGCAAAGGGATCTATAAGTTTATCCAATTTGTGTCTTTGCCACGGTGAAAGAGTAGCAGTTAAAGAGTTAAAAATCCTTTCCTCTGCTCTCCGACGGGTATCCCACACAAGTCGCTCTATTGTAGTCATTCCAGGAAGGATTATTTTTCGATTCCTAAGTTCTTCTTGAACAGTTCGAAGTAGATACATAGAATTGCCATTTTGAAGTGCATGTTTCAAAAGATACTGAGCTAACTCCCGATATGTACTTACAGAAAAATTCTGGTATCCATATACCTGTCGAATTTCTTCCATATGTTCATGCTTGGTTGGGTCACGTTGGGCATATAAAGAAAATGAATCGGGATTAGCATTTATTTGTTTTGCTATATAGTGGAGTACATAGTCTGGTATAGGTTCAACATCTGTGAGAGACCACCCTGGATAGCGCAATACACATAATTGGACAGCAAACCCTAAGCGATTATGATCTCTTCTGTGTCGTTTTATAATTTCCATATCAAATTGCGAAAAAGTATAATAGGTTTCTAGTTCTTGTTTACTCATTTCATCCGGTATTTTTACAAATTCTGCTCTTTGATCTGCTGTAAGTAATTCTTTCCCTCTTGATGCCATTTCCTCCCCATCCTTTCGTAAGCAAAGACTTACTTCTTTTCTAAATATCGATAAACAGTTGTTCGGGAAACTCCCCACATTTGAGCAATATCAGTAACGGGTGTCCCATTTGCTACCAATGTCTTCAACATTTCTAATTCCTTTTTATCTAACTTCTCCGGTCTTCCTCCTAAACGCCCTCTGGCTCTTGCAGCAGCACGACCAGCTGCTGAACGTTCTTGAATAAGATTACGTTCGAACTCAGCAAAGGCCGCAAATAGATGAAACATAAGCTGCCCTGTTGCACTAGCCTTGTCCATCGTAATGTTTTCCTGCAAGCTGTGGAAACTAATACCTCGGTCATTAAGGTCATTCACAATTTTAATTAAATGCTGCATATTTCTCCCTAATCGATCTAAGCGCCAAACTACTATCGTATCACCAGAGCGTACAAATCGAAGGGCTTCTTCCAATCCTTGTCTTTTATCTTTGGCGCCACTAATTTTATCTGTAAATATTTCTTCGCAACCATGTTCTTTAAGAGCATCCAATTGTAAATCAAGATTTTGAATGCCTGTTGAAACACGAGCATATCCTACCTTCATTAATTTCTCCCCTTATTTTTAAATTTCTCTGTTTTATCGTAACATAACTTAATGTTAGGGGTAATATCTGAACATAGATTTCTTTACAGAGTTTATGAACACATATAGTAGATAGAAAGCTATAAAACTATTTAAATTTCCCTGCGTTCAGAAATTGATGAGTTTTTGAACAAAACAAATAAGTATCCTGAATGACAAGACTTCTAGGCTGCAGAACAATTTATTTTAGATCTTTCATTTTTAGTTTTGCGCCACTGTTTTTCTAAATGGAAAGCGCCGTAAAACCGAGGAACGTAATAAAAGCCTGAATGAAGGAAGTATCATACAGGCTAATTATTACTTAATAAATTCACTTATTGATCTAAGAATTAGGTTGTCAAAAATAAATAACAACTATGGCATGAGAATCTTCCTTACCAAGAATGGAGGCCGTTTCGCTTTTTAAAATCAGTTCAAGCTACGAATTTGGCTGGGTCTTAAATTTTTGAGAGCCCCATCACAAATCGATTTTCAAGTATGAAATTTGAGTTATTTAAAAATCAATTGAGCAATTTCCGTTCCACTTTCAACTTCATCTGACTTTAACGGAATCATTTCAGAGATTTTTTCTTCAAAATTCGGGAAAACAAGGACTGAAATAATTTCTTTTCCCTTCTCCTCAATATAGGAAAGATCAAAAGTACCAATGTGGTCATTAACACTAACTATATCTCCAGCATTAATTTTGATATTAAATCCTTCACCTTTTAATTCAACTGTTTCAAGTCCTAAATGTAATAGCATTTCAAGGCCATCTTCCGTTACCATTCCAATTGCATGTTTAGTAGGAAACACTTGTGTAACCTTCCCATTTACAGGAGAAAAAACTTCGCCGTTAGTTGGAATAAAGGCTAGCCCTTCGCCCATCATTTTCTGGGAAAAAACGGGATCTGGAACACTTCCTAATGGAATAACCTCGCCCTTTAAAGGGCTATGGATGAATATATTTTTTTCTTTTTTACTCTTCTTAAAAAACATCATTTCACACCTCAATGTCTATCTTTTACTATTTATATAATCTAAATATCCAAATGCCAATGCTTCTACCACAATAAAAAAGGAAGAGGCAGATCGTACCCACCAATTTTTCGGAATAGGATTCATCGTACTGGAAGCATATAAATTAAAATCAGCATGTCCTGACAACCAATTACTTTTAAAATTGGTAAGGGAAATCATTTTTGCACCCTTAACTGCAGGAATATCAGGTAACCCTTGTAAGTTTGGATTTTCACCGGATAGCGAAAACAAAATAATTAAATCTTTAGAAGTTAACTTTTCAATTATAAGCCTATATTCATTTGCGTGGGCCATTGCAGGAATAATTTGAACGGGTTTGCCAATAAGTAGGAATAGTCGTTGCAGTTCTGCAGCTTGATTTTTCTGGGCTATTCCTGTTGAAATGACATAAATATTTTCGCTAGTATCAATTGCTTTATAAATAGGTTCAAAGTCCACACTATTTAAATAGTCTAACGTTTTATTGACATCATAAAGAACTTGTTCAAACAATTCATTTGGTTTAAGTTCCTCATTTGGGCTGGCATTTTCCCATTTTACAAAGTTTTTAAATTCACTATATCCACTAAAACCTAATTTTTGAGCAAATCTTAATACAGATGATTTGGATGCTAAACTATTTTTAGCTAACTGATTAATACCCATGTTCCCAATTTTATCTTTATTAGCAAGAACGTACTTAGCAATAGTAAAATCAGTATCACTCAAATACTCATAATTTTTATTAATTAACTCTTCAAGATTCACAAGGAGATCCTCCTAACTTAATTACCAGGCAACAGGGTATGAAAACACCTCATACCCGCTACTAGTTTAGCAAACCCTTTTTCCTTAAGAAAGTTCCGGCCAAAAATCCTTGTTTGCCTCGATAAGGTCATCTAAAATTGCTTTTGCAACACTCGCACTTGGTACTGTCTTTGACAATGTTAGCGCCTGCCAAAGTTTTTGATATGATTTTTCTAAATAAGCTTGAACGACTAACTTTTCTACTGATACTTGTTGTTCAATCAATCCCTTTTGGAATTGAGGAATCGTCCCAATAGATAGTGGTTCCACACCTGCTTTACTTACTAAACATGGAATCTCAACCATTGCAGTTGGTTCAACGTTTGCAATCGCCCCATTATTAGGAACAATTAATAGCATTCTTTCATATGTGTTGTATGCAAGCGCTCCTGCCAATCGAACGATGAATTCCGCGTGTTCCCCGGCTTCAATACTTGTTCCTTCAGCGGTGCCAGCTTCGGCAATTCGTATACATTCGGCAAAAACATTCTTTTCACGATGATCCATCACTTCGTTTGCCCGTGTATGTTCTGGGTTTGAATGTTGTACTACATAGTCAGGGAATAAATAATATTTTAAATACGTATTTGGTAGTGTATCCGGGTCAACAGCGTATACGTCCTTAGCTTTAGTAAATGTATCCATCCAGCTGGATTCCGCTAGCAGTGGATTATTAATCCCATCATTTTTAGCCCCATAACCCCATTGTTTTACATGTTCTTTCAATCTTGGCATTAAGTCATTGCCTTCTTTATCATAAAGCTCAGTCCACCAACCAAAATGGTTTAGTCCATAATACCGTTCAATAATATCATTCTCAGATTCCAACCCTAAAATGTCAGCCATTGATTTTTTAATGGCAACTGGCATATCACAAATATTAATGATTTTCGAGTTAGGACGTAAGATACGTGTTGCCTCTGCAACAATCGAAGCTGGGTTAGAGTAGTTTAACATCCAAGCATTCGGTGAATACTTTTCCATATAATCAATTAATTCAATTACTCCTGGAATTGAACGCATACCATAGGCCATGCCGCCAGGTCCACATGTTTCTTGACCAACGGCCCCATATTTTAATGGAATTTTTTCATCTAGTTCACGCATTTTTAGACCACCGACACGAATATGTGCCATTACGAAATCAACATCTGTAAAAGCTTCCTCGGGATCTGTTGTTGCTATGAATTCAATTTTAGGAGCACGTTCCTTAATGATAATTTCACATGCTTTCGCAACGATATCTTGACGTTCTTTATTATTATCGTAAAATTTTAATTTCCGTAATGGAAATTTATCTTGATTTTCAATTAACATCATTACAATTCCAGCTGTATAAGTACTTCCCCCACCAGCAATTACTACAGAATTTTTTTTCATTTTTAGTCCCTCTTTCCTTATTGTTGTTATGTCTTAGTGTATAAATATTTCTTTAAGGTTAGTATACTGCGATTTTTCCTTCATCGTAATAGTTTGGAAAGATGATGGGAAAGGTTTCACTCATTGGGAGATTTCTTTAACCTTCTTACATCCTATTTTACTTTCGAACACTTTTAATCTTTTCTTCCATTTTATCTCGAACTTGACCAACTGATAGTCCAACTATTACTTGGATCGCTTGTTTATTTCGAACTAAGCCATGTGCTCCATGTTTTCTAAAAACTTGTTCACTTTCTAGTTTTTCAGGATCTTTTACTGTAACACGTAATCTCGTTGCACAGTTTGTAATATCTTGAATATTTGCAGCGCCACCTAAATCTGCTAAAAAGTATTCAGCTAATTGTTCAAAAGAACTGCTTCCACCTGTATTTCCTAATTTCTTCTCTTTGTAATCTGCTTTCGTAAATAACTTGCTTTCTACATCATCAGACTCCCTGCCTGGCGTCAAAATATTAAACTTAATAATTAGATATCTAAATAAAACAACATAGATAACGGTAAATCCTAAACCAATACCTATTTGAAGCAGCCAAGTTGCCCAGTGATTTTGCCATGTACTTGCCCAAGTGATTGAGAAATCAAGTAAGCCGTATATAAAGTTACCTGAAACACCAAAGGCATACATAATTGCAGTCATTAAACCAGCCAAAATAGCATGAATTAAAAATAAATAAGGAGCAATAAACAAGAATGTAAACTCTATTGGTTCTGTTATCCCTGTAATTACTGCAGTAAATGCAACAGGTAAAATTAATCCAATTGTTTGTTTTCTTTTCTCTGGTCTACTTGTAATGATAAGTGCAATTGCTATGCCCAAGCATCCAAATACTTTGGAATTCCCAAACAAGGTAAAACCACCCTGAGGAAACAACTCTGTCATTGATTTAGTCGAATTTGCAAACTCTGCTACATGAGAAAACCAATAAGCTAGAAGTCCCCCATTTACTGCAGCTGGTCCATAAGCAAAGGGCTGCCAGATAAAATGGTGTAAACCAGTTGGAATCAGAATTCTTTCTAGAAAACTGTAAAGCCCTACACCTATAGCTCCAGATGTTTTTAATAGCCCTTGAAGTGAAAAAATCCATTCTTGAATATGTGGCCAGACAAGACAAGTTAAAAGTGCTACTGGTATCATAACTAAGAATCCTACTATCGTGACCAAGGCACTTCCTTGGAAAATTGCTAAAAGGTCTGGCAATTTTTTATCATAAAAGCGTTCATGAAGCCAGATAGTAATTCCTGCAATAATTAATGCACCAACCATACTCGTATCAAGCGTTTTAATACCTGCTATACTTGCTAATCCGCTATATCCGCCTACATCCTTAGAGAAATCCACCCCAAAAGTTGAACCAGATGTAGATAGTAATGAGTTGATAAATACATTAAAAAACATATAAATAACGAAAGCTTCCAATGCAGCCCTGCTCTTTGATTTCTTTGCTAAACCAATAGGTAAACCGATAACAAATAAAAGGGGAATATTTTGAAATACAACGTAACTCCCATCAAAAATTAATTTCCAAAATGCATACCAAATGGTACCTTTAGCAGCAATACTTCCGACCATTTGCTCATTTAATAAAGTGTTACTGAGACCTAGTAACAATCCCATAGCCGGCATAATCATTACTGGAATAAACATGGCTCCACCAAATCGCTGCAATTTCTGCATCATAATGAATCAACTCCTTTTTAGTTTTTATAAGAAAGCGCTATCTCTAGAGCAATTATAGAGCTGCATGATTATTCTAACAATCACTTATCAATAACTTGGGAAAAGTACCAGATAATGAAACAAATGAGACTCAGAAAATTGAAAATAACTTTTAGGAGTAGACCTTGATTATTAATAAAAAAATCCCTTTAGTTTAAACTGAAGGGATTACTCGTACTATTTATTTATCCTATCCGCCGGAAATTCAAGACCCATCTGTTTCCGCGCTTCTTCTATAATTCTCATAGTTATCATTGAATGATTGTGCGAATTGATACTTGATTCTAACTGACCAGCCTTAATTAAATTAATAAATTCTTTGGTTTCATAATACATTGTGTTGTTAGATTGTGGGTAGGAAATATCTTCTACTCGTCCATCTCGATAACGAATTTCTACTTTTTGTGGTTGATTGATATTATCTATAATAATGTTTCCATTTTCGCCTTGAATTTCAGAAGGAATATTCGAATCTGTTATTTTTGAATACATAATTACTGCATCCATATCTTTATACTTCAGCAATAGACTTCCTTCTCCGTCTATTCCCGAGTCAAGCATCAACGCATTGGCTTGGACACTAGATGGTACGCCAAATAATACAACCATTGGATAAATACAATAAATACCAATATCCATTATAGAACCATTTGAAAATAAAGGATTGAATGCATTTAATATAGTTCCTTGCTTATAAGCATCATAACGAGAGGAGTATTGACAATAACTTGCAAAATATCGACGTATTTTTCCTATTTTATGTAAATTACTGTAAACACTTTGAAAATTAGGAAGTAATGTTGATTTTAATGCTTCCATTAAAACAACTTTATTACTTTGAGCAACTTGAATCATCGTTTGTAATTCTGTTGTATTGGAAGCAATGGGTTTTTCACAAAGCACATGTTTGCCATACTTCATAAAAATTATAGCTTGCTCGGCATGCAGGGCATTTGGACTGGCTATATAGACTGCATCAATTTCATCGCTTTTTGCCATACTTTCCAAATCCACAAAAATATTCTGTATATTATATTTTCCAGCAAATTCTATTGCCTTTTTCACTGTCCGAGAATAAACAGCAGTTAAAGAAAATTCCTTTAAAGTACTCGCATCTTGTATAAATATGTCCGTTATTCGATTCGTCCCGATTACTCCAAATCGTATCATTTTTCTTACCTCCAATGGACCTTCAGTCGTAATAATTCCCAATATTTCCAATTTAATAGAGTATTACTTGGTCCTTGTAATAATCCCATTGCCGGCATAATCATTACCTGAAATAAATATGGCTTTGCCAAATCGTTGCATTTCTTCATCATACTAGCTAGTTACTCCTTTTTTCTCCTAAGAAAGCGCTATCTATTAAACCATTATAAATTTGTGTAATTACTCTAACAATTACTCATAAATAACTTGGGAAAAGTTTCAGATAATGAATCAAATGAGGTTGAGAAAATTGGCCTTATCTATAAGGTTTAACATTCTAAGCGAAAAAAGATAAAAGATATCACTAACTTTTATCTTCAATACTATTAATAGGGGCATTTTTAAAATCATATTAAGCAACTAAGTGGATATACCCCATCTCAAATATACAGAAGACATTATCAAAGCCAATTCCTCTACATAAAAAAAGACCCTAGGATTCAGGGGTTAAATAAGGTTGAGTTTTAGAAAAAAGGAGTATATCATCGCTTAGAATTCTAAGATTATTTAGCCAATATGAAAGGCTATTAATTCCTTAGCATAGGAAAAAGTCGATTTATTTCATCCAGAAATTGACTTAGCGTATGTTTTCCGCGTTTTGTTGGGGGGACCCCAATAATGACGTATATCAAAAAGCCACTTCACGGCAGTGGCTTTTTTACAATAGAAAATAAGAAGAATTTACAAAATTAACTACCGGGGGCTATTAGAGTTAATAACTCGAGTTGTTAGCCAGCTCATAAGCAAAATTAGAAACTTATTCGTGGGGATAGTGTTAGTGGTGTTAGTGGAACAAGAAAAAAGAGCTGCCAACGCAACCCTTTGTTTAACATAAGCACCCAGTTAGTTGAATAAGAAAATTTCATTTTTCAAATCTAACTAACGTTTTTTCAAGTATTTCTTCTGGTCAAAATCAAAGTTATTGATTTGGAGGG
>DATMFE010000474.1:0-4372 GCA_035556295.1 Ureibacillus sp.
ATTGAAATACTTAATTCTGCTGCTTTGAACAGGATGGATTAAATCCTTTGTTTCTACAACGGTTTCACCGTTATCATTTGATTGAACGATGTATTTTATAGAGAGATCTGATCGATTAACAACCTTATCATAGTGATTATAACCAAAGCTTGTCAGCCAAGTTTTATTTACATTAATATAATGCCAGTCGTTTACCGCTTGCAATGAGACAAGACAAGAGGTTGACTCAAATATTTTGCGAAATCTCTCTTCCTCCAGTAGATGTCGTTCCGTAACATCCCGAATCGAACAAATATAAACATGCTGCCCTCCAATTTTCGCCTCACCAAGTTGAATGTCAGCTGGAAAAACAGTTGTATTCTTACAAACAGCAAACGTTTCAATAATCCTACCTAGTTTATGGGGGTCTGAATAATAACTAGTTATACTGGGAACAAGCAAATCAATCGGCTCTCCACTCAATTCTTCTTCTGTATACCCAAACATCTTTGTGATAGCAGGGTTAATCGTTACAATCCGTCCTGCTTTATCAAATGTAACAAGAGTATCTAGCAATGTTTCATTAATCACTTTCAACGCTTCATTTTGAAATTTTATCTGTTCTTGATATTGATAGATTTTTACGAAAGCTTCCACTTTCATCTTCAATGTTTCTGGGTGAAATGGTTTAAATATATAATCAATCGCTCCTGCATGATAACCCTCTTTAACATACTCTATAGCCTGACTAATAGCAGTTAAAAAGATAAGCGGAATATGTTTTGATTTTTCACGAGATTTTATCAATTTCGCTGTCTCAAACCCATCTAACCCCGGCATTTGTACATCAAGCAAAATAACAGCAATATCTTCTATTAACACACGCTTCAATGCCTCTTCCCCTGAATTGACACTAATTAAATGATAGTCTGATGAGGTAAGTATACTCTCAAGTGCCAATAAATTTTCAGGACGGTCGTCTACTAATAATATGTTTACTTTCTTTTCATCTTTCCTCCATATGTCGATATAGTTGTTCATTTAAAACGGCTCCCCCTGTGCATTGTCTATTAAGTTTAAAAACTGACTTTTCTATCGAAATGGTATGTAAAACAAATTCAACTATTTATATAGCCACACTCGCATTAAGGATAGAAGCTGATCTATATAAACAGGTTTGCTTATGTAATCAGATGCACCCACTTCTATACATTTTTCTTTATCATGCGCCATAGCTTTTGCCGTTAATGCAATAATTGGCAACTTCCTGTACTCCGACATTTCCCGAATTGCATATATCGTTTCATATCCATCCATTTCAGGCATCATAATATCCATAAGAATTAAATCCACATCAGAATTCTCCTTTAAGATACTCATTCCATCCTTACCATTCTGAGCAAAGACTATTTCCATTTGCTTATTTTCTAGTGCAGATGTGATAGCAAATATGTTTCTCATATCATCATCAATAACAAGGATTTTCTTTCCTATAAATAGAATATCCTCCTGGTCTAAAGCTATAGTCCCCCGTTCGTTTCCATCTATAACCTCAATAGCCGATGCCGCTTCTTTTATATTACTCGTTTCATCTATCGGTAAATATAATGTAAAAATACTTCCCTTCCCTAAATCACTCTCCACTTTTATATTACCGCCTAACAAACTAGCAAGATCCTGACTAATAGAGAGGCCTAATCCAGTCCCTCCATACTTTCGACTAGTCGTTCCATCCCCTTGCTGAAAAGCTTGAAATATCAACTGTTGTTTCTCCTTCGATATCCCAATACCGGTATCTTTTATTGAAAAAGCTATTGTTGTATTCATATTTTCAACATGCACTTGATGAACATGCAGTGTAACCACACCTTCTGCTGTAAATTTAATAGCATTTGACAGTAAATTTCTTATAATTTGTTGTAATCGATACTGATCCGTCTGTATTGTTTCCGGAAGATTTTCATCCAGTTGAATAGATAACTGAAGTCCTTTTTGCTTAGCGAGTGGCAAAAATTGACGTTCAGCAAATAAACATATATTTTTTAATAAGACTTCACCAGGAATGATGTCTATTTTTCCTGATTCTATTTTCGATAAATCTAATACTTCATTTATAAGCTGTAACAAATCATTCCCAGATTTATAAATCGTATCAGCAAAAACCACTTGTTGCTCTGTAAGATTTCCTTCTGTATTTTCAGCAAGCAAATCGGCAAGAACGAGTAAGCTATTCAGCGGTGAACGTAACTCATGAGACATATTAGCAAGAAATTCTGACTTATAGTTCGAAGTAAGCTTCAATTGTTTGGCCTGTTCCTCAAGCCTTTCGTTCATACAAACTAGTTCATTATGGTGTAACTGCAACTCTTCAGACTGACTTTGTAACTCTTCTGTTAAATCTTTTGATTCTTTCAAAAGATTTTCAACCTGCATTCGTCCACTAACACTCTTTACTGTAACCCCAATTTGGTTAGCTACTTGGTTTATCAATGTTTGTTGAATCAACGTGAATTCTTTAAACTTTGCTAATTCAATAACAACTATAATCTCTCCTTCATATTCAACCGGTATCACCATAAGATTCGCCGGTGATGCTGATCCAACACCGGAAGTGATTTTAATGTAGTCTTCCGGGAGATCGGTTAAACAAATCGTTCGCTTTTCAAGCGCTGCTTGTCCTACAATCCCTTCTCCATATCCGAAACTAGATTGGCCGCTGTTTTGCCCATTAAATGCATAAGAGGCAATACTGTAAAATCTCTCTTCTCCCGTTCCTTGCTTAACATAAAAAACACCATAGTTTGCATCAATCATGGAAGTAATTTTATTCATAAATCGTTGACCTAACGTTTTAAGATCATGAATTCCTTGATACATCGTAGCCATTTCGACAATGCTTGTTTCCAACCAGCTTTTTTCCTTTATCGAATATGTCATTTTATTAAATGCTGTCGCGATATCTTCGACTTCGTCTCCGGAATTAACGTCAATCTTAGGTATCTCCATTTCATTGCTAGAATTTTCTGTCATCTTTTTAATGACATTTGTAATTTTAGAAAGGTTTTTTGTTAGATTTCTAGAAATTATGAGTCCGATAATCATATTTAACAGTACAGCAAGCACACTGAATATGATTAGCATATGTTTCATTTGTCTTTCTTTTTTAGAATATTCCTCCCTGGCTACATCCATCATTATCTGTTGGCGTTCAGCAAGTGACGTTGTTAGCAAGGATAGCTCATTCCCAATTGGATACAGTTTATTGACAAAGTAGTCAGAAGCCTGTTCTTGATCAACATTTTCTTTAAACATGCTTAATAGTTCTTCATATCTCGTTTGAAATTCTTGATTAAGTTCGCCTAACTTAATAATGTCTACTTCGCTTTCAGACTCGATGGTCAGTTTATTAGTTTCATCAATTAAATGAGTCATTTCGTTATTTTCATTCTTTAGATTTTCCTTAAACTCAGAATTCCCTGTCAGAAGATACCCTCGTAAGCTATTAGTCTGTTGATAAGATAGTACTTGTATAGACTTTACATTATTTAAAATCGTTATCTGTTGATTCTCTATTTTTGCATAAGAACCATCTGCCTTATTTATGTAATAGAAAATAATTCCTATTGTTCCTCCGGAGAAAAGAGAAACAGAAAGAAACCCAATAATCAATTTTTTACTTATTGTTAACCTCACTTAATCTCCCCCTCCTTTTCTATTAATTTCATCTTAATAATTATAACTCATTTATTAACACGCGATGTAACTTTTTATAACATATTTATTTAAAAATTTAATAGTTTTAAAGCTATAATCGTTCTATATATATTCCGAAAACACCGCTAATAAGCCCTATAATCCTGAAACAATTATACAGACTTATTTCGACATACATATATAAATTATTTATCATATACTTATTCACGGTAATTACATGTAACAAAAAATCACATTTCAAATCGAAAAATTTTAAACTAAACCTCTAAATAAGTGACGGGCACCATCTAGAAATCGATGGTGCCCGCTACTAAAAACTTAATCAACTATTATCATTTAAAAATATAAAATTTCTCTACACACTAAAGAGGTGAATCACTTCATCATTCACCTCTTTTTTATTTAGTTACTATATAATTGTTTCACTTTGCTTCCATGAAGCATAAAGTAGGCACCAAGTAAAATTAGGACAAGAATTCCTAATAATGCGTATAGTGTGCGGAACCCCACTAAAGGAATAACGAAGCCTAGTAAAAACGGACCGATACCAATTCCAAAATCAAGTCCAATATAAAAGGTTGAAATCGCAAGTCCAATGTTTTTCGGCGGAGCAACTTTCGCTGCAATAGCTTGAGCGCTAGACATATACGTACCAAAGCCAAATGCAAGCAAAGCACTT
>DATMFE010000475.1:0-5406 GCA_035556295.1 Ureibacillus sp.
CAATTGTTTCTTGTACTAACTTATGTAGATCCTTGTCTCCTACATGATTTAGAAACGTTTGATAACCAGCTACTAATCCCTTTGAAGCAGAAAGAAACGACCATGTTCCAAATACTTCACCGTAATGCATCGGTTCATCTGTAGGATTTCCACTTAAAATACCCATTGTTATCCTCCTTAACATATCTAAGAACTTATTTTATCTTTATATGTTAAAATATGGTTATAACTTAATGGCATGGTAAAGGGGGAAAACAAATATGACTTTATCTCGTAATCTGAAATTAGTTTTACTAAGTTTATTAATCATAATAGGGATTAGTAGTTATTTTTTATATAGCAGTAACAATTATAAGGTACTATCTAAAAGAGAAATTAATGATTTCATAGAGGATAAAAGAAAGTCTAACTTATCTATTCTTAAAGAAGAGAATGTTAAATCTAAGGCTGTCCTCATGCCCTTATCTTATATAAAAATGACACTAAATTGGGCACTTACATACTTACAAAAAACAGACAAGGAATTGAAGAATACAAGGGAGTGGAAGTGCCCATAGATAAAACTCTACCAATACAGGTTACAGGTGCCTTATCAGGGGTTCCATATCTCGGTATATATATTACAAATAATAAATTAATTCAAGAAGGAAAATATATAGAAATGGAATTTCAAGACGGAACAAAAGTAAGAAAAAACATATCATTAAATCAAAAAGGATATATTCTTTCAGAAAAAACAACTCCTGAAGTACCTAGAGAATCTGTCCAGGTCTCAGTCATAAAAGATAGTCAAGTTCTATATACAAATGAGTATTAAATAGCTGTTAACCTATATACTACATAAAATTTTAGTTACAATAATTCACATTCGCGGAACCAAATAAAAAAAGGAACCCATGTAGTAGGGATCAGTAGATGGTGATGGAAGAACGCGGATTATCGATTTCTCACACCAAGATTATGCGTACTCGTTCATCAGTATGGTCCTGAACTAGATGAACGAGTACGGCGTCACCTTAAGCTAATCAATGATTCTTGGAGAGTGGATGAAACGTATATTAAGTTAAAAGGTCAATGGATGCACCTATATCGTGCCGTTGATCCAAAAGAAAATACGATTGATTTTTATTTAAGCAAAACAAGAGATTATAAGGCTGCAAAACGCTTTTTCAAGAAAGCTTTGCGCTCTTTTCATGTTTCAATGACCCGTGTCATAACAGTCGATAAGAATCCGGCCTATCCTGTGGCTATTGAAGAGTTGAAGAAAGAGAAAAAGAAGTCCGTAGGCATCCAAATAAGGCGGATAAAATATCTAAATAACACCGTGGAACAAGATCACCGTTTTATTAAGAAGCGTGTTCGTTCGATGTTAGGGTTGAAATTATTTCGTACAGCCACTTACATACTGAGTGGCATAGAAATCATGCATATGCTGAAAAAGAAGCAAGTTTACCAATAGGTGAAGTCCGCCCAAGGTAGAAAAGTGTTCATCCATCAACTATTTGGTTTAGCCTCATAAGCTAGTAATTCAAGGGAACCTAACGCTTTATTTTTCTAGCGAATGTTTTTTGCATCAGAACCAGTATGTCCAAGTTTTAGAGAGTAGTTTCAAGTCGGCTGAAATTTTGCATCAGAACCAAAATATTTAACCTTCATCTGCAAGCTGAATTTTTAATTGTTTACCCCGAAATGATAAAAGGTTATAATCAGAACTATGTATTTCGGGTATCGAATTAAATCTACATTTTGGTCCCTTTGTGCCTAATGTAGGATGGGAGCTTGTAGCCTACATTTCTGTAGTGAAATGAAATACAAACTATATAGAAAGGCGAGGAAAAATTGAATACACTTAGTGGAAAAAAAAGAATTCAACTTGCGATACTTTTGGGATCACTTGGACTCTTAGGCCCTTTTACAATTGATACGTATTTACCTTCCTTCCCCACAATCGTAAAAGATTTTCATACTACGGCAACACTCGTACAAATTAGTTTGACAGCATGCTTATTAGGATTGGGAGCAGGACAATTATTTATTGGCCCATTGAGTGATGTGAAAGGCCGTCGTAAACCTTTACTATTATTTCTTTGCTTATACTTATTAGCTTCTTTAACTTGCTCGTTTTCACCAAATATCTATTTCCTTATTGTGGCTCGTTTTGTCCAGGGTTTTTCGGCAGCAGGCGGGCTTGTGGTTTCAAGAGCTATTGTCAGGGACCTTTTCAGTGGAAAGGAACTGACCAAATTTTTTACTTTAATTGTATTAGTCGGTAACCTCGGCCCAATCGTTGCACCAATTGCTGGGGGAGCCATTCTTTCGTTTACCAAGTGGAATGGAGTTTTTATTGTTTTAGCTTGTATTGGAGCTATATTAATCTTCATGGTTTCTCTAAAACTACCAGAAACGCTACCACCTGAAAAACGTGTGCCTAGTAATCTGCCACAGCTCATGAGCAATTTTGGTTCCTTATTTAAGGAGCGAGAATTCATGGGATACGCATTCACACAAGGATTCACGACAGCTGGAATATTTGCTTATGTATCTGGTATTCCGTTTGTCTATCAAAATATTTACCATGTTTCTCCGCAACAGTTCAGTCTACTCTTTGGAGTTAATGGTTTAGGCTTGATTATTGGAAGTCAGTTGGTTGGACGCTTGGCCGATCACATTTCGGAGCGAACATTCTTAAAGATAGGACTAGGAATTTCTATTGCGGCAGGAGCAATCCTACTCATCGCTCTTCTTTTAAAAGCTCCATTAATTGCCGTGGCGATCCCGATTTTCTTTTTTGTCTCATCAATCAGTATTATTGGTACGACGTCCTTTGCATTAGCCATTGAATCACAAGGACATATTGCGGGCAGCGCCTCCGCATTATTAGGCTTATTGCCATTTGTACTCGGATCGCTATCAGCACCTCTTGTTGGAATAGCAGGATCGTATACGGGTGTTCCAATGGGCGTTACGATCTTTGGTGCTAGCTTGTTGGCGTTTCTTTCCTATTTTGTTTTAGTTCGAAAGCGTTCGGTTAAGATGCAGAGGCCCAATGATGCTGAACAAGGTTCTAAGCTATAATGTGGATACGTATGTTATTTAAGTCAATTAGACAGTTGACACCTAAGAAGAAAAAACATTAATGTTATTAACAACACGCCCCAAGTGATGAGCCATCGCTTAGGGCTGTTTTCGTTTTGATGCATTGTTTCTATAACAAACAGTATTTTTTTCTGTTTTTAAGCTATATATCATATACAAAGATAGTTAACATAAAACGTATTTATAGGAAATTGTATGCTAAAAAGCTTTTTTATCAGGGGCTTTTTGCAGCTTATAAATTGTAACTTTCTGAATGAGCATAAAAAAATCAATAATAAAGCTTACAGGTAAGATTCTTTTTATAGTGTTTAATTTGTTTAAAAAAAGAGTCTGTTCTACCCTTATCATAAAAAATTTTTATTAGGAGAAACTATTTTAGATAAATTTACAGGAGGGAATTAAATGGAAGATATTACACATAGTGGAAGGATGAGTTCTTCGGAACTTGCAAACCTTTGGTCACAGTATCTTAATGACAGCTTATCACGTTGTATGCTTCGCTATTTTATTGAGAATGTTCAAGATAAAGACATAAGTAAGGTACTTCAATTTGCTCTTGAATTGTCGGAACGCCACCTTCAAAAGATAGAAGAATTTTTGACAAAAGAAAGTTATCCACTACCCAAGGGGTTTACAGATGAGGATGTCACACTAGAGGCACCTGCTTTATTTACAGATACATATATTATTGTTTTTATTCAAATAATGTCTATTCACGGCATGACTAGATATGCTGGAGCGACAGGCTGTACTATTAAAGAAGATCAAAGAAAATACTTTAAGCAAGTTATTTCTGAAACAGTGGAATTGTATGATCTAGCCACTGGTGTTCTTGTAAGTAAAGGGATTATTAGCAAACCCCCTACTTTTAATAATCACCAGAAAGTCGAGTTTATTAAAAAACAAAATTACTTAACAGGTTGGCTTGGAAAACGTAGACCTATTAGTGCAGTTGAAGTTAGTGGTACTTATCTTAATATGCAAAAGACAATGACAAAAGTAGTACTAGAATTAGGGTTCAGTCAGGTAGCTCAATCTAAAGATGTTCGAAAATATATGGAAAGGGCTAGAAAGGTCTGTAAAAGTCACTTCGAAATCCTAACTTCGATGTTAAAAGAAGATAATTTACATATTCCACGGACTTTTGATTCAGAAGTAACGGATTCAACAACCCCACCTTTTTCTGATAAACTTATGATGTTTTTAATATCTACGCTAATTTCTTCAGCCATTGGGTATTATGGAGAAGCAATGGCAATATCCCAACGAAGGGATTTGGTAGCTAATTACGCAAAAATGATTACCGATATTGGATTGTTGGCAGAAGATGGAATGAATCTTCTAATAGAAAATGAGTGGATGGAACAGCCTCCACTAGCTACAAACCATGAAGATTTGGCAAAAAACAAATGATGTAAGTGAGATGGAAAAGAAAGATAAAATAACAGAGAGTATTTTGTGGAGTATAGCTTTACCTGGTTTTCCCCAAATATTAAACGGTCAACTTCTTAAAGGAATTTTATTTATTATATTAGAGCTTATAATAAATGTAATGGCAAACTTTAATGAAGCCATCCGTTTGAGTTTTATTGGAAATATAGAAGGTGCGGTTTCACAAGCAAATTATCAGTGGCTTATGTTCTATCCCTGTTTATACTTCTTTGCAATGTGGGATGCCTTTAAAGATGCAGGAGGAGGAAAACAGCCTTATTCCTATCTGCCCTTCGTTAGCTCAGCATTTTTTGTTACTGTCGGAACTATATATTCAGCCCAAACAAAAGTTTTTGGGGTATTGTTGGGGGCGGTCTGGTTTCCAATATTGTGGGTTATTCCTGGATTAATAATTGGTTTCTCTATAAAATTAATATTAAACCTAAAAGAAGGATAAACGTCTATTAAAAGTAATAAAAATGAAATATCAAAAATTACTTTTTCATATACAACACCTCTCTAACTAAATTTCACCATAATATGGAATTGTATAAATTATACATAAGTTATTGGTAACTTGAACAAACTACTCAAGACGCCGTGAGGCTTCAGTCCTTTGGTTAAATAAATGTAGCAGAAAAACTCCTGAACAGGTCACAGGAGTTTTTCTGTTTTTAACCTGTATACGCTATTCATTCTTAGCTAACGTAATCACTCTTCCGGAACACGCATCAAAAAAGAACCCTTGTGGCAGTAAGGGTTCCAATTAGAGTGTGTTTCTCTTTTATGCTGCTTTTTATACATCCTTGATATGACGGCATTTACTCGATACCCAAGTGGGAGGCGGATGTATAAAAAGTGCACGTTTTATTCATATGC